>JAFWQF010000103.1 GCA_017509205.1 Clostridiales bacterium | reverse complement strand
CGCGTATTCGAGAACCTGGTATCCAATGCGATCAACTATACGGGCGAAGAAGCCCTGATCGCAATCAAAGCATGGCGTGCAGGCGCCGATCTTCCGATAGACAAACAGAAGATCCACGTTACTGTATCCGATAACGGTATTGGAATTCCTGAAGAGAGTATTTCCCGTATCTTTGACCGCTTCTACAGAGCGAAGAATTCGGGCATTAACATAAAAGGAACGGGATTAGGCCTCGCCATCGTAAAACTCATCTGCGACAAGCATGAGGCCGTAATCACCGTAAAGAGCAAAATTGGTGTGGGAACCACCTTTGAAGTGGTATTTAACGCGACCTACTGATCAGCCGAGAGTCTGAAGGTAGTTATTGAGCTCCTCGAGAAGAGCATCGCAGTCCATGCCGTGAACCATGCATGCTTCCTCGATCGTTTCGCCTGAAGCGAGAGCGCAGCCGAGGCAGTGAAGTCCGGCAGACATAAGGATGGGTGCAACACCCTCATCAACGTTAACTACATCACCGATAATAGTATCTTTAGTAACAACCATTTTAAGGCCTCCGTTCTATATTTTAAGCAGTAAAAGAATACACTACGAAATGCCTTTTGTCATTCACTGTCATGAATTATGGCACATTAGTAAAAATTTTTGATAAAATTGCCCTCAAACGCCCCAAAACCCTTGACATCGTTTGGTTTTAAGTCAATAATATGCTTGCAATAAAGGTCGTTTACGGCTATTTAGGAGGAAAATAACATGAATAAGTCACAGCTTATCGACGCAATCGCTGCTGAGTCCGGTCTCTCCAAGAAGGATGCAGAGGCAGCTCTCAAGGCTACTCTCAACGCTATCGAGGGTGCTCTTGTTAAGAACGACAAGGTTGTTCTTGTTGGTTTCGGTACATTCAAGACAAAGAAGCTCGCTGCTCGCAGCGGCCGCAACCCTGCTACAGGCGCTACAATCAAGATCGCTGCTTCTACAGTTCCTACATTCAAGGCTGGTAAGTCCCTCAAGGATAAGGTCAACGCTAAGAAGGGCAAGAAGAAGTAATCTTATTCTTATCTGATTAAGTTGTAACCATAAGAACGATCGGCAATCGCCGGTCGTTCTTTTTTTGCTCTTACGGGCCTTCAGTCCCGAACTTCAGCCTCCTCCCTGTTCTTGTAACGAGACTCTGGACAATGTTGCGGCTCCTCATGCCCGCAAACGCACTGTTCTTCACGGCGTATCTGACATCCCTTTCGATCTGCGAAAAGGTCATCTTGTAGGTTTTGGCCGCGGAAACATAGATGGTCTTCATGTTCAGCGGAACTACTGAACCGGAAAGATATATCGCCTTCACCGCATCAAACAGCACCGTCGTGCCGATGAGCGACAGATCAAGACCGAATTCCCTGAAAACGCTCTTAAGGCAGGCATCGAAGAATTCCTCATCAATGCGGCCCGTGCTGTGCCCTTTTACCAAAGCCGTAACTGCCGCTGACGCATGCTGACGGTTCTGCCTTCCGTCAATGATATAGTGAACCACGCCGTCTTCACCGCGTATGCTGATAATGCCGTTGCTGCCTAACAGCGAGTTAATGTTCTCGAGCAGGCTTAAGTCGCTGCATACCACATTCATCTCGATCCCGCCGCTGTACTCACGGATAGCTTCTGACATGTTCTTCACCTCCTTATGCCTGCAGTTTATAACGCTCCAAAACACTTTTGGGGGTAAAGTGATGCAATTTCAAAAAAACGGCCCGAAATTGAGACTTTCAGGGCCGTAATGAGACTTTTTCATTTTGTGATGCAGTTTTACTTCTTCTCTTCCGTCTCGGAGGGCAGCGTTTCGGAATTCGAAACATCGATTACTTCCGCAGTGAAACGTGAATACTGGGTATGCTTGATACGGACCGTATCACCCACTTTGATCTTCAGTCTCATCGGGTTTATGAAATAGGTTTTGCCGTCGACGGTGAAGCTGTTCTTGAGGAAAGAAACCTCGGTGACTTCACCCGTATCATAGTAATAGCTCCTGCCGGCGACACTGCTTACGTCCATGAGCCTGGGAGCGGTAATGAATGCAAGATCGAGTATTGCGAGGACAGCGAAAAGAGACGGCAGAAAATAACCTATGACGCTCTTTGTCTTACGCTTGCGGTTGCGCCTGGTAAAAATGCACGCAAGCAGGATCAGCACAGCAAGGATCACCGCATGCATCGCAAGATTAAGCAGGTAATAGCGCATCTGTCATTCTTCCTCGTAGTCATTGTCTTCCGCGGTAGGAATCGCCACGATCACGTCCGCGGTAATGTCATGCTCTTCGACGGGTATCTCGGAGCTTATCTGAAAGTCATAGCAGACACCGAGCAGGAACGGCTTCTTGCCTTTTATCCCCGCGTAAAAGCGGTCGTAGTAGCCTTTGCCCTGCCCGAGCCTCGTTCCTTCCTCATTATAAGCGACCGCAGGCAGTACAACAATATCAACGGTTTCATGATCAACGGGGGCACAGGTTTCCAGGGGTTCTTTAATGCCGAACGTGCCTGTCTTAAAGCATTTGTCACCAAGGTCGCTGCAGTCGCAGAAGACCATGTCATCGCCTTCGATCCTGGGAAAGCAGCAGATCTTGCCCTTCTTCATGAGCGCTTCGGCAAGCCCGTCACAAGGCACTTCTCCGCCTGTCGCCCTGTAAAGAGCGATCCTTTTGGCAGACTTGAGCCTTGATCTGAGGTCATCGTCATCAAGAGTGAAGACGGCATTGGGGAGCTCTTTATCGACTTCGTTCAGGAACTCATCGTCAAGCTGAAGCCTGCGGCGCCTTATCTCTGCTCTGACTGCTTTTTTCTCTTCACTGATATTCATGTCATTCACCGGCGATCATGTTATTGAGCGCATCAAGGTCTATTATCGGAACGCCGAGTTCCCTTGCCTTGCGCTCCTTTGAGCCCGCATCTTCACCCATGAGCAGGTATGAAGTCTTCTTTGAAACCGAGGATACGACCTTGCCGCCGTTCTTCTCGATAAGTGCGGATGCCTCGTCCCTGGACATGCCCGGAAGCGTTCCCGTAATGCAGATGGAGAGGCCTGCGAGACTGCTTCCGATATTCTCATCCGCACGCTCGAAATGGAGTCCTGCGGCCTTCAGACGCGCCAGAAGCTTAATGTTGTCTTCGTCGTGGAAGAATCCGTAGATGCCTTCAGCGGTAATGCCTCCGATGTCTGAAGCCTGTGAGAGGGCCTCTCTGTCAGCCTCTGCAATTGCATCTATCGAACCGAATGTCCTTATGAGTTCTTTTGCGGTTGCCTTTCCGACGCCCGAAATGCCAAGGCCTCCGAGGACGCGGTCTGCCGGACTGTCTTTTCTTGAAGTCTCTATTGCTTCAAGGAGCTTGTCCGTATTCTTGGCGAGTCCCAAAATGTGTGCCTCTATGAGTTCATCACGCTTTGAAACGAGATCGTAGATACCTGCGATGTCCGTCAGGAAACCGGCCTCAACGAGTTTTCTGATGTACTCGTCACCAAAGCCTTTGACGTCCATGCAGTCGCGCGAAACGAAGTTGATAATGCGTCCTGCAACGGTCGCAGGGCAGCTCATGTTAACGCACTTGAGATCAGCAGCGTCAGCCTCCCTGACGAGCGTGTGGCCGCACACAGGGCACTCACGTGGCATCTGGTAGAGCTCCCAGTTATCCGGGCGCTTGGATTCGATGACTCCCTTGATCTTCGGGATGATCTCTCCGGACTTGTATACGAGTATGGTGTCCCCGATGCCGAGTCCCAGCTGTGTGATGAAATCCTGGTTATGGAGCGTGGCTCTCGATACCGTGGTGCCGCACAGCCTTACAGGCTCGAAAACGGCCACAGGCGTTACCCTGCCTGTCCTTCCGGTATTTACCTCAACCGAAAGAAGCTTCGTCTCCTTCTCTTCAGGAGGATACTTATAGGCGATGGCCCACCTCGGGAACTTGATGGTGGCGCCAAGCTTCTCCCTCTCTGCGAGATTGTTGAGCTTGACTACTGCACCGTCTATGTCATAGGCAAGAGAACCCCTTGCCTCGCCGATCTTCTGGATGGCATCCCAGACCTCATCGGCTGTCTTGCATTTATAGTAATTCTCTATTACCTTCACGCCGTTGCGCTTGAGGTATTCGTAACCCTCCAGATGCGTCTTGAACGTGATTCCTTTCGTCTCCTGTACGTTGAATATGAACAGTGACAGACCGCGCTCTTTGGTGATCCTGGTGTCGATCTGGCGCAGCGTGCCCGCAGCGCAGTTCCTGGGATTTGCGAAAGGTTTCTTGCCCTCTTCCTCAGCCTGCTCGTTGACCTTTGCAAAGGCCTCACGTGTCATGTAGACCTCTCCCCTTATCTCGATATAGGGAACAGGCTCGGGAAGGGTCCTGACGACGTCCTTGATCATCTTGGCGTTCATCGTGACGTCTTCACCTTCCGTGATGCCGTCGCCGCGCGTAACAGCGAGCTTAAGCTCGCCGTTCTCATATCTGAGCGCCATCGAAAGTCCGTCGATCTTTGTCTCAACGAGGAACTCGGCTTCTTCGCCGAACTGCTCTTTCATCGAGTTAACGAACTCATCTACTTCTTCACGTGAGAAAACGTCCTGAAGCGAGAGCATCGGAACGTTGTGCTTTACGAGAACGCCCTTTTCGGCCTTCCAGCCAACGCGTCTTGAAGGGGATTCGGGAACGACCCAGTCAGGGTGCTCCTTCTCGATCTCCTTGAGACGGTTGTTCATCGTATCGTATTCAAAATCCGAGATCTCCGGCTCGTCCTGCGCATAGTAACGCTCAGCATGGTAATTGAGCGTTTTGACGAGTTCAAGATATTCTTTCTTCGGATCAGGTGCGGAAGCGCTGCCGGCCTGCTCAAGGCTGGCAAATAGATCAAGCTGCTCCATGGATCAGGACTTTCCTTTCTGAGTGGCAAGAAATACGATCGGAAAAGAAGCGATTAAGAGAAGGAACAATCCCCAGACTATCTCAGGGAGCCCGGCCATGCCGGAAAACGGCTCCGTGATCTTTATGGTGTTGTAGCGCGTGATGTAGAGGATCTTCCCTAAAGTGCCATTCATCTTTGAGAGCGGAACGAAGAGAAGCGCAGTCAGGAGTGCCGTAGAAATGCTGTATGTGTATACCGAAGCTGCCCACTGCAAAAGCATGTCGCTCTTAACGATGTAGAAGAGCATTACCACCGCTACCGAAACAGCGAGGATTATGCCCTTCTTAAGATCAACATGTCCGTCGGCAAGCGACTTGAAGCAGAATGCTCCTGCGGTCAATATCGCTATGATGCACGGAATGAAAGTCTCTGCCTTGGTGTTTATCAGCTTCTGCAGAAGCATCACGGCAAGCAGCAGGACCACATACGAAGCCAGTGCGCAGAATATCTCATTGCCGCCCATTCCCTTAACTGAGAGCGAGGCGGCAGCTGAAATATAATCCACAAAAATATGGAAGGGCTCTGTCAACAGAGTCCCCCACAAAAAGAGCATGATAACGCTGACAATCCCTGCGCGTTCGTTGCTTCTCATAAATAATCAGTATGTACCGGAATGTACCCGGCAGATATCAGACGTCGAGCTTCGAGAAATCTCCGTCCTCGAAAAATGCTTTGAGCGTGCTGTATTCCTCGAAATCGAGTGAGATGCCCTTACCGACCTTCTGATGGTCCGGGCCCCAATCACGGATGTCGAGCTTCGGCTTACCGTTATTCCACTTAACGATGTTGACCTCGCGCTGCCAGCCGGACTTGTTCTCCTTAAGGATGCCGATCTGCTCGATGATCTCGTAGGTAATCTCTGTCTTAGGCATTTTTTCACCCTCCTTATATTAAAAGGTTTTTATATCTATAATGTAGGATTATAACACAGGATTGCTCTGTGTATATTATAATTAAAAAGAATAATATAGGAGAATAAATTTTGAGCGGACTGACAACAGGCCAACTTATACTGATAATTATTCTTTGCGTGCTGCTTCTGGCCGTGGTTTTCCTTACGGTCAGGGCGTTTTACGAACCTTACGTTCTCAAGATAACCACAAGAAAGATGTTCCCGGCAGCTAAATGTCCGGATTTCAGAAAGCAGGAGCATTCCGCAGGTTCTCCAGAAAAACCAGGGATCAGGCTGTTCTTTTTCTCGGATCTTCATGCCGATATTTGCCTCATCAAACCTGAACGCTTAATTTCAGCAATAAAGGATGCCAATGCATCCGCCCCTCTTGATGCCGTCTTATTCGGCGGTGACATCTGCAATAACTACAGGGTTAACGAGAAGGGCCTGACATATCTCAGGAAGATCTCAGAGGCCTGCAGAGAGCTCGGCATCCCCTTCTACGGTGTCACCGGCAACCACGACTTCACATTCGAGCCGTCAGAAGAGACGTGCGGCTTTGAATGCATCGAGAATAAGCAGATACGCATGACATCACGCTCAACGGGAAAGACGGTCATTCTCTTCGGAGTCGACGATTCAGGACGCAAGCACCGCGTCTGGTACGATGTTCCCTCCGTTCCTTCCGACTGTGTCTCCGTGCTTGCGATCCACAATCCGGATTCCATACTGCACTTCAAGGAAGGCGATCACGTTGATTTCATGCTCAGCGGCCACTTCCATGCAGGCCAGATAAAGATGCCTTTCCGCCTTGAGTTCCTTGTGCTGCGCTCAGACAAGCTTCCTCAGCAGAAAGTGATAGAGGGTGTTTTCGAGCATAACGGCACCACGATGTTCATCACGCGCGGCGTGGGATGCAACAAGCTTCCGTTAAGGCTCGGCGCTTATCCCGAGGTTTCCGTAGTGGAGATCTACGCCTGATCACCAATTCCTGTTGATGTAGAGGATGTTATCACAGATTCATTACAGATTGTTTATGCACGTCATCCGGATGATGAGCACATAAAATAGCCCCGGCTCATAAGAACCGGGGCTTATTAAGTTCTTCAGTAAACTAAGCTATTAGCCGAGCTCTGCGAAGTACTTGATTGTTCTTACCATCTGAGATGTGTAAGAATTCTCGTTGTCGTACCAGGAAACAACCTGAACGAGTGAGTTGCCGTCATCCATCTTGGAAACCATTGTCTGGTTAGCATCGAAGAGTGAACCGTATCTCATGCCGATGATGTCGGAAGAAACAAGCTTCTCCTCTGTGTAGCCGAATGACTCGTTAGCAGCAGCCTTCATAGCAGCGTTGATGCCGTCAACTGTAGCCTCACCCTTAACAACAGCGTGAAGGATTGTTGTAGAACCTGTGAATGTAGGAACTCTCTGAGCAGCGCCGATGAGCTTGCCGTTGAGCTCAGGGATTACGAGGCCGATAGCCTTAGCAGCACCTGTGGAGTTAGGTACGATGTTAGCAGCACCAGCTCTTGCTCTCTGGAGGTCACCCTTTCTCTGAGGACCGTCGAGGATCATCTGGTCGCCTGTGTAAGCGTGAACTGTTGTCATGATACCGCTCTGGAT
>JAFWQF010000102.1 GCA_017509205.1 Clostridiales bacterium | reverse complement strand
TGCGCTGCCGCGACACGAGCGGGTGCGCAGCTTGAATAAAAGAAAGAGTATAGATCTGGAGGATAACATTGTATGGCAAAGATGACATATCAGCCCAAGAAGAGGCACAGAACTTCGGTTCATGGCTTCAGAGCAAGAATGGAAACAGCGAACGGACGCAAGGTTCTCGCAAGGAGAAGAGCGAAGGGCAGAAAGCAGATCGCTGTCTGAAACCTGTCGCGCTGAGATTCAATTTTGAATTCTCGCGCGTGTACCGCTACGGGAAATTCGCTTCGGGAAAATTCCTGTCGGTACATGCAATGAAGAGACACCCGGGTACAAGGCAGAGCGGAAACACAGTGGATCCGGTCCTTATCAGGACGGGGTTCTGCGCGAACAAACGCGAGCTCGGAGCCGTGGGGAGAAACAGGGTAAGGCGCCTGATGCGTGAATCCTTCAGGGAACTTCAGGAAGATCTTCCGGCCGGCTACGATTATGTTTTCACATACAGGTACGGGAAAGAGATCCCAGAGTTTTCAGTAATTCGCAATGATATGGTAAAGTGCTGCCGCAGATTAAGGCTTCTGCCTGAATGATGCGGTGTTGCGCTATATAAGGCGGAAGGGACCATCTTATGATCGCACGTGCATTAATAGCGATGGTTCGCTGGTATCAGAAGCATATTTCCCCGGCTATAGGCCCTCACTGTAAATATCAGCCGACCTGCTCCCAGTACATGATAGATGCCGTTACAAAGTACGGCGCCTTTAAGGGTGGGGCTATGGGCATCTGGAGGATACTCCGGTGTAATCCCTTTTCAAAAGGCGGTTACGATCCTGTCAGATGATATGGGCACGAAGTGCCTGTTTTTTGGAGATACACACTAATGGTTGACGTAAACATCATGCTTGCCATGCCGTCACTGCTCGAACCTCTTTATTTTGTGTTCGGCTGGCTCACAAGAGTCCTTTACGGTTTTTTCGGCAATTACGGTCTTGCGATCATCTTTCTGACGATCATCGTCAGAGGAGCACTCATCCCGCTCAACATCAAGTCGCAGAAATCAATGCTCAAGATGCAGGCCTTAAGCGGCAAGCAGGCTGAGCTTCAGCGTAAATACGGCGACGATAAGGAAAAATACCAGGAAGCTCTCATGGAGATGCAGAAGGAGAACGGTGCAGGCGGACTGTCCGGATGCCTTCTTCCTTTCCTTCAGCTCATCTTTATCTGGCCTATCTTCCGTATCGTAAGCGGACCTCTCATCTATCTCTCAGAGGTATCCAGAGAGAACATCGATCTCATGATCCAGCTCGGCAAGGGCATGAGCGACAAGCTCATCGGCAATGCCGTTACTCAGATAAACCACATCGGACTTGTTAAGGCTCTCGCAGAGAACGCACAGTTCCTTACGGAGTGCGTCAAGAGAGGCTTCATCAAGATGGATCAGATGGTAGATCTGCACTTCCTTGGCATGGACCTTTCCAATACTCCTTCATGGAACCCCATGGACTACGTTCATGATCCCAAGACATATTTCCCGCTTCTCATTTTCCCCATCCTGGTACTTGCAACGAGCATATTCTCAATGCAGCTCACCAAGATCATGAAGCCCGGCTACAAGGAAGAGAAGGAAGCAAGGCAGCGCGAGAAGAACAATCCTGCGCGCAAGGGACAGAGCGGAACAGACGACGCTACTGCAAACTCAATGAAGCTTATGACCTGGATGATGCCGTTCGTAATGCTCTTCACGACATTCACGATGCCTGCGGCAATGGGTCTTTACTGGGTAGTCGGATCCCTCATGGGCATCCTCACACAGGTAATCGTATACTACATGTTCACCAAGCCTTACGAGAAGAAGAAGGCTGAGGTCGAAGCCAAGAAGGAAGCAGTTTTCAAGAAGTCAGGCAAGGTAGCACTCGAAGCAGGCAGCGCATCTGACGGCAAGGCTTCCGGCAAGGGCAAGAAGGGTAAGAAGAACTAATTTGGTCTATAAGGAGGCCTCGCAAATATGTTAAAGACAGTAACCAAAACGGCAAAGACAGTTGACGAAGCAGTTGAGGCAGCTATTGCCGAACTCGGATGCACAAAAGAGCAGGCAAAGATCGAGGTCATTAGCGAGGGCAGCGAAGGCGGTTTCCTCGGAGTAGGCAAAAAAGATGCCGAAGTAAAGGTTTCCTTTGATGACGGAGTTGTGGCAGAAGCAACAGTAGCAGACGATGCTTCTGACGATGACGACACATATTACGGTGACGATGAGAGCTTCGAGGGCGATGCTGTCAGCGAGGCTGAGGATGCAGCTGCAAACTTCGTAGCTGAGGTTCTCTCAGGCATCGGCATTCACGGAAACATGGATTCCTACAGGGAAGACGATACGATCTATATCTCGGTCACGGGTTCTGACTGCGGCGCTGCAATCGGCCGCCACGGTGAGACACTTGAGGCCATCACATACATGACAAACCTCATCGCTAACAAGCACAGCGAGCAGAGAGTTCACGTTCATCTCGATGTCGGCGGTTACCGCAAGCACAGAGAGTCCATTCTTAAGAACCTTGCAGACAAGGCAGCTTCAAGGGTTAAGCGTTCCGGCCGCAAGGTCGTAATGGAGCCCATGACACCTTCCGAGAGAAGGATCGTCCACTCATATCTGCAGGGAGTTAAAGGCGTCACAACGCACAGTGAAGGTGAAGAGCCTTCAAGATGCGTGGTAGTCACACCTGAAGAAGACTGATAAATCCGTATGTTCGCATATACGGATGAGCCTATCTGCGCGTGCTCCACGCCTGCGGGAATATCAGGACTTGCCGTAATCCGCATTTCCGGAAACGGATGCGGAGTTCTCACAGACAAATGCACTAAGATCCTCCGTTCAAGCGGAGACTTTGACAGGACTTCGCTCCTGCCCGGCTATACCTGTGCCTACGGCAATGTCATCGATCCCAAATCGGGAGAGACGATCGATGAAGTCGTCATCACGCATTTCGAAGCCCCTCATTCATATACAGGCGAAGAGATGGTCGAGATCTCATGCCACGGATCTTCCGCGGTAAAGCAGGAGATCATGAGATGCCTGGGCATATCCGGCATCAGGGTTGCTTATCCCGGTGAGTTTTCGAGAAGAGCATTCATAAACGGCAAGATGAGCCTTGCTTCAGCAGAAGCGGTAATGGACGTCATCAATGCCGATACCGAGCGTCAGCTCCAGGCTGCGGGAAGCCTCATGTCAGGCAAGCTCGCAGAGAAGATAGATTCCATCGAAAAGAATCTCTACGATCAGATGGCCAGGATCGAATCACTGGTTGAATTTGACCGTGACGCAGATGATGCGGCCGACGAGGATACAGAAGCTGATGCAATACTTGAAGAGCTTGTTGCCCAGAGTGAATCGCTCGAGCAACTTTGCGCAGGCTACGGCAAGGGAAGGATCCTTTCCGAGCGCATGAGAGTTGCGCTCCTTGGACTTCCCAACAGCGGAAAGAGCACACTGCTCAACACCCTTACGGGCTATGACCGCGCGATCGTCACGGAGGTTGCAGGCACAACGAGAGACACCATCGAGGTCCAGGTCGACATCAACGGCATTCCCGTTACGCTCATTGACACGGCAGGAATAAGGGAGACCGATGACATCATCGAGAGCATCGGCATCGGAAGAGCGATGGAAGCAGGAAGAGAGGCTGACCTCGTCTTCTACATGATCCCGCCGGACATGGATTCCTACGAGGTAAAGGAAGGTCTCATGGAGCTTTCCGAAGACATCGGCGGCGACAGGATCACAGCAGTATTCTCAAAGAGCGACGAGGGAAAGAATCCCGAAGAAAAAGACATCATAGAAGTTCTTGAAAAGCTCGGCATAACGAGGACCATTTCGGTCTCAGCCGAGGAAGAACTCAACATAGATAAACTGGAAGACGTCATTACGTCTTACTACGACAGCCTTGGCGGAGGACAGTCCGAGGGACTCCTCATCACCAACAGCCGTCACTATTCCAAATTCAACAAAGGTCTCAAAAAGCTCGGCATGGCAATAGAGGCGCTTGAGGAAGGCCTCGGCGTTGAGGTATGCTCTTCAGCCCTGCGTTCGTGCCTTGATGAGATCGGTGAGGTTACAGGCAAGACTGTATCCGCCACACTGGCTGATACGATCTTTTCGCGTTTTTGCATAGGCAAGTAAATGATCCTCGAAGAAGCACTCAAACTGGAGCACAGCTTTGAAGCCGGCAGCTATGACGTAGCCGTGGTCGGAGCAGGCCACGCTGGCTGCGAGGCTGCACACGCATGCGCTGTTCTTGGTCTTAAGACCATCCTTTTCACGCTTGCGCTCGATTCACTTGCAAACCTTCCGTGCAATCCCAGCATCGGCGGCACATCCAAGGGCCAGCTCGTAAGAGAGGTAGACGCACTGGGCGGCATCATCGGTAAGATGGCCGATAAGTGCGCAGTCCAGATGAGGATGCTCAACAGGTCCAAAGGCCCTGCGGTATATTCTCCCCGTGCGCAGGAAGACCGCGCCATGTATTCGGTCGAGATGAAGCACGCTCTTGAAAACCTCGAGAACCTCACGCTCTGCCAGGCACACATCACAGACCTTCTCACTGATGAGAATGGAAGTGCGGCAGGCGTAATGACCGGCGGAAAGGCTGTCTACAGAGCCAAAGCCGTTGTCATCTGCTCAGGAACCTACATGGAATCCAGAACGATAAGGGGAGAGGTAATAACAGAGAGCGGCCCTGACGGACTTCCAAGGTCGGTCGGCCTTTCTGCTTCGCTCGCTTCATGCGGCATCCCGATCCTCCGCTTTAAAACGGGAACACCCGTAAGAGTGAATTCAAACTCCTGCGACTTTTCGCAGATGACGCGTCAGGACGGTGAAGACGACGTACCTCCGTTCTCTTTTGATAACGAGATGAACGGTATCACGCCCGCTCCTTCCTCAGAGCAGATCCCCTGCTGGTCCGTATGGACAACACCTGAGACCAGGCAGGTCATTTCAGACAACATGGACAGATCGCCTCTTTACAGCGGCGTCATCAAGGGCGTAGGTCCCAGATACTGTCCTTCGATAGAAGACAAGTTCATGCGCTTCAAGGAAAAGGAGCGCCACCTCATATTCGTAGAGCCCATGGGCAGGCACACCAACGAGATGTACCTCCAGGGATTCTCAACGAGCCTTCCCGAAGAGGTCCAGATCAGGATGGTCAGATCGCTTCCCGGACTTTCAAATGCGGTAATACAGAGGACCGCGTATGCGATCGAGTACGATCTCGTCGATCCGCTTTCTCTTAAGGCATCGCTCGAGAGCAAGATCGTTCCCGGTCTTTTCACGGGCGGACAGATCAACGGTTCCTCAGGATATGAGGAAGCTGCAGGCCAGGGAATAGTCGCAGGCATCAACGCCGCGATGAAAGTTCTCGGCAGAAAGCCCGTGATAATCGACCGTTCGCAGGGCTACATCGGAGTGCTCATCGACGATCTCGTAACCAAGGGAACCAACGAGCCTTACCGCATGATGACCTCCAGAGCCGAATACAGGCTCTTCCTGAGGCAGGACAATGCTGACGAAAGGCTTACACCCATCGGACATGAGATAGGCCTCATAAACGAAGAAAGATACGCCAGATTCCTTGAGAAGAGGGAAGCGATCGCAAAAGAGACCGCACGTCTCAAGAGCACGTACATCGCTCCGACCGAAGCCCTTGGCAAAGCTTTGGCTGAAGTAGAGCAGACTCTGCCCAAGTCAGGCGAGAGCCTCGCAGAGCTCATCAAGCGACCGGGAGTCACCTATGATCTTCTCACGCCTTTCGACAAGGAGCGCAAAGAGCTCCCGAGAGCCGTGATAAAGGCATGTGAGACGGACATCAAGTACGAGGGTTATCTGGCTCTCGAAAGAGAAAAGATAGAAAGATTCGCGAGCCTCGAAAAGATAGCTCTTCCCGAAGATACCGACTATCACGCGATCAAGGGCCTGAGGCTTGAGGCCGCACAGAAGCTCTCACAGATGAAACCTGAGAGCGTAGGACGCGCATCGCGCATTTCCGGAGTGTCACCGGCAGACTGCGAAGTCCTGCTGGTATATCTCGAACAGAGGAGAAGAAGCAATGCTGAATGACAATCACCGCAAGAGAAAGCCTATAACCAAAGCTGACATCAAGAGGCTCAGGGACAGCCTTCCCAAGCGCGTGGACATAAGCAGCGAGGGAACCAAGGTCATCCAGAAGGATGAGGTTAAGCCTTCAGAGCCCGTAGACAACGGCGAAGGCGTTGCACCCGTTCTCGAAGAACATCTTCCCGAGATCTGCGTTCCTCTCTCGGCAGAGGAGATCCGCTCATTCCAGGTCTATGCTTCAATGCTCAGGGAAAAGAACAAGGTGATGAACCTCACTGCCGTGGATGACGACAACGGCATAGCGATGAAGCATTTCATCGATTCGCTCACTCTTTGTCCCTACATCAGGGAAGAAGAGGAGAAGACGGGCAATAAGAACCTCACACTCGCAGACATCGGTACAGGCGCAGGTTTCCCCGGCATGCCGCTCAAGATCTCAATGCCTGAGCTTAAAGTTACCCTCATGGATTCGCTCCAAAAGCGTCTGGGATTCCTCAAAGAGGTATGTGACGCACTCTCCCTTGAAGGCGTTGAAATGGTCCACGCACGCGCTGAAGACGGCGGTAAGGATAAGAAGTACCGTGAAAGATTTGACATAGTAACCGCAAGAGCGGTCGCAGCGCTTCCCGTACTCGCGGAATACTGCCTGCCTTTCGTCAAGGTCGGAGGAGTGTTCCTCGCAATGAAAGGACATGCGGAAGAAGAGATAAAGGATGCCAACAAGGCGATAGCGCTTCTTGGAGGCACGATCGAGAAGACTGACACGTTCAGACTCCCGGGGACTGACATGGACCGCACGATAATCGTCGTCAGGAAGATACGTCCCACGCCTGCGAGATTCCCGCGCAAGGCAGGAATGCCCGCCAAGGAACCCTTATCCTGATCAGTTACTTAAGTCCCGGCTTCTGCCGGGATTTTTGTTTTCATGGATATTCTCAAACACGTCCTCTGTTTCGGTAAAAACAGAGGACCAAACAGAGGATTGGCAGCAAAACGGCTTGAAATCCTCTTTTATGTCCTCTGTTTGGAGAAAAAGAGAGGACCAAACGGAGGACGAACCGCAAACTTGCCGAAAAATGTCCTGATATTCAGTGCCTATTTATTATAATATTTACGCGTGCGCGAATTATTAATAGTTATGTTATAATAACGCAGTATGGAAATTTGACGGACTGCAGCCCTATGTTCTGCAGTGACAAT
>JAFWQF010000101.1 GCA_017509205.1 Clostridiales bacterium | reverse complement strand
GAGAAGGGATTCCAAGGCGGAGGAGACGCTTTGAGGGCAAAGGGCATCAGAGTTGAATCACTTGCGATAATCGACTCAATGACCGACACGTCACTTACTTTCAGAAAGCAGTGACAAAGGGCTTTCAGCCCGCAATTAATCTGTATGCAATTAACTTTTGCATAAAAAAAGAAATTGGAGGAGAACTATGAGGAAATTGGTTTCACTGGTGCTCACAGCAGCATTCGCAGTGACTTCCTGCTTATCTCTCGCAGGATGCTCTGGCCAGACTGCTGCAACTACAGCAGCTACGACTAAGGCAGGAGAGACTTCACAGGAGTCAAAGACGCCGGACGGATCTGAACCCGCTGTGGCAAACATCAAGGTTGGTGCCATCTACATCAACAGCCAGAACGACACGGCAGGCTACACATACGCTCATCACAAGGGTATTACTGAAGGTATGAAGCAGGTTGGCCTTGATCCTTCCAAGGATCTGTACATCGTTGACAACGTACCTGAGGACGATGAGAAGGTTAAGCAGGCCATCGACCAGCTCGCAGGCGACGGATGCAACATCATCTTCGGTATCAGCTTCGGCTACATTAATGCGATGAAGGAGAAGGCAGACGAATATCCTGACATCATCTTCTCTCACGCTACAGGCTATCTGTCCAACGACAAGAACTTCAACAACTACTTCGGCAGGATCTATCAGGCAAGATACCTCTCCGGTATCGCTGCAGGATACAAGTCTCTTGCACTCAAGAACGACAACATCGGTTATGTTTCCGCATGGGGCGTAGAGTACGCTGAGACATGCTCAGGCATCAACGCTTTCGCAATGGGCGCGAGATCAGTAAATCCCAATGCTAAGGTTCATGTTTATGAGATCTCCACATGGGGCGATCAGGAGAAGGAGAGACAGGCTGCTCAGGTCCTCATCGACACTTACAAGTGCTGCGTTATCGGTCAGCACTGCGACTCTGCTCAGCCTCAGATCGTTGCTAACGAGAAGGGTGTATTCGGATGCGGATATAACTCCGACATGACAAAGGAAGCTCCCAAGGCTCACCTCACAGCAGCTGTCTGGAACTGGAGCGCTTACTACGCAACAGCAATGAAGGCTGCAATGACAGACAAGTCAACATTCATGCAGACAGTAGGCAACTACTATCAGGGAATTGCCGCAGGCCTCGTTGACATTTCCGAGCTTTCCGGAAACTGCGAACCCGAGACAGCTGAAGCTATCAAGATCGCAAAGGATCTTATGGTCTCCGGCAAGTGGGACGTATTCTCAGGCGTTAAGCTTGCTTTCTCCGGTGCAGCAGGTGCTGTTAAAGTTGAGCAGAAGAATGACGCTCTCAAGGACAACAAGGGCGAGGAGAAGGTTGCTGCAGGCGGTGCTTCCGTAGGCGATGACGTTATCCAGGGCTCTATGAATTACTATGTTGACGGAGTAACTCAGGTTAACTGATAATCCGCAAAATAACACTGCAGGAGAGGTTTTATGGAATATGCCATCGAACTAAAAGGTATTTCTAAGCGGTTCGGATCGCTGTTTGCCAACAAGAACGTCAATCTGCAGCTCAAAAAAGGTGAAATCCTCGCCCTCTTAGGCGAGAACGGATCCGGTAAAACGACTCTTATGAACATGCTGTCGGGCATTTATATGCCCGACAGCGGTTCTATTATTATGGACGGCAAAAAGGTGTCCATCAATTCGCCGGAGGATTCGGCGAAGCTTGGAATAGGAATGGTGCATCAGCACTTCAAGCTCATCGAGCGCTTTACGGCACTCGACAACATCAGGATAGGGTTAAGGGATAACAAAGGTCTTTTTCTTAAGAAAGACACCAAAAACGAAGTAATTAAGATGGCCGAGAAATTCGGCTTTGACATAGATCCGGACAAACTGGTCTCCAACATGTCAGTCTCCGAAAAGCAGACGCTGGAGATCTTAAAAGTTCTTTGCTACGGCGCAAAGATAATAATCCTGGACGAGCCCACGGCGGTTCTCACTGTCCAGGAAATAAAAAAGCTCTTCAAGGTCCTCAAAAAGATGAAGGAAGAAGGGCATTCGATAATAATCATCACGCATAAGTTAAATGAGGTCATGGAGATCTCCGACCGTGTCACGGTATTGAGACACGGTGAATACATTGATACGGTCGTTACCGCGGAAAGCACCGAGAAGAGCCTTACGGAGCTCATGGTAGGACGTAAGATCGATCTCGACATCAAGTGTGTCCCAATCGAAAAGACCAAGCCTCTTCTGGAGATCCGCGGCCTTACGGTCAAGAATGACGAGGGCGCGATCGCGGTCGATCACCTCGATTTCTACATAAGAGGCGGCGAGATGCTGGGCGTTGCGGGCATCGCTGGTTCAGGTCAGAAAGAACTCTGCGAAGCCATCGCGGGACTGCGCCCGATCGTTGACGGAAAGATGATCCACAAGGGCGAGAACATCGTAGGACTGTCTCCTGACAAGATCCTCGAAAAGGGCATCTCGATGAGCTTCATTCCGGAGGACAGACTCGGAATGGGACTTGCGCCTTCGCTGTCCATCACGGACAACATGATCCTTAAGAATTACAACGAACCCAAGGGTCCGTTCATCGACAGAAAATATGCAAGGGAAGAAGCAAAGAAGGTCATCGAAAAACTAAAGGTCGTAACACCTTCGACTGAGACTCCCGTAAGAAAGCTTTCGGGCGGTAACGTTCAGAAAGTCCTGCTGGGACGAGAGATAAAATCGGGACCTAACGTACTCATCACCGCATATCCGGTAAGAGGCCTCGACATCGGTTCCTCGTTCATGATCTATGACATCCTGAATGAAGAGAAAAAGAAGGATGTCGGAATACTTTTTATTGGTGAAGACATCGATGTCATGATGGCTCTCTGCGACAAGATAATGGTCATTTGCCACGGCAGGCTCATGGGCGTCGTAAACAGCAACCACACGACCAAAGAGGAGATCGGTCTCATGATGACAGGCTCACTCGATCTGGTCGACAAGGGCGGCAAGACCGCAGGCATCGCAAGAGACTCGGCGATAAGTGAAGCAGAAGAACAGAAGGAAACGGAGGAGCCGGCAAATGAATAAATATCATCTCGTAAGGCGCCCCGTCCAATCCTTGAGGAGACTTCTCATCTATTATCTCATCGGCATAGTCATATCGCTCGGAATAGGTGCGATCCTTCTTGCGTCCCTCGGCATCAATCCGTTCGAATACTACGGAAGAATGCTTACGATCGGCATGGTCGGAAACAAATATGCATATAAGAATTTCGAAGGATTTTTGAAGGTCCTCGTTCCGCTCCTCATCACTTCTTTGGCGCTTGGACTGTCGTTCAAGATGCGCTTCTGGAATATCGGAGGTGAGGGTGAATTTCTGATCGGAGCGATAAGCGCAGCCATCGTGGCATTCAACGTTACGGGACTTCCGAGGCCGATCACCATCATCCTGATGTGCATTGCGGCAATGCTTTCGAGCGGCCTTCTGGGTGTTGCGGTTGCGTTCTTCAAGGTCAAGTTCAACACTAACGAAACGCTCGTAACCCTGATGCTCAACTACATAATGCTGTATGTGATCACGTATCTCGGAAAGACGAAAGAGTCATGGAACTTCTTCCTTGATCCGAAGTCAGCAAGACCTATCTTTGGCAAGTTCCCCGAGAGTGCGATCATGGACGGCATCAAGATCGGAAATTTCAATCTGCTCTGGTCAGTTGTTGTAGCTGCGGTTCTCGTTGCGCTGATCTACGTCTATCTCAAGTACACCAAGCACGGATATGAGATCGCTGTAGTAGGCGACAGCACTGCCACCGCGAAGTATGCGGGAATGAAGGTCGGAAAGATTATCATGCGCACGATGTTCATTTCATCCGCATTGATCGGACTTGCTGCAGGACTTACAGCATCAGCATCCGGAACGATCTCAGAAACGATCACCAACAATGTGGGATGGACCGGCGTAGTCGTTGCATGGCTCGGCAAACTGAGCACACCTGCGATCGCGGTCACATCAGTGCTTATTGCCATACTTCAGTTCGGCTGCAAGACGGCAGCAACCAAGTATCCTTCGATCGACAGCAATTTCGCGGATCTCCTGCAGGGCATAATCCTGTTCTCGGTACTGACCGCAGACTTTGCCGCAACCTTTACCATCAAGAAGAAGGAGGACGCGAAAAATGCTTGATGTCATCACGCTCTTCCTGTTCAGCATAATCGTTTACAACATCCCGCTCCTGTACGGCACGACGGGTGAGATCATGATCGAGAAATCAGGTTCTCTCAACTTAGGCGTTGAGGGCACGATGGCGATTGGCGCCGTTGCAGGATATCTCCTCGGAATGCGCTCGGGCAGCCTTCTCGTCGCAGTGCTCATAAGCTTCATAGCGTCAGGTCTCGTAGGACTTGTATTCGCTTTCCTTACGGTAACGCTTCAGGCAAACCAGAACGTCACGGGACTTACGATAACGACGTTCGGTGTTGCGTTCTATTACTTCGTCGGAAACGCTGTATCGAACAGCGAATCGAAGTGGCCCGCGCTCGGAGGAAGCAGCCTCGACAAGCAGTTTGCTCCGCTCGAGATACCGCTCCTTTCCAAGATCCCCGTGATCGGAAAAGTGCTCTTCTCACACAGTATCCTCATCTATTTAGGTGTTGTTATCGCGATAGTAATGTGGCTCTATTTCGAAAAGACGAATCCGGGATTAAAGCTAAGAGCTATCGGTGAAAACCCGGGTGCTGCGGATTCTCTCGGCGTCAACATCACGCTGTACAAGTACATCCACATCATCATCGGTTCCGGCATCATGGGCATCGGAGGCCTTTACATGGCACTCAATATGGGCGGTACTTTCGAAGGCTCCAACTGCTGGATCAACGGTTACGGATGGATCTCTATCGCGCTCGTAATCTTTGCAAACTGGAGCCCTGCAAAAGCTCTTCTCGGTACGTTCATCTTCGGATTCTTCAATACTCTCAGAGTACAGAATGCACCTCTTGCAACGGCCTTCCCGAAAACTCTCGGCTGGCTTACCAAGATACCTGCGCAGTTCTTCTCCGCGCTGCCGTTCATCATTACGCTCATCGTTCTCATCCTGAGCTCTGTCAGGAAGAACAACAACAGCAACGAACCGGCTGCTATCGGAAGGAACTACTACAGAGAGGACAGATAGAGTAGAATAGTCTCCATGAGAAGGAGTTTAGCGGTATGAAGATTTCAGGAGCCCAGATCGTTATCGAGACCCTGCTTGAACAGGGTGTTGATACTGTGTTCGGATTTCCGGGTGCGACTGTAATAGATATCTATGACAGGCTTTTCGACTGCGGCGGAAAGATAAAGCACGTTCTTGCCGCGCACGAGCAGGGAGCTGCGCATGCGGCTGACGGCTATGCGAGAGCCACGGGAAAACCCGGTGTCGTCATTGCAACTTCGGGCCCCGGCGCGACTAATCTCGTAACGGGAATCGCAACGGCATTCCTTGATTCAGTTCCCATGATCGCCATCACCGGAAACGTTTCGAATTCCATGATCGGACGTGATGCTTTCCAGGAGATCGACATTACAGGCGTTACGCTTCCCATCACGAAGCACAACTTCTTCGTAAGAGATGTAAAAGTTCTCGCAGATACGATCCGCGAGGCCTTCAAGATCGCGACATCAGGCAGGCCCGGTCCTGTTCTCATCGATATCCCTAACGATATCCAGACCGCTTCGACTGAATTCAAATCCAAGGGAAAAGTGATTCCCGCAAAGCCAGCAAAAGCTGAGGACGATGCGGTCGCAAAGGCCTGCGAGATGATAGCCGAATGTAAGAGGCCTTATATCTATTTCGGCGGCGGTGCCGTAAGAGCCGGCGCAGGCAAAGAGATCTTGAAGCTTGCCGATAAGATCGACGCATATATCGGATGCTCCATGATGGGCCTTTCAGAGCTTCCTTCAACGACTCCGAGATTCCTCGGAATGCAGGGAATGCACGGACATTTCGCATCATCCGTCGCGCTCGCAAAGAGCGATCTCATGATCGCCGTCGGCGTAAGGTTTTCGGACCGCGCAACAGGCAAGACCGACAGATATGCGCTCAATTCTAAGAAGATACACATCGATGCAGATTGTGCGGAGATCGGCAAGAACGTCTCTGTCGACTTAGGCGTCTGCTGCGACATAAAGGACTTCCTCGCAAGGCTCACTGATGCAGTTGAAGCAAAGAAACTGCCTGACTGGGAAGAAAAGATAAAGTCACTCCGCGCACGTGAATCAGACGCGTACGATGACGATACTTTCGTTCCGAGAGAGGTCATCCTGGATATCGCTTCAAAGGTATCAGACGATACCAGGATCGCAACTGATGTAGGTCAGCATCAGATGTGGACCGCGCAGTTCTATAACTTCCGTCAGAAGCACACATGGCTTTCTTCAGGCGGCCTGGGCACGATGGGCTTCGGTCTCGGCGCATCTATAGGAGCTTCGTTTGCGACAGGCAAAAGATCAGTTCTGATCACCGGCGACGGAAGCTTCGGCATGAGCTTAAACGAGCTCGCAACAGCCGTTACGTATAAAGTTCCGGTCACCATAGTAATATTCAACAACCGCACTCTCGGCATGGTAAGACAGTGGCAGACACTGTTCTACGACAAGAGATATTCCGGCACGAACATCGAACGTCAGACTGATTTTGTGAAGCTCGCAGAGGCCTTTGGCGCAAAGGGTTTCAAGGCTGACAACATAGATGAGTTCAGGAAGGTTTTTGACGAAGCCTACGCATATGACGGACCTGCCGTTATCGACATGAGTATCGACTCCGACGCGATGGTACTTCCGATGCTTCGTCCCGGCGGAACCTTTGACAATCTCGTAACGTGGAAGGAGGCCGAGAATGAAGAAAGATAAGATAATCATCGCAATCTATGTCGACAACCAGTACGGCGTACTCTCGCGTGTCACGGCCATGTTTACGAGAAGAGGATTCAACATCGATTCCCTTACCGTAGGTGAGACTGAATCTCCCGCATATTCACGTATCACGATCACGCTTTCCGCCGCGAAGACGGATAAGGACCAGGTCGTATCACAGCTTAGAAAACTCTATAACGTAAAGAAGGTAGTTGTCCTTTCAAACGAGGAATGTATCAAGCGTGAGCTCATGCTGATAAAGGTAAGAAACAGCGACGAGACGAGAGAGCGCATCCTTGAGACTGCGAAGATCTTCAGAGGCAAGATAATCGATCTCGGTGAAGAGGCGATAAGCATAGAGGTTACTGGCGATTCATCCAAGATCGACGGTTTCATCCAGAACGTTAAGTCCTTCGGCATCATTGAAATGTGCCGTACGGGCATTGTCGCGCTTGACCGCGGCAGCACTACCATCTGGTCTGACCACGATGACGATTAAGACGTGAATGTATGGCTGATCTTATTAAGGATATCAACTCACTTGCAATATTCGGCGGCCTCAGGAAAAGAGAACCTCTGGCAAGCCTTTGTAAATTCTTAAAGCTCGCGGATGAGGGAACACAGTCGCAGAACGATCTGATCGAGGCATACGCGGAATTCGTAAATTCAGTTTATCAGCTGCGTCCCGATGCGGATTTTTCAGGTGCTCTCTGGGATGCTTTGAAAACAGATGACAACGCTTATCTTAATTTCAAGAAGACCAATGCCATGAGGCACCGCACCGGCGAAGAGGAACTGAAGATCAGCCGTATGATGGAGGTCTCGGTAGAACGCGAGCTCGATATCCTCACGAGGATAGGGAATACCTCATACATCAATCTTCAGTGCATGCTCTACTTCGACGGATATGTTGCGCAGTTCAAGTCAACCGGCATCGACATGAAGGCACGCTATCTGGCCATGCTCGCTTCACTCGAATCCTGACTTGTAACTTCAATGTCAAAAATCGTTCATTTTTTCATAACACATTCTGATTAGGCGTGTGGTAGTATAAGGCCATCAAGAAAAGAACCAAATCCAAACAGCAAGGTTCAAGGAGGTGAGACCAATGGGATATGATCAAATATCAAGCAGGCAGTTGGTCTCGCTTGGTTCAGTTTCTCTCCTGTAAGGTTTTCTACTTAAACTGAGTTTTACTCAACACGGAGCCGGACAGACCACTGCAACTCTTGAACTACAACTAAACAAATAACTAATTCCCCCGCAAGCTGCGATGCGGGGGTTTTGTTTTGTCTGCTAAAGAATTATAATCAAATATATTTATATATGGGGGTTAATACCATGGCTGAATTACCTAACATCGACATCAACAAGATCAAGGAAACGGCAAGCGGAGCACTCGACGCGGTTTCCAAGAACGAGCAGGCTAATGACGTTTATGAGAAGGCAGCCGGCGCGGTCGAGAAGAAGACTGGTGTTGACGTTCCTACCGCAGGCGATCTTTCAAAGATGATCGGCGGAAAGTAAGACCATTTTCCATCGCGGCTTAAAGACAGTTTGATTACGCTTTGGTTCTCCTGGGCGGGAACAGCCGTTATGGATGTTATAATAACTTGACTGTTTATTGACCGGGAGGGAATCGTTAATGAAACTGTCCGATCTGCTTGAGTTTGACGACATTGTAGTTCAATGTCACGACAACCCTGACGCTGATGCGATCGCATCTGCGTTCGGTGTCTACAGCTATCTGAAGGCGATGGGGAAGAATGTCAGACTCATCTATTCCGGCAATTTCATAATCACGAAGACCAACCTCAAGTTCATGGTCGAGGTGCTGGAGATCCCTATCGAGTATGTTAAAAATCTTGATGAGAAGCCCAAGCTCCTGATTACCTGTGACTGCATATACGGCGAAGGAAACGTCAGAAAATTTGATGCAGAGACGATTGCTTCGATCGATCACCATTACTTAGGTGACAACAAGCCGCCTGTGCTTAATGATGTGCGTCAGGGAGTGGGCAGCTGTTCCACGATCGTTTGGGACCTTCTCCGTAAAGAAGGTTTTGAGATTGATAAGACCCTTTCCACAGCGCTTTATTACGGTCTTTATACAGATACAAACACACTCGCGGAGATCTATCATCCGTTAGACCGCGACATGCTTGACGACATCTACTATGACAAGTCACTCGTTAAGCATTTTTGCAACATGAACATGACTCTCCAGGAGGTCAAGATCGCAGGCATGGCTCTCCTCGGTTACGAGTACCACGAGGTGCACAGATATGCGCTCCTTGAAACGATGCCCTGCGATCCCAATATATTAGGACTCATCAGCGACTTCTTCCTTGCAGTTGATACCGTTGATGTCTGCGTTGTTTTCTCTGAGCTTGACGTAGGAATCAAGTTCTCCGTCAGAAGCTGCACGAACGAAGTAAGGGCTGACGAGCTCGCGGATTACATCGCAAGAGGAATAGGCAGCGGCGGCGGACGTTCAGACAAAGCCGGCGGACTTATCCAGAAGGAACTTCTGGGCGGAGTCAGGGGAGACTATCTGGCTTCAGATGATATCCACAGACATGCGATCGTCACCACTGTCCTGCGTGACCGTCTGCATGATTACTACAAGGATTGCCACATTATCTATGCCGGCAAGGACAAGCTCGACTTCTCCAGGATGAAGCACTACAAGAAGCTTCCTTTGAAGCAGGGCTATGTTTTCCCTGCGGAATTCCTTCCTGTCGGAACACCCATTCTCGTGCGTTCCCTTGAAGGCGATACGAACCTCAACGTTAATGAGGACACGGTCATCATGATCGGCGTAAGAGGCGAGGTTTACGCTTCAAACAAGAAAGTGTTCAACAAGAACTACAAGATGATCGATGACCAGTACACGATGAAACTTGATTACTTCCCGACGATCAAGAACACGAAGACCGGCGAGATAATCCCTCTGCGCCGTGTCGCTAAGACATGTGTGTCCGAGGGCGGCAACACGATCCTCGCGATGCCCATCTACACGACGACGAAAGTCTTCACGAAGTGGAACGGATCTGAATATCTCAAGGGTGAACCCGGAGATTATCTCGCTGCCAAGGAGACTGATCCTGACGACATCTATATCATCAACAGGGATATCTTCGCGCAGACTTATGCGCCGGACTGATCTTACGGACCGTAAATAGTGATCCGGAAAACCAGCAAGAAAGAGCAGAGCAGAAATGGAATATAAGTACGACGCATTCATATCCTACAGGCACGCAGAGAAAGACACTCTGATCGCCTCGGAGATCCAGAAGAGCCTTGAACGTTTCAGGATTCCTAAAGCAATCCAGAAGCAGACAGGCAAGGAGAGGTTCAACCGTATCTTCAGGGATGTTGAAGAACTCCCCATTTCCAGCAACCTTACAGAAGAACTCACGGAGGCTTTAAGGCTTTCGCAGTATCTTATCGTTATATGTTCATATAAGACTTCGGAATCCGACTGGGTTAAGCGTGAGATCGATACTTTCCTCGAGCTTCACGATTACAACAAGCAGCTCATTCTGACAGTACTTGTTGAAGGTGAGCCTGACGAGGTAATCCCCGAGATCTTAAGACATGACAACATCACGCACTATCTTGCAGACGGAACTTTCTACTGCAGGGATGAAGTCGTTGAACCACTCGCAGCCAACTACAGAATGCCGATCGCCAAGGCACGAAAAACAGAGCTCCCGAGACTTGCAGCATCAATGCTCGGCTGCAATTACGATGACATCATCAGAAGAAGAAAAGCATTCAAGAGAAGGCGTCTGCTTATTGAAACTGCGGTTATCTCCGCTGCAGCCATCGTTCTCATGGTATACATCGGATGGATGATGATGAGGATACAGGACAGTCTCAGGAATTCGCAGATGAGCCAGTCGAGGTATCTTGCTTCGGAATCTCAAAAACTGCTCGCAGATGGTGACCGTCTAGGCGCGATCCATCTTGCAATTGCAGCGCTTGAAGATTCGAACGGGAATCTGCGCCCGGAAACAAGTGAAGCACGTTATGCGCTTTCAGCTGCACTTGGCGCATATTCGGTTTCCGGAACGACGTATTCGGCACCGGTTTGGAGATATGAATCTTCTTCAACGATCGTTAAATACGAACAAAACACCAAGCTTGACCGTCTGGCAATTCTTGAAGCGTCCGGGAAGATCAACATTTGGAGCACTAAGGACCACATGCTGGTCAATACGCTCCAGAATGAAAAAGATAGTTTCTTCGATTTCTGTTATGACAAAGACGATAATCTTATTGCTTTTAACAGAGATTTTGTGGCTCTCTATGATACCAGGACCTGGAAGGAGTTATGGGTATGTGACCATCCTTCCGACACTATTATCAGAGAAACCAAGAAGAGTTACACATACTCAAGCGAAAAAGACAGGATAGTTGTAAACTGCAAGACTATGCTCATGTTCGTCGATGCAACGACGGGAGAGGTCGTTGAAACGCTGGAGTTGAAAGATCCGGTTTTCGATGAATTCGGCAAAGCTAAAAAAAGCTCCGAAAATAAAGAAAACGACGAAGATAAAGAAAACGGCGAAGATAAAGAAATAGAAAAAAAGAGTAAAATTGCGATCGATAGCTTCGCGGTAGATTCGGAGCTCAATAAGATCGTGTTATGCGCAGAAAACGAAAACACTAACAAACGTGCTCTGTTTTTATATGATAAGAAAGCCGGCAAATGGATCTGTCTGAACAAAGAAACTGAAAAGATCCTCAAGCATGGTTTTGATAATAAAGGCAATTTGGTTGTATTAAGGCGTTTGAAAGAAGATGGTGTTGCAAACAACTTCGACAATAAGGACATGCTTTATGATTACAACGTGAATATCGAAATGTTCAATGAAAAGGGAAAGTCTTTATGGAATACGAATGTCCCTGCAATGTCGCGTATTATTGATATCCAGTCATATAAATGTTCTTACACTTTAAGTGATGGAAAAGAAACAGACGTAGTAATAGCATCTTTTGCCAATAAGTGTGTTGTTCTGAACTTTAAAGACGGAAAGATTATAAAGAGTTTCAGTTTACTCGGGAGCGTGATCGGATCCGCCTGGTACTCAAACGGTTTTGGTTTAATAACGCGTGATGGAATGAAGATGATCATCCCGTTGAAAGAAAATACACACACGGTCTACAGCGAACAGATGTTTAATGAAGGCATGATGAAAGCTGCGATTTACAAGGAAAATAAAGACTTTTCTTATCTGGTCGAAGACGATACGCAGAAAGCCATTACTGAATACAGCTCCAATTTTTCTGATTCAACTTACACCGGTTTTGAAGGTTCAGAGCAAAAGTCGATAATCAGTGAAGCCATCAAGTGCGGAAAATATCTTATAACACTGTCAGGCAGCGCGGATCTGACGTGTTACGATCTTGAAACGCATAAGCTTGTATGGACAAAAGATGACAGTAAACTCTTATACCTCATCGATGGAGCGACAAATGATAATAAGTACGTATTTCTTCTGAGAAAATCAGAAAAAATATCTGAAAGCAAAACATACGAGCTGGTCAAGGTTAACTGTGAAGATGGACAGATCATCAGTGCCAACAGCGAATTTGGTTCAACGAAAAAAGATGGAGTGATCGTCAGAAAGGACAATATCTGGTCACATTACTTTGATAGTAAAGAAAAGGCCATTACGCTTTATTCATATAACATGTCAAAAGACACCGTTAATAAGATAGTTTCCAAGATCAGTACTGAAATTACGTCTTTTTCCTATTTCGGCAATTTTACCGTTTCGGCTGATGGAAAGAAGGCATTTGTATATTTCAAAAACAGCCGGTCTGAGACCAAAGGATATTACAGAATGGAGATCGACTGCGTCAGCGGAGTGAGCAAGCTTGTTGAAACAAATGGCTTTAAAGCGGTTTGGAGTGATAACGGAGAGCGTTTTGCCGAATTAACCGAAGACGGAAAAATATGTGTATATTCTAAAACCGGTAACACAATTTATACGGTAAATACGGAAATGCGCTCTGTCAAAGGAATGGCTTTTGAGAATGAAGATCTGTATGTTTTCTATTCCAATGAACTGTTAAACGCCTTTGACAAACAAGGTAATCAGAAGATTGACATTTTTCTTAGTCATGGTGTTGATGAGAATTTGCTTGATTTCGGATTTGAATTCAAATTCGGTTATCTTTTCCTGACAAATGGTTCTTTTACTGACATAATCAATCTCAAAGACGGAAGAAGCATAGGCTTCATGCTTGGGTATGTATGTAATTACAGCAAGACCAATAAGCATACGAATCTTTACGACAGCATCATTGTATGCCGGTCATTTTACACGGGACCAAAACCGATTCTGGGATATTTTGAATTTAAGACAACAAACAGATTGTTAACACAGGCCAAGGAATACCTGAAGGGTACGCCGCCGAGAGATGAATTAAAGCGCAAATACGGACTATAAAAAAGGGGCTTATGCCCCTTTTGATTTGAATGTTCTCTTGTATTACTGCTGAGCTGCCTGAGCTGCCTTGTACTTTTCCTCGTCAGCCTTCTTGATCGCCTTACGCATGATCTTGCCGCTTGGTGTCTTGGGGAGCTCCTCAACGAACTCGATGACTCTGGGGTACTTGTATGGAGCAGTAGCGTGCTTGACGTGATTCTGAAGCTCCTTGACGAGCTCGGGAGATCCCTTGCCCTTGTACTGCTTTGTGAGAACGATGGTTGCCTTAACAGCCTGGCCTCTCATGGGATCGGGAACGGATGTTACCGCGCACTCGAGGACTGCAGGATGTGTCATGAGGGCACTCTCAACCTCGAAAGGTCCGATACGGTAGCCTGAGCACTTGATGACGTCGTCGTTTCTTCCTACGAACCAGATGTAGCCATCCGGATCTCTCCATGCGGTGTCGCCTGTGTTGTAGTCAGCACCCGGCCACTGGTCTGCCATTGCCTCGGGGTTCTGGTAGTATTCCTTGAAAAGTCCTGTCGGATGGCTTGATGCGTTCCTGATGATGACGTTGCCTACGATACCGTCCTCGACGGGGTTTCCTTCGTCATCGAGGAGCTCGATGTCGTAAAGGGGAGTGGGCTTGCCTGTTGAACCGGGCTTAACGTCAACCCAGGGGAAGTTTGCGAAAAGAACACTTCCCTCTGTCTGGCCGAAACCTTCTCTAATCTCAAGGCCCGTTGCATCCTTCCACTTGTAGAAGACCTCAGGGTTAAGAGGCTCGCCTGCCATTGAGCAGTGCTTGATGGAGGAGAAATCGTACTTTGTAAGATCTTCCTGGATCAGGTAACGGTAGATGGTGGAAGGTCCGCAGAAGGAGTTGAGCTTGAGTTTTTCGATGATCTCGAGCATCCTTTGCGCGCTGAACTTGCCCTGTGTATCAAACGTTACGTTGACTGCTCCTGCGATCCACTGTCCGTAGATCTTGCCCCATGCAAACTTTGCCCATCCGGAATCGGCCTGCGTAAGGTGTCTGCAGCCGTCGTAGACCTGCTGCCAGTACTTTGCTGTTACGATGTGTCCGAGCGGGAGGAGGTAGTCGTGAAGGATCATCTTGGGCTCACCGGTCGTACCGGAAGAGAAGTAGATGATCATGGGATCTTCGTTGTGTGTAGCCTCATCGCCTGTTGGCCTTTCGAATACGGGAGAAGCCGCATCAATGTCATCTGTGAGTGAACGCCAGCCTTCGGGTGCCTTGCCGATAACGCTGCAGATCTGTACGGTCTTACAGTCGGGACGTGCGCTGATGACGTTGTCGATGATCCACTGGTCGTCTGCGCAGACGATCATCTTAACGTTTGCTGCGTTGCAGCGGTAAACGATATCGTGGTATTCTAGCTGGAAAGTTGCGGGGATTACGACCGCGCCGAGCTTGTGGAGACCGACCATGGTGAACCATACTTCAGGACGCTGACGCAGGATCATGAGGACTCTGTCGCCCTTCTTGATGCCGAGGCCCTTGAACATGTTGGCGACACGGTTGCTCTTTTCCTTGATGTCGGTGAACGTGAAATGCTTCTCGTTGCCTTCGTCATCACACCAGATGAGTGCCTCACGCTCAGGCTCAGTGTCAGCATAAACGTCGACTACGTCGAAACCGAAGTTAAAGTCCTTGGGGACCTTAAGCTTGAAGTTCTGCTTGAAATCTTCATAGCTTTCGAAATCAACTCTTTCGACAAATCTTTCCAGTAAGCTCATATATGTTTAAATCTCCTTGGGTTTTAGCCGTTGATTATGGTCAGGAACTTTGCGTTCTCAGTGACTGCCCTCTGGCCGTGGGGCTTTTCGGGGTTGAAGTAGATGGAATCGCCTGCGTTGAGAGTGAACTCGCGCTCTCCGACCACTACCTTGATCGTTCCTTCGATGACGTAGTTGAATTCCTGGCCGCCGTGCTTAACGAGCTCTGCAGTCTCGGACTTTGAAAGTGTAACGATCATCGGATCCATCTGTCTGTGCTTGTAGTTGAAAGCCAGAGCACTGAAGGAATAACCGGGATAACGCTCGACCTTGACGCCGTTGCCGCCCCTGACGACAGTGTAGTCGTCCATTCTGGGGACGTCACCCGTCATGAGAACGGTGGGATCTACCTTGAACAGCTCTGCGACTTTGTAAAGGAGGCTGATCGGGATCTCTTTTGCGCCTGTCTCGTATGCAAAATACTCGTCCTTGGTTACGCCTATGGCACGGGCCACGTCATCCGCGTCCATGTCGAGAATGTCACGAAGCTCTCTGATCCTCTCGGAAATCTGCTTGATGTATTCGTTCATAACGGCCTCCGTTTAATATTCTTAAAAGCTATTATTAAATAAGCAATAAATGACACGTCATTATACAACAATTTGAATCAATTTGCGAAGAAGCAAATTATTTTAATGCCGCACCGTCCTTAAAAGCGTTTCCGACCTTGTTTCCAAGGCCTATGTAGGTATTGTTGCAAGGGTCGAAAGTGATGGGTCTGAGCTTCTTCGGGTCGACTTTGCCGTCAGTGCAGACGTTCTCGTCGGCTGAAACGTTGACGATCTCGCCTATGAGGATGCCGTTTTCAAAGCTCTTAACCTTGCATTCGAGCGCCATCGGGAGCTCGTTGATCAGTGGAGCGTTGACAAAAGAGCTCTTTGTCGCGTGGAAACCTGCCCTTGCGAACTTGTCGGGGACCTTGTCGCCGGATTCGATTCCGACGTAATCGCAGGCAACGACCTGGTCCTCTGTGGCCATGCTGACCGTGAAAGCTCCCGTCACGGCGAAGTTTTTGGTCGTCTTATGTTCTGAAAGGCTGATCGTTATCTCCTGGAAATCGGTCGTGATGCCCCAGGCGGCATTCATCGCGTTGGGGACACCGTTCTCGTCGTATGTGCCGATGATCAGCACAGGCTGGGGAAGCATGATGGGTTTTGCTCCGAAATCTATTCTTGTCATATGGGGGACCTCCGTTTTTTTTCTTCTATTATAAGTGCCGTTTTGGGAAATGAGTGCAAGTTTTTTGTGCTTGAAACGGCAAAAAGGTGATCCGGCCCAAAGTTTGCAAATATCCTGAAATGCCCTAAAATAGGTCAGAAATATTAACCCGACACATCTGTCCGGTAGTGAAAATACGGCATCTCTCACTCTCTGTCGTGTTCACGTGGGACGGGAAATGTTACGGTTGTCCCAGGAAGGAGGTCAACATGGATCAAATCAAAATCGGAGAGTTCCTGAGGGAATTAAGAAAAGAGAAAAACCAATCTCAGGAACAGATCGCCGAAAGATTCGGTGTCTCATCAAGATCGGTCTCAAGATGGGAAAACGGTAACACAATGCCGGACATCAGCATAATGATTGAACTGGCAGACTACTACGAGGTAGATTTACGCGAATTATTAAGCGGAGAAAGGAAGAGTGAGAAAATGAATAACGAATTAAAAGAAACATTGGTAATGGTAGCTGATTATACCGAGGGAGAGAAGAACAACATCCTCAACAAGGTGTTCATGTGCGGAGTTATATCAACGGTGGCATTTGTCAGCCTGTTGATAATGTACGCTTTTAATCTGTATACTAAGAGCGAATGGATGAACGACCTGTTCGTCATCCTGATCTATATCGGAGGAGCATTCTCCATCAGCACTGTCCTGTCAGGACTGCAGCTCCAGGGAAAGATGAGCAAAGAGCGCCTTAAGAAGATCACTAAGATTGCTCTGCCGGTATGCATCGCACTGATGGTCCTGCTCTCGGTATTTATCTACTTTATCGTGTGCCGCTGAAAACAGAGAAGGAAAGAGGTTTAAGGTGACTCTGAGATCACATAAGAATAAGCTTTTATCTGTAATACTCTTGATCACAATGACGCTGACAGCCGCATCCTGTTCGTCAGGGACAAAGGGAACGACGGAAACGTCTGTCAGCGAGGAGGCCTCCACAGCCACTTCTTCCGTTGAAGAAGAGAAGACGATCAAAGAAGGCAGGATCAATGTCGCCGACGATCCCAATTTCAAGAACAAAAAGAAGATTTCCGTTCAAAGAGACGGGATCGAGCTTACAGGGGTCCTTTATCTTCCTGAAGGCGACGGACCGTTCCCTGTAGTCATTTTCGCGGGTGGAATGGGCGCAGGCCATGAATATCTCGCAGACATAGCAAAAGAGCAGAGCGACAACGGTATAGCCGCGGTCATATTCTCCTTTGCGGGTGATAAGAATCTAAATGAACTGACGGCACGCAAAGAGATAGCAGACCTTAAGGCTGTGATCGGAGGAGTCCGCACATTGTCCTGTATCGACGGCAGCAGAGTGTTCCTCTGGGGACACAGCTTCGGAGGCCTGATCGCATCTTACGTGGGATGCAGATTCCCCGACGAGATCAAGGGAATGATGCTCGTCGAGCCCGCATATCCTATGAAAGACCAGATAAGCAAGGATTATCCGAATCTTGCCGACGTTCCCGGAAACATGTACAGCAAGCAGTTCATAGAGGATCTCTATTCGTTCGATATCTACGAATACATGCCGTCTTTCAAAGGGAATGTAACCATATTCTTAGGTACGACCCAGAGTGCTTTGGGCACCACTTCGCCGGAGCATTATGAACGTGCAAAGAATACTTTCTCTTCCTGTGAACTTGTCCGTATAAAAGGTGCCAATCACGAGTTCGAACTCAAGGGCAGGGACGAGCTCATCAAAGGAACGACGGAGTTCGTCAAGAAGAACATTTAAGTTTTATTCTTCTATGTGTGCCTGATTTAGTGTGTTTTCATTCCATATGAAAACCGACAAATACCGACAATCTGAACATTAGCAAAAAGTCCCCCATCCGTTCCGAAAGGTTCGTGATGGGGGATTATTTGGCATTGAAAATCTTACGTTTTTTTCTGTGAGGTTTTCTTCTTCGTTACCACTAATATGATGACCGTGATACACAGACTGACGAGGGATACGATAATACCCTCAGTTAAGTAAGGAACATGGTATTTAAGCACTATCTCGTGATGACCTTCAGAAAGATTTAATCCCATGAATGCGTAGTTTGCACGCAGGATTTCTGTTTCCTTTCCGTCCACATATGCTTTCCATCCGTTTTCATATGGTACTGTGATACATAATACCTTGTTGCCGGTAACGTCGATCGTGCCGGATAATTTATTGGTTCCAAGTACCACGTTTTTTAGTGAATCCTGACGCAGCTTTTCTGCACGCTCCGGATAATGCTCCAACGGGAGTGCATACAACTCTATGCTGTCGAGTTTGAATGATCCGATAACAGGAACCTGGAACTGTACGGTGGCACGGTCCTCATCCATGCATCCAAGACAGAAGAGGTAGTTCTCGCGTCCGTAATACCATGGATAAGAGGGCGCCATGGCGCGGGCGTGCTTTTTTATACCGCCGGATATAACATATATTTCAAAGCTTGAGTCTGTGCTGATCGTGAAGGCTTTTTTTCCATAGTTGTCAATATTAAAGCCCTTTATGCGGATATAGTATTCGGTTCCTTTAGGAAGATCAGCATTGAGTTCAATGATGCCTCCACCCATGCCTGTGCTGAGAATGCCGTTATCCCATTTGCAGCCGCTACATTTATATGTGTAAGGAATCTGAACATATTCGGTCTCAATGTGACCCGGTGCGATCTGCTTGTCACTGTCAAGGATCACAGAATTCAACATCGTCTCCTGAACGCCGATGCCGTTTAGTTTGGAAGCCTCATCATAGGAAACCGACTGGTCATATGTATAGCCCCATCCCAAAGAGTATTCGTTCTGATAAACCTTGTAACCCAGCATGGATTCGCCGCAGTATTTGTATCCGTACGGTACATATTGTGTATAGTCCGGCATTTCATACTGCTGATCAACGGAAAGAAGTGTGTTTAAGATGGTTCTCTGATCGGAGGAGTGGATCTTAAAATACTGGACATTCCCGCAGGATTCAGTTGCATCTCTGAATTCCACGATATTGCCGTTTATCAGAGAAGAATAGATATTTGTTGCCGGCTGATTATATACAATGGAATTGTTATAAAACAGATCGGTACTGTCTATGCGGCCAGATCCGGTTTTATATCCAAATGAGGATGACTGAGGTTCGCTTTCGACCGCATTCATAATCTGTCTTGCTTCAGATTTCATGGGTGAAAACCATCGGATCCATCCCAATGATTCCGGTGAAATAAGATACATGGCGTTAGCGATTACATTCAGGCAGACAAGGCCAAAACAAAGAGGCTTTCTAAACTTTTTCAATGATTCGGAACCACTGTTGCAAAAGGCGACAAGGAGGTTTGCGAAAAGGAATGCTGCTCCTACCGAAGCAAAGACTTCTTTTCGGAGTGTGGTGGAAAACAGTCCGATACAACCATAGGCAGTTGCGGAAATCAGACTGGCAATTTTCTGTGCTTTGTTCATTTGGAACAGATCGGGGAGAGTGTCAGCAACCAGAAAACCCGCAAGCAGCGCTAATCCATAGCTCCAGCGGTTGCAGGGGTACTGGAAGCCGTTCATGACAAGACCGCACCAGGGGCAGAACAGCATGAAGAGACCGATGGCAAGCAGCCATTTTTGCGTAAACTTCTGTTTTCTTCCTGCGGAGAAGATGACAACCGCACAAAGAAAGAAAATGGCGGCATAAGCAGGAAAATCCAATCCCCAATCCCAGGTATAATTGTGTTTCGGGGCGATAAGAGCCATCAGTCTCTGCCAGAAAGTATCCCAGTGAACTGCAAAACTGTTTGAAATACTGATGTTGGTGTATCCGCTTCTGGCGGAAGTGCCAATGTTCAGAATTGCGGGAAGCATTGTAAAAGCAGAAAGACCAAGTCCGAGGAGCCACTTGCCGATCCCGCTTCCAAGCCGACCGGGCAAAGCCCTTAAACGCTTTCCTTTCGGATAAATGGCAAACAGCCTGACGATACAGTAGATGCCTATCATAATCGTATGCATGTAAAAGTGATAATAACCATGCAGAGCGGTATACATCACGGTAAATACAAATCCAAAGCTCTTTTCCTTCCGCATTACTTTTTCGGCTCCGACGATCAGCAGTGGCAGTTGGATCATTGGTGAAATATATATCGGAAATGCAAGTCCCGCATAAACCATATAGGCACTGAACAGGTAAACAAAACACCCTGTCAATGAACTGATACGGTCTTTTTTGAAATAATGACACAGATACAGGTAGGATAAGCCTGCCAGATAGAGCTTTAAAATTATTAAAAACAAATAAAGTGCTTCGCCATGAGCTATGTCAAAAAAGGGAGTAACCAAAAGATCGATCGGATCAAAACCACTTTCAAAGATTCTGCTGCCCCAACCTTTGCTGAAATCATACAGTGGTATGGAAAAATCACCGTGAAGGAAATTGCTGATGATCTGACGGACCCAGATTCCTTTATAAATGTATGTTTGAAAATATATTTCATGTCCGTCAAAACTGCAGATGAAATTTTGATGGCCGATCAGGAAAGCGCTGAATGCCGCATAAAAAACAATCAGAAAGAAGCATGAATACAGATACAGCGTCTTTTTTCTATCACTCAGCTTATTCCATTCCAAGCGTAGCGAGTTTACCATTTTTTCAGTTCGTTTTTTCATAACAGTGAACCTTCCCAGATTATATGAACAAAGACTTCCTAACCCACATCATATCACTTGTTTGGCACAATCGCGGAATGGAAGGTGGCTAAAAAACAACTGACAAGGAAGGATAAAAAGCCGGGCTTTTTCTTCCATTTGGGTGTAATAGAGATTATACTTAAATCCATTTGATAGATAATGTTTTGCGACTATAAGGGAGGTCCGAAATGAAGATAAAGCGTTTATTGGCCTTTTCACTCAGTATGGTGATGATGGCCAGCGCCGTTCCGGCATTGGTATTTGCCGATGAAACTGATCCTGAGACTACAGAAACAACTATAGTTGAGACATCTGAACCTAAGGAAACCGAAGAGAAGAAACCTTCAGAGACTGAGGAGAAGAAGCCTGCTGAAACAGAAGAGAAGGAAACAGAGCCTGCAGAGTCTTCAGAGGAAACCGATGATGAGGCAGCGCCTGAGGAAAAAACTGAAGACAGAATACCTTCTGATACTGCTTCCGTTGAAGCAAAGAATGCTATAGCCTGGGGCAAACTTAAGTGGAGTTTTAACTCTAAAACCGGTGTGCTTTCCATTTCAGGTAAAGGAAACATGCCCGCAATAACGTCTGACAATGGAGCTCCCTGGTATGACGATAGATTTCATATTGAGAAGATCGTCATCGGCAAGGGCATAACTTCGATCTCTGATTATGCTTTCAATTGGTGTAGTCATGCTACAAGCGTTTCAATCCCTTCCGGTGTGAAATCAATCGGGAAATACGCTTTTTATTATTGTGATGACCTTTTGAGCGTTTCGCTGCCTAAAAGCGTAAAAACAATAGGAGATAATGCATTTATGCGTTGCGAGAGCATTAAGACTCTTAAGCTCAACAAGGGGTTAAAGACAATAGGTAAGAAAGCGTTTTATGCATGTAAGAGCCTTACTTCCATAACTATTCCAAATACAGTTACAAAGATTGGTGAATCTGCTTTCAATTATTGCATAAGTGTCACTTCTCTTAAGATTGGAACAGGATTAAAGATAATCGAAACGTATGCGTTTACAGACCTTAGGGCGCTTAAGAGTCTGACTATTCCAAATAACATAACCGATATCGGTGATTTCGCTTTTGAGAACGCGTATAGTCTTACGAGCGTTAAGATTGGCAGCGGCGTGAAAAGGATCGGCTTTTATTCATTTGGTTGGTGCAAGGCCCTGAAGAGCATTTCTATCCCTGGCAATGTTCAGACGATTTATAGCAACGCTTTTGACACATGCTCTGAACTTCAGAAAGTAATCATTGCACCGGGAGTAAAGACAATCGATTACAAGGCATTTTGTGAATGTAAGAATCTTACTTCTGTTTCTATTCCTTATGGTGTAACAGAACTGGGGATGAGGGCGTTCGAGTCTTGTGAGAAACTTGAAGTCATTACTATCCCCAGCTCGGTGACAACATGTGGACATGATTTATTCTATAATTGCAAAAATCTGAAACAGATCAATGCTTCTGAGGAATTTTTTAATTTCCCTTATGTTTTGTATGGTGCTCCAGACACTGTAATAAAGAACAAACTTCTTGAAAACAACGCAACAGTAAAGGGCAAGACTGCGAAGGTCAAGTACAAAAAGGTTAGGAAGAAGAACCAGAAGATAGCGGCAAGCAAACTGTTTACGATCAGTCCCAAACAGGGTGCGTGGTACGTTAAGGTATCAGGCAAAAAGAAGATCGTGATCAACAAGTATAACGGTGTGGTTACCGTTAAGAAGAAGCTTAAGAAGGGTACTTACAAGGTTAAGGTCAAGGTGCTTGCTACCGGAGATTCAACATACAAGGCGGCTTCAACATGGAAAGTAGTAACCATTAAGATCAAGGTTAAGTGATTTGAAAAGTTTCCTTAAAATAAATGATTCAATAATCATAAAATCAGCTGTACCCGATACTCTCACAGAAGGAGTAGAAACAGCAAAACAATTTGAGAGATTATATGCTATGGGATGCAAGCTGTATCAGGTTTTCTACTTTTCAAAAACGGTTGATCTGGAGAGTTTTTAAAAGCAGTGGTTTGATTAGATTAGGAGGCATGATATGAAAAAGATATTTAATGTAGCAGCCTTTGTTTGCGGTATGGATGAGGAATACCCATATCAGATAATAAAAGGCATCAATGAATTTGCCAGAAATCATGCAATCAATATTTCGTATTTTGCGTCTTTCGGCGGTGTTGTAGAAAACAGTTCATTTGATGACGGAGAATACAGCATATACAAACTGGCACAGCTCGCGAGTTTTGATGGTGCACTTCTTTTGACAAACACTTTTTCAAACTTGGATATAAGGAATTCGATCATTGATAAGGTTAAAGCTGCAAACATTCCTACAGTTATTTTCGAGTGCAATGACTATGAGGAGTTCCACGATATAAGTATTGATAATTATGCCGTAATGAAAAGATTGGTGGAGCATCTTATAAATGAGCATGGTTATAAAGTGTTCAATTATATCTCCGGCCCTGAAACCAATCCTGAGGCTCAGGAGAGATACAAAGCTTTCCGTGACGCTCTTTCTGAGAACGGTTTGGAATTTGATGAAAGACGCCTTTATAAAGGTCAATTCCGCAGCTATGATGGAATTAAGGCTATAGATGACTTTATGCATTCCGGAATCAGTTTGCCCGATGCTTTTGTCTGTGCTAACGACAGCATGGCTCTGACTGCAATGAATAAGCTTCAGTTGAATGGTGTTAAAGTGCCTGAAGATGTTGCAGTGACCGGATTCGATAACACTTTCAATGCTCGTAATGCATTCCCGGTTCTTACAACCGTGAAAAGACCTTTGTATGACTCAGGTGTAAAAGCTTGCGAGGTTTTGTATTCCCTTATGCAGGGAGAAAAGAGTCCGCGCAGCACGATAATGGATGCAGAACCGGTCTTTGCCGAGAGTTGCGGATGTAATCCTGACAGCAGAGATAATGCTCTGGAATTCAGAAAAGAGACAGCATTAAAGATCGAACGGACATATATGGGTATCCATATTCTTAACAGACTGATCGCAGCATTAGCTGTCGCAAAGAACATCGATGAATGTTCTGATGCTATCTGTAAATGGCTAGAAGCAGTAGATTGCGGAGAGTTTGCTCTGTGTCTTGTAAGCGACTGGGAGAAGACCTATAACACACTTCCCTATGACGACGGCGGTAATTATCCTGAAGCAATGACTGCTCCGCTTATTTGGGATCACGGCGAAAGAAGTGCTGTAAAATCCTTCCCGAGCAAACAACTCTATCCTGAACCGCAATTGTCCAGCGGCAAGGTCAGTTACTATATTCCGCTTCATTTTGGCCCACGTATATTAGGATATTACATCATGTCGAACACAGATTTTCCTATATACAGCAATCACTGTCATACAATAACAATGAGTATAGGCAACGCTATAGAAACTATATCCAAACTGAATGTGCTTGACCCTCTGTGTGGGATCTATAACAGAAACGGATTTAATATCAATGCCGGATATATATTTGAAGAATGTATTCAGGCTCAAGCGGCACTCTCTGTTATTTTCATCGATGTTGACGGTCTCAAGATAATTAATGACACTTATGGTCACTCCGAGGGAGACTTTACGATCAAAGCCGTGTCAGAGACTATTGAATTGTCATGCGGCTCTATGGATGTATGCGGAAGAAT
>JAFWQF010000100.1 GCA_017509205.1 Clostridiales bacterium | reverse complement strand
TCTCAAGGGGTATCAGGAGCATGAAAGTCTTTATAGTTTACTGTCACCCGTCGGAGGATTCCCTCACAAGGCATCTTCGCGACGCTTTCATCAAGGGCATAACCGATTCCGGAAACGAATTCGTCCTTTCGGATCTGTATGCCATGGGTTTTAAGACGGATATCTCCGAAGAAGAGTACTTAAGGGATGCCTACTACAGGAGCACGCCTGATGTGGCAGATGACGTAAAAGCCGAGCAGGAGAAGATCAATTCGGCTGATGCCATAGCCTTTATCTATCCCGTTTTCTGGACCGAAGCCCCGGCAAAGCTCGTTGGTTGGTTTGATAGGGTCTGGACTTACGGATTCGCGTACGGCGATAAGACCATGAAGATGATGGAAAAGGCCATGATCCTTGTTTCCGCGGGCAACCCCATTGAAAGGCTTGAAAGTTTCGGTCTTCTGGACAGCATGAAGAAGGTCATGTTCGGCGACAGGCTTTTCGAGCGCGCCAAAAAGACCGAATTCGTTGTGTTTGACAGCACTTCAAGGGAGAACCCTCTGCGTGAGGCAAACTGGGACAGCAATCTTGAAAAGGCCTACGAAAAAGGCCTGAATTTCTTTGCTGATATATGAAACTGATCCCCGCAAGTGACTTTGAATCCGTAAAAGCCCTGTATCTGGACGTCATAGAGAACACTCCGGATATCGGAAAGCACGCTCGATGGTCATACGGGAAGCATCCGACGGATGAATCTTTGAGGGCTCACATTGCAAACGGCGAGCTTTATCTTTTCGCGGACGGCGAAAAGGCAGCCGGCATGATCGTCATCCTCATGTACCAGGGAGCGGATTATGAAGCCGTAGACTGGGCTCAAAAGCTTGAAAATGACGAGGCCGCGACACTTCATCTTCTCGCGGTCTGTCCTGAGTATCAGGGAAAGGGCCTTGGCTTTAAGATGATCGAAGAGGCCGAAAGGCTTGCTTTGGAAAACGGGAAGAAAGCCGTCAGGCTTGATGTGCTCAAATGCAATGTTCCCTCGCAGCATCTGTATGAGAAAGCAGGGTATGTATACAGAGGCGAACAGAACCTTTATGCCGAGAATACGGGATGGATCGATTTCCTGTTTTACGAAAAATTGCTTGTGACATAAGTTTGGCACAATTGTCCTTTATGATGACAGCACGGAGGAAGGATTAATGTCATACAGGATTTTGATAGTTGAAGACATGCAGGAGATCCTTGATAACGTCTGCGACTTTTTTCTAGAGGAAGGCAAAGACTTACTCGAGGTTACCCGCTGCAGCGACGGCAATGAAGCCATGGATAAGGTTGCCAAAGAAGACTTCGATCTCATGATCTTAGACATTATGCTTCCCGGAGCGTCGGGATTTGATATCTGCAAGGCGGCACGCAAAAAGAGTGACTGCCCGATCATACTTCTCACGGCGCTCGGTTCCGAGAGCAGCATCTTAAGGGGGTACGAACTGGGATGCGACGATTATGTCGTAAAGCCATTCGTAATGCGCCACCTTTACGCCAAGAGCCTTGCGCTTCTCAAGCGCGCGAAGAGCATCGCGGCTGAAGATGTTCTCAAATGCGGAGCCATATCACTTAACAAAAGGACAATGGAAGTCACCGTAAACGGACGCGAAGTCGAACTGCAGGCAAAGGAGTATGCATTGCTTTATTACCTGCTTTCCAACAAGGATACGATACTCACGCGCGGAAACATCTTGGATCACGTGTGGGGTGATAACCTGGACGTCAGCGACAGAGTCGTCGACGGCACCATCAGAAGGCTCAGGCCGAGCCTCGGTGAAGCGTCTTCGCAGATCAAAACGGTCTTCGGAAAAGGCTATAAGCTGACGGAAGGAAAATGACCATGAAAGGGCGTAAAACAATAAAGAAACCGAGTTTTCTGATCCAGTATCTGGGAAGCTTGCTGCTGGTAGCTGCGTTTCTCATCCTGACGGGTGTGATCGTGCGTGCAAATGCCATGAGTTCTTATTCCGGGCAATCGATATTCTGGAAAGTAAACTATGAGAACAGTCTTGACTCTTCCTTAGTTCCGGTATGGAACAAAAAGGACTTAACAAGAGAGGATATAGCAAATATCAGAAAAAAAGTATTGGAACACTATCTGTTTACCGGACAGAGGACCAAGGTTTATTTTGATAAGGAACTGATCGCTGATGCATCAAAGACAGCGGTAATGACATATTTGGCTGACGATGATTACCGGACTTATGAAATTGCCGACAAGAGTTATCTTGAGGATTTCAACACTCCGGAAGTGTTGAAGCACCTGTCAGTTCCGGACTTGTTCGTTTCTAATGCCAGGATCTTTAAAAGTGAAAAAAGGATATCATTTGCATGCAGAGAAGCTTATGTTGACCGTTATAACAACAAGTTTATCCCGGTTGCCTGTGAGATCGTTGAATGGAAGCAATCCGTGCAGAAAGACGAATATAATAACGGAACGGTCATATCAAGCGTCCCGGTCAGCACCGGTGTCATGGTAAACTTCAACATTGACAGCAGCAAGATCCCGGACGGTTATACTTATCTGAAGTGTGAAAACAACAGCTGCCTCGGAACAGTAGGCGGATTTGAAGGTCAAGACAGCGATACAGACTATGTTATAAAAGAAGATGCCTATAACCCGTATGACGTTACTATATGTATAAAGACCACCCCCATGAAGACTAACAGCTTTGACGAGTCATACCAAAAAGAGATCACGATCGCGATCGGCCTTATAATCATCGCTTCGCTGGTCTTCGCGCTGCTCCCCGCAACAATCACATACAACACAAAGAAAAGAAATTACGAGATATTCGAATACAGACGTAAGATGACCGATGCAATGGCACACGATCTCAAGACCCCTCTTGCAGCTGCAGCCACATACGTTGAGAATCTCGAGAACAACATCGGTTCCGACAAGCAGTCTTTCTATGTTTCAAAGCTGTCCGAGAAGATCTGGCAGATGAACAAGATGGTAAACGGAATGCTCGATTTTTCGAGGTCGGAAAACGAATCTTTTACGGTCAAGAAATCGGACGTTGATATCGGAGAAATGATACAGGAGATCTTAACTGAGAACGAACCCGTACTGACAAAGCACGGTCTTAAAGTGGCTTACGAAAAGAATCGCGTAACGGTAAATACCGACAGGGAACTCATAAGGCAGGCCCTGGGAAACCTCATCAACAATGCCGCTTTGTACGCAAAGGAAGGAACTGAGATCTCTGTTACCTGCGACAGCAGCAAGATCGTAATATCCAATTTTGCAGCCTCGGCAGTCGAGAACGCTGAAGCCATGAAACAGCCGTTCGCCAAAGGCAGCGAATCACGTGAAAATTCAGGGACCGGCCTTGGCCTTGCGATCGCTGACAACAATCTCACGATGCTTGGCTATAAGCTCGGCGTTAAGAGTGAAGACGGTAAGTTCGTGGCTACGGTGACGCTGTAATATCTATAAACATTGTTTATGCCGCCCCTGCGCCATGCGGGGGCGGTTTTTGTTTGGAGTATGGATCAGCCTTTTCATATACGCTGAACACGGCACTGTTGATGAATGATGCAATCAGGATCTTCATGGTTTCCAGTGAAGGGAGCCAGTTTTCGGTTCCGCAGATCAGAATCAGGTCGCGGTTCGGAAGGATACCGTTGCGCATGTATTCATCGATCTTTCCGTAATTGGAATCGATATAGTTGCCATCATCAGCCATTCCGACAAATTCAATGAAGAAACACCGGTCTATGACAGGGACCGGAAACGAATAATCCGGTGTCTTTTTTCTTCCGCCTCTAAGAATAAGTAACGGCTCATATTTTGCTTCGAGTCCCAGGTCCTTCAGTGCGTTGCCCACAAGCATTTCGCTCCTGGATTTGACATTGAAACCGTACGGATCGATATATTGATTTCTGTTCTCATAATTGTTTGAACAGGGGACAAACTGCTTCCAGGCATCGATGTTAAACGGGGAATTGTCACAACACAACTTGAAGTTTGAAGGTATTGTCAGGTGACGGCGGTGGAGTTCAGCAGTGAACAGTTTTTTACGCTCAGTAAACTTATTAAATTGATCGAGCTTTTCGCGCATTGAAGCAAAGTCACGGCCGTTTTCATGAACTTCTTTTCTGATTATTCCGCTGCCAGTTCCGGAATACAAACGGATGCTCTGAGATCCATTGTGAATACCGATTCTGTATCTGGGCATGTTATTCAAGATGCCATTCAATCTATGGCATTCGGAAATGATATAGAGGTCACTATAAAATGAAAGCTTCATATAGAAATTGTACGACGGCAGGGGACTTAATAATACCGACAAAAACCGACAAATACCGACAAATACCGACAATGTGAACAGTCAGCTGTCGTTCCATTCTATGTTGTGTTCTCAGTTTTTGAAAAACAGAGAAGCAAACAGAGAATATCCATCGATTTTACCGTCCGTTCTCTGTTACGTTCTCACTTTTGAAAAAAAAGAGAACCAAACAGAGAATAAGTCATGCCTGATAGCATATAATGTATCCATTAATGCTTGCAGGAGACCGCCATGAACATCCGCACCAAGCAGTTCCAGCTCCTGACTGACATTGAGCTGGTCTGGAAACTGATGACCGATGCATATAACCATGAGACGAGCAGGCTCGCAGGGCCGTTCTTTGAGTATGCGGTCACGTCGCCCTGGATGGACAAGGATTACGTCAGGCTCGACCGTTTCTGGTTTGACGGTGATGATCCCGTGGCATTCGTGTTTTACGAGAGTCCCGTCTCGGATCTGTATTTCGTGATCAAGCCCGGGTATGAGTTCCTGGCAAAAGAGATGGTCGATTATGCCGAGACCGGATTCCCGGATTTCGAGAAAAAGCAGTTCAAGCTTTTCAGCACGCAGACTGCGCTGATCGAGGAGGTCACAAAGCGCGGATACAAGGCCTTTTACGAAGAGAAGGAGTGGGTCTTCGATTTCAGAAAGGGCAAGCTGGACTATAAGCTTCCTGAGGGCTATCACTTTGTCGAATCCGAGAAGTCCGATCCGCTCAAGATCGCGAAATGCCTCTGGGAAGGCTTTAACAGCGAGGAGTTCGGGCCGTTTGTCGATTGGGAGACGCCCGTTAAGAACGGCGGCATGAGTCCGCACGAGCTTTACCAGAACGTATATGGCGCGACGATCTCGCCCGCGCCGCATCACACATATCAGTACACGGTGATCATAGCTGACGAGAATGAAGATTACGTATGCTTTTCGGGCATGTGGTGGGTCGAAAAGAACCGCCTTGCCTATATGGAGCCGCTCTGCACGGTGCCCGGGCATCAGAATAAGGGCCTTGCCGCGGCGGCGCTTTCCAGGCACGATGCGGTGCTCCGTCCTTTGGGCGCTGAGCTCATGACCGGCGGCGGAAACGAGTTCTACAGGAAGATCGGATATACAGACCGGCAGACGC
>JAFWQF010000099.1 GCA_017509205.1 Clostridiales bacterium | reverse complement strand
TCTTCACCTAAGATCTTGCTGTCTCTTTCACCGCGCATTCCGATGGTTATGAGCGACCTGTAATCCTTGTTGCGGATGACGGAATCTTCCCAGAATCTCTTAAGTCCGTCAGGATTGGAATAGAAGCTCCAGTCGGCTCCGTAGCCCTCCGAATTGCTTGCGCTCATATAGTGCGAGAACTCCTCACCCGCCCTAAACAAAGGCTCGTGGTGGGATGTTCCCATGTAGATGCCGAGCTCGTCAGCGAGCTCAGCCGAAGCCGTCGGGAAAGCACGTCCGTCCTCACTGAAAACGGCACTCCACATCGCAGGCCAGAGGAAGTTACCCTTAAGCCTTAAGAGCAGCTCGAAAACCTTCTCGTAGAAGTCCTCGTTGAAATCACCAAACGCATTCGTGACCCATGAACCGAGTGACGGCCATTCGTCGTTTAAGAAGAATCCGCGGTACTCGACCGAAGGCTTCTTTGATATGAACTTAAGCAGGCTTTCGTCTGCTTCCACGGTCTCTTTCTTTTCGATGACCGCATCACCGAAATAGTGCCAGGGAGAAACACCGAACAGAGACGAAACATGAAGAAGTCCGTATTCCGTGCCGAGCTTGTCACTGCCTGTTATTACAGTGATGACCCTGCCGTTATTCTCAATGTGATCGATGGAGAACTGTTCCCTGCCGCTCTTTATCTCATCGGGAATGCTGATGCCTGCAGCAGCACACAGCACCTCAAATCCCGGTTCATTCCAGATGCCTGCCGCAATAACGAGTCTGCAGCCTTCTGCAGTGCCGTTATCAAGATCAAGAGACCTTACAACTCTGGATGCTTTTACATGGCATCCCGTTACGTCTCTTATGTCCTGTGCAAGATAAGATGCAACTCTTAATATGCCCCTGTCATTACCGCTGACTAATATCGCGGCCTTGGTATCTTTATCGAATAAACGCATCACAGAAATAACCTTTCCCTCTCAGATCCAGTCCATTGCCTTTTCTGCAAACCTTGCGCCCAGAATGCTCTTGTTCTGCGGATGCAGTTCAAAAGGCTCTGACAGGTCCTTGGCACTTACGCATGCACAGAGTTCAACCTGCTCAGGCGCAAGCAACTGGAGCTCCTGGATCTTCTCCCAGCCTTCGCTGATCGTAAGGCCGTTATCGTTAAAGCCTGCAGCGATGTCGCCGATCTTGCCGTTTGCGGGATCATCATAATCAGCCATGACCGTGCAGATCATCGGGAGATCATCATCACCGAAGACCTCCCGGAACTTAAGTACCATCGCCTTAAACTTTTCATCATAGCGTACGGGATCATTGGCATTGGTCTCGCCCTGATACCACCAGAAGCCCTTAAGTGCGAGGTGTCTTACCGGAAGGACCGAAGACTGGAACAGCGCTGAAGGTATCCACTGAGCCATGAAGAATCTCTCCTTCTCAATGCCGGTCCTTGAACCGATCTTATACTTCCATTCGCCAGTCAGATCGATCTTCTTATCTCCGACGGTAACGGAATACTCGTGATCAGGCAGGAACGCACTGCAGCCGTGCTCCACCACGAGCCTTACAGCGATAAGGTTCTTGCCGGGTTTTAACACGCTTGACGGGAAATAATACTTTCTCGGCGGATAGCAGTATCCTGTTGTTCCTACCTGAACACCATTTACGTATGTGATGTCTGAATCGATCATCTCGCCGACATAAAGGAACGCTTCATCGCCCTTAATGTCTTCACTTCCGAGCTCGAATTCACGGTAGAGCCAGACGCTTCCGAAGAAGATGTCGTCGCCTGAAGTATTTCTGATAAAAGGAACGAGAATGCTCTGCGCATCGGCAGGAATCTCATTCTCATAGCCTTTTCCGAGATCTCCGTTAAGCGAATCTACCCATGCTGCCTGTGATATGTCCTGATTCTTTAAGAATTCCTGTACAGAACCGTCTGCCATATAAGGCTCAGCCTGCTTGCGGTAATCACCGAAGCCGTCGAGAAGATCTAACGGCATCCATGCTTCGATCGAGGCGCCGCCCTGTGCGGCATGAACGAGACCTACGGGTATTCCGGTCTTGTCGAAAAGCCTTCTTGCAGCAAAGAACCCTACAGCGCTGAAATCCATGATGTCCTTGCCCTGAGCCTTTATCCAGGGACTTACGGGAGCTTTGGCTTCCTTCGACGGATCAAGCCTGTAATCAGGTGTAAGCAGATACTGTCTTACATAAGGATAGTCACAGGTCTTCACTTCATCGCCTGTAACGTCAAGAGTTCTGCCTACGGGGAGCTCCATGTTGGACTGGCCGCAGAGATAGTAGACATCGCCGAAGCAGACATCGTCATATGTTATGGTATCCAATCCGTCTGATACGGTAATCTTGTAACCGGTTCCCGGCTCATTCACACCGCAAGAACATACGAAACCGCCATCAATGACAGGAGCCTTATAGTTCTCTTCAAAACCGTCTTTTGCGATCGTAACGGCAACTTCACTTCCGCCCGACTTACCAAAGATGCGGCATTCTTTTCCTCTTTGGAGAACCATCCCGTTTCCGAATACGCCTGCCGGGTTCAGGCTTTTATTTGAATTGCTCATTTTTTGCGGCCTTCCGTGTTTTTTCTTAATTATACAGTGAAAATCCGCAAATAAATATCTTTCTCAAACCGCGACAGTATTTTTCGCCGCCTTCACGAAAAGAAAATCCGGTTTGTGGTAAAGATCGTAGTATTCGGGATACTTCTTCACAAGCTCTTCCGTCGGATAAGGTTCATCTATCTTAACTATCCTGAAGCCATTATCGGCAAGTGTGTTTATAACTGTCTTGAACATTCTGTGATACCTCTGGATCCCTTCAACAAACCAAGTTGAATCGTTTCTTCTTTCCACACAGTAATCTGCTATGTTCGCATGTATCTTCATGCCGTTCTCATCGCGGGTCCATCTGTCACCGTTGCCCGAATAGCATGTTGAAAGCGGGTGTTCCTGCGAGAAAAGGAATATGCCGCCTTCGCATAAGAGCCTGTAAACGTTCTTCACGACACCGGGATAATCCTCAACATAGTGGAGAGCAAGCGAGCTGATAACAACGTCATACTCACCTTCCAAACTGCCTAAGTCTTCCATCGGCATGTTGAGATACGTGATCTTCTCATCACTGTTTTCACTCTTTGCCACGGCAAGCATCTTTTCCGAGATATCTATGCCTGTAACCTTGGAAGCACCGCGCTTAACATAATCCATGCAGCGTTCGCCGCTTCCGCATCCAAGATCCAGGACTCTCTTGCCTTTAAGATCGGGAAGGAGTGAAAACAGCGTCGGTATTTCAAACAGATTATTGGCGTTAACTTCGCGCTCACGCAGTTTCTGGTATTCGCTGAAAAATGTCTCGTTATCGAAAATGTTTTGCTTTGCCATACAGATCACCCCCATGTCCGTCATTCACTATAGCATTGAGAAAAAAAACAGGGATGTCTCGGATGAGACATCCCTTTTACTGGTGACCCCAAGCGGATTCGAACCGCTGATTGCGCCGTGAGAGGGCGCCGTCTTAACCACTTGACCATGGGGCCGTTTGACTTTTGCCCGTGTATATTACCACAGGTTAAAGTCAGACGCAAGCATTATTGATTATCTTTCGTTCATCGGAACGTAAGGTCTTCTCTTATTGACGCACTTGAAGGCTGGACGCATGATCCTTCCGCCGCTTACAAGCTCCTCAATTCTGTGGGCACTCCAGCCTGCGATCCTTCCGCATGCGAACAGCGGAGTAAACAGTTCCTGAGGGATGCCGAGCATTGAATAAACAAGACCTGCATAGTAGTCAACATTGGCGCAGACGATCTTATCGTTCTTCTTTACCTCATGGAATACGTCAGGTGCGAGTTTTTCGACACGCAGATACAGATTATAAAGATCCATGTTGCCGGTCTCTCTTGCGAGGAGCTCGGCGTACTTTCTGATGGTAACAGTTCTCGGATCGGAAAGAGTATAAACAGCATGTCCGATGCCGTAGATGAGTCCGGACCTGTCGAATGCCTCTCTCTTGAGGATCGATGTGAGATAAGCCCTGATCTGGTCTTCATCCTCCCAGTTGCTTATATGTTCTCTGAGGTCCTTCATCATGCCGAAAGCCTTGTTGGATGCACCGCCGTGCTGAGGGCCCTTCAGGGAGCCTACAGCAGCCGCCATGACAGCATATGTGTCAGAGCCTGTGGAAGATACCGCGTGAGTTACGAACGTGGAGTTGTTGCCGCCGCCGTGCTCTGCGTGAAGTACGAGCATGAGATCCAGGATCCTTGCTTCAAGCTCTGTAAACTTACCGTCAGCACGCATCAGATAGAGAATGTTCTCTGCCGTGTTGTACTGAGGCTTCGGATCGTGGATATAAAGGCTGTGATGCTCGATATAGTGTCTTCTTGCCATGTAGGCATAAGCGATGAGCACCGGAAACCTTGCGATGAGCTCGGTGCACTGTCTGACGACATTGGGGATATCCGTGGCGTCAGGATTGTCATCGTATGAATAAAGAGCGAGAACGGATCTGGCGAGCTTGTTCATGATGTCCGGCGAAGGAGCCTTCATGATCATGTCCTCGGTGAAGCCTTCAGGAAGTCTTCTTACACTTGAAAGGAACTCGTTGTACTTCGCAAGCTGCTCCTTATTGGGAAGATCTCCTGTAAGAAGCAGGAACGAGATCTCCTCAAAGCCGAAACGCTTCTGAGGGAAGAATCCGTTTACGAGATCGGAAATCTCATAGCCCTGATAAAAGAGCTTTCCTTCAACGGGGATCCTGTCGGCATCGTCAACGATGTAGCTCATGACTTCACCGACCTCTGTAAGGCCTACGAGAACGCCCGTGCCGTCGTTGTTTCTCAGGCCGCGCTTGACGTTATACTTTGTGTAGAGCTCGGGATTGATGTGCGACTTAACTGCCGCAATATCCGCGATCTTGTTAATAAGCTGTTCCTTTTCTTCCTGCTCCATATGATCACCTTCCAAATCCGGCAAAAGCCGGAGGTGCTTTCTGATTTATTAGCCTTCTGAATGCTGTTCTCTTGTGAAGTTCAGAAGTCCGCCTGCGAGCAGCATGCCGCACTGTCTGTCGGAGATGCTGAGCGTTGTGGCGAAGTCGTAACCCTGAGTCTTATTGGTTACGATAACGGGCTTGCCTTCCTTGGATGCTGCAACAACCTGGTTCCTTGCATCCTTGATAACGAGCTCATCGAGCATGCCGAGCTTTTCATAGTCGGCCTTGTCGTTAAATACGAGAGGAAGGATTCCGTTGTTGATGAGGTTAGCCATGTGGATCCTTGCGAATGAGAGTGCGATAACGCCCTTAACGCCAAGCTGGAGAGGTGCGAGTGCAGCGTGCTCACGTGAAGAGCCCTGACCGTAGTTCTCACCGCCGATGATGAAACCGCCGTGGTTCTCCTTTGCTCTCTTCGGGAACTCCTCGTCACAGGGTGTGAGGCAGAAGTCTGCGAGATAAGGCACGTTACTTCTGTAAGGCAGAAGCTTGGAGTTTGAAGGCATGATGTGGTCTGTCGTGATGTTGTCCTCGAGCTTGATCAATACCTTGCCGTCAACTTCTTCACCGAGCTTTGTGTTAACCGGGAAAGGCTTGATGTTGGGGCCTCTTACGACCTCAACGTCATTGCTTGATTCAGCAGGCATGATGACCATGTTGTCGTTGACCATGAAGTTCTCGGGCATCTCGACTACCGGAGGTTCACCGAAATCAGCAGGGTCCGTAACAACGCCTGTGATGGCTGCAACTGCAGCAACTTCAGGGCTTACGAGGTAGATGGAAGCGGACTTTGTTCCGGATCTTCCATAGAAGTTTCTGTTGTTTGTACGCAGTGATACCGCGTTTGTCTTAGGTGACTGGCCCATGCCGATGCAGGGTCCGCATCCGCACTCGATGATCCTTGCGCCTGCAGCGATCATGTCGGAAAGAGCACCGTTCTCAGCGAGCATGTTGAATACCTGCTTTGAACCGGGAGCGATTACGAGTGAAACATCAGGAGCAACAGTGTGTCCCTTGAGGATTGCTGCTACCTTGAGCATGTCATAGAGTGATGAGTTGGTGCATGAACCGATGCAGCACTGGTCAACCTTGAGGCCTGCAACTTCCTTGATGGAAACTACCTGGTCAGGCATGTGAGGCTTAGCGATAAGAGGTCTTAATGCAGCGAGGTCGATCTCGATCTCCTCATCGTAAACTGCATCTTCGTCAGCCTTGATCTCTGTCCAAGCGTCTTCCCTGTCCTGAGCCTTGAGGAACTCTCTCGTGATCTCATCAGAAGGGAAAATCGAAGTTGTTGCACCGAGCTCAGCGCCCATGTTTGTGATGGTGGCACGCTCAGGAACTGAAAGTGTCTTAACGCCTTCGCCTGCATACTCGACGATCTTGCCAACACCGCCCTTAACGGTCATGATGCGGAGAACTTCGAGGATGATGTCCTTAGCTGTTGCCCAGTTGCCGAGCTTGTTCTTGAGAGTGACTCTGACCATCTTAGGCATTGTGATGTAGTAAGGACCGCCGCCCATTGCAACTGCGACGTCAAGTCCGCCTGCGCCGATCGCGAGCATTCCGATACCGCCGCATGTAGGTGTATGTGAGTCAGAACCAAGGAGAGTCTGTCCCGGGATACCGAAACGCTCTACGTGGACCTGGTGGCAAACGCCGTTGCCCGGACGGGAGAATCTGATGCCGTGCTTGGCGGTAACTGTCTGGATGTACTTGTGGTCGTCAGCGTTCTCAAAACCGGTCTGAAGCATGTTGTGGTCGATGTACGCAACGGAAAGCTTTGTCTTAACGCGGTCAACGCCGATGGCCTCGAACTGGAGGTATGCCATGGTACCTGTGGAATCCTGTGTAAGGGTCTGGTCGATCCTGATGGAGATCTCCTCGCCTGCTTTCATCTCACCGGATAAAAGGTGTTCTTTGATGATCTTCTGTGAAATTGTCATTCCCATGGAAATAATCCTCCTTCTTTTAGCGTTGCAATTATAGCATTTTTAAATATAAAAAGGAGGAAAGACAATAAATCTCGGGGAAATTTCAATATTAACAACAAAAAGACCCTTTGCAGGGTCTTGAATTTTTATTCAATAATCAAAGAATGCGCTTTGACGCAAGGACATATCCGGTTATCGCTGACGCCGCGGCGGCATTAAGTGACTCCGCCTTTCCGGGCATCGGGATCTTTACGAGCCTCGTGCATCTGGATGATGTCTCTTCCGACAGTCCCCTGCCCTCGTTGCCTATGAGATATGCCGCAGGAAGCTTAATTTCAGCCTCATTGAGTTCTTTTCCCTTAAGGTGCATCGCCAAAGTCTCGATGCCGTTCTCTTCAAAGAACGCAAACGCTTTGTCCAAAGGCATTGTCACGAGCGGAAGATGCCAGACTGAACCCATTGTAGCTCTGATGGTCTTCTCGTTGAACGGATCGCATGTCGAAGGCGACATTATCACCGCAGTGAAATCGAAAGCATCCGCGGTCCTGATTATCGTTCCCAGGTTTCCCGGATCCTGAATGTCCTCAAGCACCGCATATATGTCGTTCCCGTCTTTTCTGAACGGAATGCCCGACTCCAGAACAGGCTGTTTAATTATGCATGCTATTCCCTGCGGATTAACGGTTGAAGCGATCTTTTTAAAACAGTCATCGCTCAGAACGGTGACTTCCGCGTCCTTTGCGTACTTTTCAGCCCAGGGTATGTTCTTCTCGGTAACGATGACTTCGGAAGGATTGATACCGGACTCGAAAGCATCCTTGCAGAGCCTCTCTCCCTCAAGGAAGACAAGACCTTCAGAGCGTGCGTTCTCACGCTTATGAAGGGACGCAAGACGCTTTACTTTTGCATTGTCACGGCTGGTGATTATCTGCATGACAGATCAGCTTCCCGAAACGATCGTGGAAAACATGTAAAGCGAAACACCCATCGTTACCAGAAAAGTTATGAAAGCACCTTTTCCGATGCTCTTCCTGACGCAGGAGAAAACAAGGACAAAGACTGAATATCCTGCCAATAAAAATGTTAAAGCAAGCTTGGCAGTCGCATAACTCTCTCCAAGTAGCGTTTCACCCAGCATTACCAGAAATAACAGCGTGTAGAGCACGAGAGAAACAATGCTCACCATCTTTAAGACTTTGTTGAATGTCTTATTTGCGGGCTTGTACATGCCGGGCTGATAGTATACGGGAGCCTGATACTGGGGTATCGATGACACATAAGCCTGCTGACCCGCTACATACTGCTGCTGATACTGCATGGACGGCTGCATCGGATCATAGATGGGCTGAACAAGGACAGGCTGAGCCTGTGACATTGCATAAGCATTTGCAGCATATATCGAATCGGGCGGATATACGGGATTGACCTGAACAGGCTGAGGCTGAAGCTGCGGCTGGGGCTGCAGTTGGGGCTGCGGCTGGGGCTGCAGTTGGGGCTGCAGTTGGGGCTGCGGCTGATAAGCCGGCTCGATCCTCTCGACCTTTGATCCGCAGTTCTCGCAAAACTGTGAATCATCAGGAATTTCAGCGCCGCATTGTCTGCATTTCATATGTGTTCTCCCTTCAGCCGTGCCGTTATAGAAAAATCATAGAATACATCATACGGTTTGGCAAGAATAACCCAAGACATAAAAAAGCGCGGGCATTGCCCGCGCCATTATGCTCTAATTGAACCTACAATTATCAGAGAGCTGCCTTTGCCTTCTCTACGAGAGAAGTGAAGCTTGCTGCATCAGAGATTGCGATATCAGAAAGAACCTTACGGTCAAGCTCGATGCCTGCCTTCTTAAGGCCGTTCATGAATCTTGAGTAGCTCATGTCGTTGAGACGGCAAGCTGCGTTGATACGAACGATCCAAAGTCTTCTGAAGTCTCTCTTCTTGTTTCTTCTGTCACGGTAAGCATAGTTGCCGGACTTGAGAACCTGCTGGTTAGCTACCTTAAAGAGCTTGCTCTTGTGGCCCCAGTAGCCCTTTGCAGCCTTAAGGATCTTATGATGACGAGCCCTTGTACGGATTCCTCTTTTAACTCTTGACATGTCATTGTCCTCCTAATCGAATTAAGCGTAAGGAATCATCTTCTTGATGATTCTTGCATTAGCGTCAGATGCGACCTCGCTGTGTCTGAGATGTCTCATTCTCTTTGTAGGTCTCTTACTAAGAATGTGGCTTCTGAACGCCTGCTTGTGAAGGACCTTGCCGGAACCTGTCACCTTAAATCTCTTCTTAGAAGAACTGTGTGTTTTCTGCTTAGGCATTTTTCTTATCCTCCTGGTTATTTTTTCTTTGCCGGCGACAGGTACATTACCATGTTCCTGCCTTCTATCTTTGGCTGTTTGTCGATCGAACCGTATTCTTCGACGCCCTTGGCGAATTCCGTCATGACCTCGAAGCCTTTATTCTGGAAAGCCATCTCACGGCCTCTGAATCTTATGTTGACCTTTACTCTGTCTCCGTTGCTCAGGAACTTGATGACAGCCTTGCGCTTAACTTCGATGTCGTGTACGTCGGTCGTAAGCTTTAAGCCGATTTCCTTGAGCTCAGTTTCCTTCTGCTTCTTCTTCGCTTCCTTCTCTTTCTTACCCTTTTCGAAAAGGAACTTCTTGTAATCCATTACCTTGCAAACCGGGTTGTCAGGATTGGGCGAAATGCAGACCAGATCGAGTTCCGCATCTTCTGCGCTCTTCCTTGCCTCTTCGATCGGAACTACACCGATCATGTTGCCTTCGGCATCGATAAGGCGGACCTGCGCAAATTTGATCGCATCATTGATCAACTGATTCTCGTTAGCCTTTGAGATAGTAATCACCTCCCGTTTAAGTGTCGATAAATCCTTATGTCACAAAAAAAGAACGGATATAATCCGTTCTCTCATAACAGCCCTGCCTTAAGATAAGGCAACCCTCTATAGGTTTTAAACTATTAACCTCTTTACAGCCCTAAGGCGCTTGAGGTGAGAAACGGATGTTCTTCTTTTCAACGAGGTAATAATAAAGAATGTCTGCGGCAATGTCAAGGCATTTTTTAATGAATGACCTTGAGAAATGACCTTCTGTGGATGGGAGTCATGCCAAACTCCCTGATCGCGGCATAATGGTCCTTCGTTCCGTAGCCCTTGTGCTTGGCAAATCCGTAGCCCGGATAAGTCTCGTCAAACGCGATCATTATATGGTCCCTGGTGACTTTTGCAAGTATCGAAGCAGCCGCTATGGAGTTTGAATTCGCATCACCTTTGATTATCGGCACTACGTCTACGCCTGTTCCGCTGAGGTTAACCGCATCTATGAGCAGAAGATCGGGCCTCATCTTTTTGGAGATCTCCTCAACGCAGGTCCTCATGGACTTCTTCGTTGCCTCGAGGATGTTGATCCTGTCTATCTCTTCAGCGGAGACCTCACAGACTGACCATGCGAGCGCCTTTTCCTTTATCTCAACGAAAAGTGCCTCACGCTTCTTCTCGGAAAGCTTCTTGGAGTCATCGAGACCCAAGATCTTAACCTCAGGATCGAGAATGCAGCAGCCTGCAACCACAGGGCCTGCCAAAGGGCCTCTTCCCGCCTCATCAATGCCTGCTATGACCGAATATCCCTTTGCGTGATATTCGCGCTCGTAAGCGTAAAGAGCCTCGTATTTTTCCTCAAGTTTTTCCTTTGATAGTCCTGCCATGTTCATTCACCTTTCGGGGGTTCGGGGTCTTCTAAAGTTATCCTTCCGATGCGGCCTTCGCGCAGATCCGTAAGAAGGGTCTTTGCAAACCTTTCCTCATCAACTCTTCCGCCGCTCATCACGCAGCCGCGCTTCTTGCCCATCGCAAGGAAAAGATCGTAATAAGGATCGGAATATCCCATCTCATCTTCACCGCCCTCGATGTCCAAAGGCACGCCGTAGCGCTCGGTCATGAGCTTCGGATACAGTCCGATCAGAATCTTCATTATCTCGTAAGCGGTCTCGGTAACGTCAGTAACCTCGTCCTTTATGGAGCCGCAGGCCTGAAGGCATACTGCGCTCCTCTTGGTGGCGATCCTGGGCCAGAGCACGCCCGGCATGTCCATGAGCTCAAGCCTTCCGCCGGTCATTATCCATTTGAAATCCTTGGTGACGCCCGGTCTGTCTCCCGTAACGGCAGCCTTCTTACCTGCGAGCGCATTGATAAGCGTTGATTTGCCGGTATTGGGCGAACCTACGACCATTGCTCTGACAGGCCTTCCCGTACGGCCTTTCTCAGCGGCTTTGCTGAGCTTTTCTTCCATGAGCTCCATTGTCAGCTGGTTAAGCCTGTCAAAACCCTTTTTGTGGTTGCTCTCCAAAGCGCATGCGGGAGTGCCGGATTTTGCAAGATGCTCTATCCAACGGGATGTCTTTGAAGGGTCAGCCAGATCAGCCTTGTTAAGGACTACTATCCTGGGCTTGTCTCCGATTATCTTATCGAGTTCCGGATTCCTGCTCGAAAAAGGGATCCTGCAGTCAGCAGTCTCATACACGATGTCGACCAGCTTAAGGCGCTCCTGTGTCTCGTTGAGAGCCTTGCGCATGTGCCCCGGAAACCAGTTGATGTTATTAGCCATAAAATCACTTCACCTCAAAACAGTAAAATTATGATAACACACTGTTCCTTACAAAAGGAGTTATCGGAAACGGCCTGAAAAAAGCTGAAAACTTCGAACAAACGGCCGATTGTTCGAAGTTTTGCAATAAAAAACGGCAGTTTCCGATAACTACGAAAGAAGTGCGAACAGATTTCCAATAAAAAGAGGCTGCCCGAAAGCAGCCTCGTTCTTTTTGTTTTTAAACCGCAAATTACAGCTTCTGCTGAATCTTTGCTGCCTTACCCTGACGGTCACGGAGGTAATAGAGCTTAGCTCTTCTGATCTTACCCTTACGTACTACGTCGATGTGATCGATCTTAGGGCTGTTAACGGGCAGGATACGCTCTACACCTACACCGTAAGAAACACGGCGGATGGTGATAGACTCTGAAAGTCCTGAACCCTTTCTAGCGATAACATATCCTTCGAAAACCTGGATACGCTCCTTAGCGCCTTCCTTGATCTTGAGGTGAGCCTTTACGTAATCACCGACCTCAACATCAGGATAGTTATTCTTGATATTTTCTTTCTCGATAACTTTTACTAAATCCATTTTGTCTGTTCCTCTCTTTCCTGCAGATGTTCGTGCCTGGATGTGGGCAGAGGACCATCCTGATAAAACTGAAAGAGTTTAACACAACCCTTTTTCAAAGGCAAGCATCTTTTCCCACTCTTCTTCGGATACGACTTCCTTATCGAAAAGATCAGGCCTTCTCTTTAGCGTGTCGCAAAGAGCCGCAGCCTTGTTGTATTCCTTGATCAGGGCGTCATTGCCGTTCCTTAGAACTTCCGGGACGGTCTTTCCGTTCCATTCGGCAGGCATAGTATACTGCGGTGCTTCAAGAAGATTTCCGGTATGAGATTCAACGGTATAAGCCTCTTCATTGGGAAGCACTCCCGGAACGAGCCTTGCGACGGCATCTATGACGACGATCGCTGCAGTCTCACCGCCCGTAAGGACATAGTCACCTATCGATATCTCCTCATCGCACACCATATCTGTAACGCGCGCGTCTATACCTTCATAATGTCCGCAGATGATGAGCAGGTTCTTGTGAGATGCAAGTTCATGAGCCTTCTTCTCGTTGAAAACATTGCCCTTGGGCGACATGAACACCGTGTAGGGCTTCTCCCCTGCGAGCTCAGCAGCCTTCTGACACGCTCCGTAAACGGGTTCGCACCTTATCATCATGCCGGTGCCGCCGCCGTAGATCGTATCGTCCACACGGCCGTAGTTATTGGGCGCGAAGTCCCTCATCTGGATGCATTCCAGAGAGATCGCACCCTTGGCGATCGCGCGTCCCGTTATGCTCGTATTCAGATAAGAATCTATCTGCTCGGGAAACAATGTGGCTACATAGAAATTCATGTTTGCTGATTATCGTTCCTGCTTAAGAATTCGACGTTGCCGTCCTTGTCGACCCTGATGGCGGTGCCGCAGAACGGGCAGTAACCGACTGTTGTCCTGCGTATCTTATTGCCCGTAGAACCGCAGTTGGGGCATGTAACGGCTACGAATTCCGTTTCAAGCTGATCCTCATACTGCTTGCGGTTGAAGTCTGTCTGCTTCTGTTCGGCAACAGCCTTGGCCTCCTGCGCGGCAGCCTGCTTCTGCATGGTCTGCTGCTTTGCGACGGCAACCTTCTTCTTACGGATGATCGACGAGATTATGATGAGTCCGATAATGACGATCGCAACGACAACAATGATCGTAAATACCTGCTTTTCAGACATCTGCTTGATCATGATGCGGTCACCCGCCCTCATGAAAGCCTTCTGGAAAAAGTGACCCTCATCAAGGTCGCCATCCGTATAGTAGTAATCGATGTAGTCGAGCAGGATCTCTCTTGCCTGCTCATCCATTACCTGTGTCTCAGCATCAAATCCGGGTGTCGCTGTAACGATGTAGT
>JAFWQF010000098.1 GCA_017509205.1 Clostridiales bacterium | reverse complement strand
CATTCAGAGGAGATCATGACCGCGAAGGTAATTATCGCCATTGCGGGCATGGAAGGAGCCCTCGCAAGTGTCATAGGAGGGCTCGCAGACTGCCCCGTGATCGCCGTTCCGACCAGTGTGGGATACGGTGCCTCATTCGAAGGGATCACAGCCCTTCTTGCCATGCTCAATTCCTGCGCGAGCGGTGTCAGCGTGGTCAACATAGACAACGGTTTCGGCGCGGGCTACCTCGCCAGCATGATCAATCACATCGGAGGAACCTCAAAATGAAGATAATGTACATAGAATGCAACATGGGCGCAGCCGGCGACATGCTCACAGCAGCACTTGCCGAAACAACAGGCGACGTCAAGGCCTGTGAGGATCTCCTCAACCAGGCAGGCATACCCGGTGTTAAGTATTCCCTCGTTCCTTCCGTAAAATGCGGTATTACCGGAACTCACGCAGAGGTCTATGTAAACGGCCAGACCGAAGATGAGCACATGCACGAACATCATCATGAGCATCAACACGAACACGTTCATGAGAATGAACACGCTCACTCCCATGAACATGAACATGAGCACGGTCACCACCATCACAGCTCGCTCCATGACATCGAGCACATAATCGGTAATCTGAATGTATCAGATAAGGTCAAGGCTGATTCGATCGCCGTCTATAAGCTCATTGCTGAGGCTGAGAGCAAGGCGCACGGCCACGACATCACTGAGATCCATTTTCACGAAGTCGGAACGATGGACGCAGTGGCAGATGTCGTGGGCTTCTGCACCCTTATGGAAAAGATCTCACCCGATAAGGTCATCGTCTCCCCCGTTCATGTGGGCTGCGGTGAGGTAAAATGCGCACACGGCACGCTTCCCGTCCCTGCACCTGCCACGGCAACTATCCTTGAAGGTGTCCCTGTCTACGGCGGAGAAGTACGAGGCGAGCTCTGCACTCCTACCGGAGCTGCGCTCTTAAAGCATTTCGCAGCAAAATTCGGCAGCATGCCCGTAATGAAGATCGAAAAGACAGGCTACGGCATGGGCAAAAAGGATTTCGAGCGCGCAAACTGCGTAAGGATAATGACCGGAGAATCTGCAGATGCGGACAGTGACAAGATCTGCGAGCTCTGCTGCAACGTTGATGACATGACAGGAGAAGAAACAGGCTACGCTACCGAGCTCCTCATGAAGGAAGGCGCTCTCGACGTTTTCACAACCGCGGTCGGAATGAAGAAAAACCGCCCCGGCATCCTGATTACCTGCCTTTGCAAGCCTGACGAAAAGGAAAAGTTCGCAAAGCTCATCTTTGAAAATACGACTACGATTGGGATCCGCTACTGCCTCAAGGACCGCTTCGTCCTTGACCGCCGCGAAGAGACCGTCACCACTAAGTACGGTGACGTGAAAGTCAAGATTTCAGAGGGTTTCGGCGTAAAGAAAATAAAACCCGGCTACGATGACGTATCCGGGATTATCAGTAAGGATTAAACTGCCACGACCTGTTTCTTGCTCTGTTTCCCGCAAAACAGGTCGTGAAACGGGTAATCAGATCTCGCCCTCAACGACAGCGATCCACTGCGCGACGTCCGTACTCTTTACGTTTGCACCGAAACGCGTGCCGCTGATCCATCTGCCCTTGTTCTGGGCAAGCTCTGCGAGTTCTGTCGCACTTGAGCCGATGATGCTGCTGCCTGAAGTGCAGAAAGGAATTATCTTCTTGCCTTCAAAGTTCTGGCCTTCAACAAATGTACAAAGGATCCTGGGAGCCTTGGCAAACCAGATCGGATAACCCAGGAAGATCGTGTCATAGGAGCTTAAGTCTACAGTTCCTTCGATCTCGGGTCTTGCATTCTTGTCGTTCTGCTCCCTCGTTGCGCGTGATTTCTTATTGTTGTAGTTCAGGTCATCAGTCGTATATGCCTTTGAGGGAACTATCTCATATGTGCCGCAGCCTACTTCGTTGGCGATCTTAAGCGCGACATCCTTGGTGTTTCCGGTGCATGAGAAGTAGACGACCAGCGCCTTGCCGAACTTGCTGTCCTTCTCGGTCTCAGAAGTCTCAGTTGTCTCCTTTTCGGTAACGACCAGGCTCTTCTCGGTCTGCGCTGAAGCTGAAGAAGCTGAAGGATCTGCGACCGGGTTCTTTGAGCAGGATGCAAGGCCGCACATAAACGCTGCGGATACCGCAAGAGTCATTACCTTTTTAAACATTCTCATTTTCCATCTCCTTTAAAGCTTCCATCACACCGTTTTCATCATTAGTATATCGTGTTATGTGTTTTGCCGCACCCTTGAGTTCGGGATGCGCGTTTGCCATTGCATAGGATTCGGTTGCTGCTTCAAACAGGCTCATGTCGTTCAAGTAGTCGCCGAATGCCGCGGTCTCCTCCGGGGATGCCCCCAGAATGCTCTGAATCGACCTCAGAGCCGCTCCCTTGCCTACGGAAGCATTCGCTATGTCTATCCAGCTGTCGCCCGACAGGAGCGTCGCCAAACCGTCATTACGGGGCGGCAGTGACAAGTACACTTCCTCGGCGCGGAAATCATCAACGAAGATGGCGATCTTCAGGATCTTATCCTTCAGTGCGCACGAACGCAGATCGTTGTTGTATTCGATGCGCGTATAGTACTTGGTTGACTCTATCTTCGCCTGTCCTCCGCAGACTCTGACATAAGCGCTGTCAAGTCCGCAGACCAAAGGTTCGCACATAGATTCTCCCTCAAACTCACCGAGTACTTTGAGGCAATCTTCAGGTTTCATCGAATCAACGCAAAGGAACTCGCCCGCGTGATAGACGCAGCCGCCGTTTTCGGCGATATACCAGAGGTGATCCTTTATCTCAGAGAACTGATCGACGAGTGCATATATCTGTCTTCCGCTCGCAAGAACGAAAGCAGTTTCCGGATGAGATCTTACAAAGTCAGGAAATTCCTTCGGGAATTCTTTCCTTGAATTCAAAAGCGTCCCGTCAAGGTCAAGTGCGATTATCCTGGGCATGCTCATGGTATCACGCTGAGCTCCTGTGAATCAGAAAGTGCGGGATAGTATGTCAGCAGGACATGCTTTATCGCAGACGCCTTGTTCATGAGATGCGGGTAAGAGCTTATGTTCCTTCCGTACTTTTCGGGCATGAGGATAGCGGCGAAAAGTCTTGCGCGGTCCTCTGCAGGGCTTGCGCACGCATATGAATCGGTGAAATAAACGTTATTCACATCGCTTTCAGTATCAGGCACGTAAGGCGCTTCTGCAGATCCTGCGGAAAATTCCGAATAATAGAATCCTTCGGGATTGAATGTGCTCCAGTCCGTGAAGACCTGATCAGCATTGGCCATCCTGCTTTCGATCGTGTGCATTATCTCCTGGCAGAACGCGTTCTCGATGTCATTCGACCAGATGTTGAGTGCGATGAAATAAGCATCCTTTCCGGCAAATGAATATGAAGGCACGGAAGACTTGCCGTCCACGACGTCTATGTTTCCCGTAAGCAAAATGCAGACGCCGTCTTTCCTGCTCTGCTTGAAGACATCGAAGAATCTGTAGTTGACTTTCTTCAGGACCGCGGAGATCCTGTTCATTGCGCTTGATGCGGCAAGATCCGCGGTTATGGGCTGCAGAACGGCATTGCCTGCGGCGAGCTTCGTTGCGTCTTTGCCGTTGATTATCTTTACCCTGTAATGGAATTCGAGGTTATAGCGGAGCGTCGCTGTCTGCTTCTTTATCTTCTTGATGTAGGCATCGCCTGTCATCTCCTTCTGGCCCGCGGGATCGATGAAATAGATCGTCGTGCCGTACTGCGCATAAACATATCCGCCGTGAAGTCCCTTGAGCGTTGCGCCCTGAAGGAACTCAGCCTCCGACGTCACGCAGATGACCTGCCTTGACGGGCAGTAGTACTTTATCTTCCTGTCGGTCTTGTCGAAGAAATAGAACTTAGTGCCGTCGAAGAGCGTGCTCTCAGGGATTCCGGGATTCTTTGAAGGATAGCTTGCCTGCTTGATCTTAGCGAAATTGCCTACGACATATTGGCCTGATGCTGAACCCGTAAGGCCTTTGTCAGACAGCGTGACGTTCTCGGGAAGCCTTCTCCAGTACACTTTCCTGCCGATGTCGTAAACCGTTCTGACCTTCGTATCAGGCTTTGTTCTGTCCTTCATTATCAGGTATGTGTTGTCGCCCGTGTAATGGTATCCCGTGATCTCGTAATCAACTGAATCAAGGGTTCTGTAAGGAGTCTCGTCATCAACGTGGAGAATCTTCAGTTTAGCGCCGTCCTTTACGATGTAGCCGTCCTTGTAAGGCACGAGGCCCTGCTCCTCACCTACGTCTTTTGACCTGCAGATCTCGTGAAAATCGAAGTCGTAGTAGATGGTCTCGCCGTGAGTGTTTATGCGAAGGCAGAAATCAAGAAGAGCTACGGTTCCGTTTGTGACCTGGATCTTCGCAACGGAAGACTTTTCTAAGAGATCCAAGTCGATCCTGCGAAGTTCGTAGTTTCCGTTACCGCCTGAAAGACAGTACATGTAGTGGCCGAAAAGGACATAGTTCGGCGCGTCTTTTGTGGTCATGCCGAGGTTTAAATATCCGACGTTTTCAGAGAACCTGTTAAACGTTACCTCCAGTTCCTGATACTGCCAGATCTTGATCGGTATCTCAGGATCCGTCTGCGCGGGAGTCTCTGAGCCTTCAGGCGCCGAATAAGATGAGATTATCGGCTTTTCGCCCGTGGAGGAATTCTTCGCAGGAATCTGCGAACAGCCTCCGACAGCCGTGATAAGACACGATGCAGCGAGTTTGATGCACCACATCTTCACCATTTTGATCACAAGTTGCTTACGTCCTTTTAACATGTTCACCCATCCAGATTTTTAAAAATGTCCGATCCCTTCAGTGACGGATAGAGCTTTAAGATGCGCTCTTTTATGTATTTTGCTTTTTCCTTCAGCTTCGGATATTCATGGATCCTGCATTCATCCTTAGTAACGCCGACGAAATTCTCGAATACCCTTGCCCTGTCCTCCATCGCATTCGTTTTCGAATATTGGTCGTAGAAATACACATCTTCAGGCGAAGAACCCCACTGCGTATACTTGTCGTCAGATGTCTGGGCATAGCTGTCTGCGTACTTGTAACCCTTCGGATTGTATTTGTTCCAGTCCGGGAAGAACTTCGATGCGTCAGAATTCTGTTCCATCGAATGCATGAGCTCATGGCAGAAACTCTTCGCGAGGCCTTCGTTATTGATGTTCAGGATTATGTAGAACTTGTCTCCCTCTCTGAAGGCAACTCCGCCCGCATCGATCTTTGCGCCGTCATTGGTGACCTCCGTGTGTCCCGTCAGGAGCACGTAAAGGCCCTTGGATGTTCCGTAGCGGAACTCATCGAAAAACTCTTTTCCGAATCTCTCGATATAGGGCGTGATCTGCTTGAGCGTATAAAGGATGCGCGTTTCCTGATTGAAGGGTTCGCATTTAACGTTTCTTAAGATATGCTTTGCTGCGGCATCACCCGTCAGGATGTTGATGGAATACTTGTCTCTTATGACGCGCTCCAAGTCATCCCTGTTGCCGTGAAGGATAATGTTGAATTCTTCAACGGGAATCTCAGTGCAACCGGTTGTGTCGACCACGTAGAGCTGACCGGCATAAACGAAGAATACTTCCTTGCCGATGACTCCCAGCATGTTCACTCCGTACTTCCCGAACTCGTGCTCGGTAAGCGTCGCAATCGTCTTGTTTACAGGATCGTAGGTCCTTATCGTCAGGTCGGTCTGATCCGAAAAATAGATCTTCTGGCCGTCGTAATACGAAGTGCCGATGTAGCCGGGATACTTGTTTTCAAACTCCTGCTCTTTCTCATCTGAAAGATTTCTGATCCTTATCTTTTCGGGATAAGCATCAAAGTATCCGTTCTCATAGTAGTTAAAGCACATCTCGTTGATCGTTTTATAAGTGTCCGCATTTACGTCATAGACATAGAAATTGTAAGGGCCTTCCATGTTGTTGTCGGTCAGCGCGAGAATAGTGTTCTCAGAAGTGACCTTTTGGCAGAGAATGCCGTAATCAGGAAGATTCAGTTTTCTGAAAGGCTCTTTCTGTCCTTCTTTGAGGATATAGAGCTGATCGCCTTCAAGATAGAGATACGAGTCCTTGTAAGGCACTATGGCTTCGTAATACTTCGTGTTGGGTACCTTCCAAATCTCGTTCATGTCGAGATCGTAAAAGATTACATCGTCTTCATTTTCGAGCCTTACTCCGAAAGCTGAAAGCGTGCATGAATAATCTTTTTTACAGCCGATCTGAGCAATGCCTGACCTTGAAGGTGCCGCAACGTCGATCCTCTTTAAATAGTACTGCTCGTCAGATCTGAAAAGGTTATAGACGTATTTGCCCGCAAGAATATATTCACAGATGTCATTTTCATTGTAAGGTCCCGTCTCATATTTGCTTACGTTGCCGTCAAAGACCGAAATGCCCGCAACGTAATCCATGTAGTTGCTTTCTTTTTCGGTAACGGCAGGTACGGAAGAAGCGGCCGATCCGTTCGGATCAGCGGGTTCTTTAAGGAGTGAACATCCTGCGTAGATGCCGGTCATGATGCAGGCCGCACCGAGCAGTACGACGGTGGCCTTAGTGCGCTTTATATTGCTCTTTTGTATCTTCTTAAGAAAAAACATGCTATGAGTATACCTTTTAAGCCGGCCCGTTCAGCCGTTGCCCCGAAAGTGTCTTTGAAGCGTAATATTGCTGAAAACGCACATCAAAGAAAAATTAGCAATGCGCAACCGAAATTTGCTCTTTACTTAGGAGAAAACGTAGGAGTATAATCCGCTCATGAGAAATTTTTGGTTTACAAGCTTTAACTTTTCATTTTTTGCCCCCACAAAGAGCGAATAGTTTTCACTGCCTGTAGACCGAGATAACAAATTTAGGACTTTAGCCCCGCAGTGAGAACTGCGGGGTTTTTGTTTACCCACAGAAAAGGAGAAAGACCATGACACAGAAGGAATCATCAACAAGGATCGAAGAGATCGACCGCGAGATCGCAAAGCTCGTCGAAGAACGCCTTGAAGCAAGCCAAAGAGCAGACGAAGGACTCCCCGCTTCCGAGATAGCGCAGAAATGCAGACGCTATGAAAGAGGCTTCATGAACGGCCTCGAGCAGGATTACAAAGACATCAGCGGCTATGAACGCGTTCTCTTCCAGGCCCTCTTCAACATGAGTCACTCCTACAAGAACACACAGTACGGCACCAAGACGGAACTCGCCGACCGCATTAAAGAAGCGATCGAAAAGACACCCAAGCTCTTCCCCACATCAGGAACCATAGCGTGCCAGGGCATCGAGGGCGCATATTCGCAGATAGCGACAGACAAGATCTTCGCACATGCCAACATCATGTATTTCAAGACATTCGACGGCGTATTCCAGGCAGTTGAAAGCGGCCTTTGCGAGTACGGCATGCTCCCCATCGAGAACAGCTCTTACGGCTCGGTCACACAGGTCTACGACCTCATGGCAGGCCACAATTTCCACATCGCAAGAGACTACAAGCTCAAGATCAACCACCAGCTCCTCGTAAAGCCAGGAACAAAGCTCTCTGACGTAAAAGAGGTATATTCGCACAGCCAGGCGATCGGCCAGTGCAGCAGGTTCCTTAAAGAGCACTCCGAGATAAAGATCAACGTAGTAGAGAACACCGCAGTTGCAGCAAGGATGGTCGCTGATTCAGAAAGAAACGACGTCGCCGCGATCTCATCTTCAGACTGCCGTGAGCTCTACGGCCTTGCATCGATCCCCGGAAACATAATGAACACGGACCACAACTACACAAGGTTCATCTGCATCACTAAGGATCTGCGCATCTATCCCGGTGCTTCAAAAACGTCCATCATGATGACCTTAGGACATAAGCCGGGCGCACTCGCCGACACTCTCGCAAAGTTCTCTTCCCTCGGATTGAACCTCACAAAGATCGAATCAAGGCCCATCGCGGGTTCTGACTTTGAATTCATGTTCTATCTTGATTTCGAAGCATCAGCATATTCAGACGAAGTCGTAAAGCTTCTCTGCCAGTTAGACGCAGAACCTTCTGATTTTGCTTATCTTGGTACATACATCTGATCAGCGTGTTATAATATAACAAATTCCTTTGAGGGGTTAACGCGGATCAACCCGCGGTCAAAGGTAAGGAGAGCAGAAGTATGGAAAACAGAGACCAGCAGTTAGATCAGCTGTTAAAAGGCGTTTACAGGCTTTGCGTAAACATGGACGATTGCTTCGGCTGTCCGTTCCACAAGAACAAGTGCATGCTCGGCGAACCCAAGCCGAAGACCTGGTTTGACGAAGAAACGATTCAGGCACCTGTGGAATCACATAAGCCCGTTACTTTCGTCGCAGAGGAACCCAAAGTACCTGCGCCCGCACCAGAACCTGAGCCCTCGCTCCCTCCCGTTGACGATGACGCTAACGGCACATGGATCCTCAGTACTTCGATGGGAAGCGTTTTCTCCAAGTACGTTTTCATCTGCTCCAAGTGCGGATACAAAAAGGAATCGGTCCTCGCACTTACTCCGATGTCCACCTGCCCCGAATGCGAAAAGCGTAAAGAGATCAGAAAGCTGAGAGGCAACTGATAAAATACAAAAGAGCAAAAAAGGAGCGCCACCAACGTGACGCTCCTTTTGTTTGCGTAAAGATCTGATATCAGAAAACACCCATCTTCTTGAGAGAAGCGAGTGCAAGGATGGCACCCAATACGATGGCACCGATTCCGTAAAGATACTCGGTAGCTGAACCCTCGATGTCAACGAACTGTCTGTTCGAAGGATTGAAGATGATCTTTACGGTATCACCTTCAGAATACTTGAACTTTGAAGGATTTGCAGGAACGCCGCCGGGGAGTGTGAGCTCCTCGCCTTCATACTTGAACCTGAATACCGGATAAGTAGTACCCTTCTCTTCCTGGAAGCCTGCGAGAGTTGATTCGAGATGAACACCCTTCTTGCGGCTGAGCAGGCACTTGATAATGAGATAGAAACCTGCAAAGACCAGGATTCCTCCGAAGATTACGTAAAACATGTTTTCCCCTCCTGTTTATTTGACCTTGATCTTGAATGTAACTGTTTTAGAAGCTGCGTTAAAGTTCTCATTTCCTGCAGCTGTGACTTTTACCTTAAGAGTATATTTACCCTTCTTGAGCTTCTTCTTAACGGTAATGACGCCGTTTGCAGCATTAACCTTGAATGACTTTTTCTTCTTGTTAACGCTGAGGAGCTTATATGTCACCTTGCCCTCTGCATTGCTGATCGTGATGACCTTGGCACGTGCAACTGTCCGTGCCTTCTTTTTGAGCTTCTTGTACTTGACCTTTGCGGTCTTTCCGCCCTTTGCAACGAGAGTGTTTTCAGAAGGAACGATCTCCTTATAAGTAACATCGATCGTTACGTCTTCATCGGGCATGAAGAACTTGTCACCTGTGATCTCAGTGCCGTTTACTTTAACGGTTTCAACAGCCCAACGGAAATCGCGGTCAAACTTTAAAGTGACCTCTCTTCCGTAGGTTGCATTCTTCTGTGAAGGAATGACCTTGCCGTGATCTGAAGTACCGATCGTGATCTTGTGATAGTTTCCGGGAAGAAGAAGATCCGCACCCGTTAACAGATCGTTTTCTTCATTGCTGATGGTGATGTTGTGGAAATCAGATTTAGTACCTGCATAGTAAACTTCCGTAAGAGCCGTGCACTTCTGGAAAGCTTTGTCACCGATGGATGTTACACTTGCGGGGATCGTTATGCTGACCATGTTGTGGCAGTCACCGAAAGCATCTTCACCGATCGTAGTAACCTTATTGGGGATAACTACATTAGTAAAACTGAAGCATCCGTGGAATGCCGATTTCCCTATTTCCGTAACACTGTCAGGGATCTTGATTCCGGTAAGACTTGTGCATCCTACAAAAGTTCCGGGGAAAATCTTTGTAAGACCATCCGGAAGATCAATGCTCTTAATGCTGCTGCATCCCCAGAATGCATCATCGAGGATTTCTGTAACCCCTGAAGGAATGTTGATCGTCTCAAGTTTTTCGCAGCATGCAAAAGCTTCTTCATTGATCCATGTCAGGCTATCAGGAAGCTTGATGCTCTTAAGACTCCTGCATTCCATGAATGCTCTCCTGCCAATAGAGTCAAGAGTACTCGGGAGCTTAACTGAAGTCAGATTTTTGCAGTTTTCGAAAGAATAACTGGCAACGCGACATATTCCTTCAGAAAGCTCTACGCTCTTGATCTTTGAAACCAAGTCTTTCCACGGACGGTTATCGAGCTTATTAGTAATGGGATTCTGGAAAGCCGGCATGTTTCCCGTTCCCGTGATCTTAAGTGCACCAGTCTTGGTGTTGAAAGACCAGGAAAACTCTTTGTTGTCACCGAATTTGCCCGAATTGGCATCAACAGCTTCCTGCTTTGCGGTTTCTTCAGGAACCTTTTCTTCAGAAGCCTCAGACTCCTGCGGTTCCGCAGCTTCTGCTTCCTGCTTTTGGGTCTCAGCGGGCTCTTCATTTTCAGCAGCCTCTGTTTCCTTTGCAGGCTCAGTCGCTTCGGTTTCCTTCTGCTCCGGTTCTGTCTCTTTGTTTTCTTCCTTGGGAGCCGGTTTCTTTGTTTCCTCCGGTTCCTGCTTCTCGGTCTCTTCGGTCTTTGTTGTTTCCGAAGGGACTTCAGTTTCTTCTGCCATGACAGGTGTAACCACCATCGTCACGCACATGATCGCAGCCAACAAAGCTGCCGTTGCTTTTAATCGCTTCATATAGCCTCCCACCAATACTGCGATGACGCAGTAAACATTAACTATAGGATTATACACCAGATCGGGCACTTTTTTAATGTTCGGTTAATGTTAATCGATCATTGATGTAAGGCTTCCCGTTTAACATTTCAGTGAGTTCAACCGGGGAGGGTTATTGAGATGAAAAAAGTATTTGCAGTCTTACTAACGGTAATGCTGGCATTTGCCGCACTGCCCTTAAAAGCATTTGCAGCCGAAAACGAAGAAAAGAAAACACCTTCGGGCATTTCTTATTCTGATATAGGAAACAGCATAGACAATTATATAGCCGTGCGCGAAAAGGGCCTCGCAGCCTGCGAAGTCAGCGTTTTCGACAGAAACGGCACGATCTATAACGGCTACTACGGCTATGCCGATATGGAAAACAAAGTTAAGGCCGACGAGCAGACGGTAATCGACTGGGGAAGCACTTCCAAGATGTTGGTCTGGGTATCGGTCATGCAGCAGTACGAAAGAGGCAACATTGACCTGAACGCTGACATACGCACATATCTGCCCGAGAATTTCCTCACAAAGCTTCAGTATCCTGATGAGAAGATCACCATGATCGACCTGATGAACCACAAGGCAGGCTTTCAGGAAAGCTTCTACGAGAACCAGGAAGCAAAACCCAATGAGTTATTCTCATCACTCGAAGAAGCTGTTAAGGAGTGCGAATGCTATCAGGCATTCCACGTGGGCGAATACACTGCTTATTCCAACTGGAGCACCGCCCTTGCTGCTTACATCGTTGAGAGAACGAGCGGCAAAGATTACGTTACTTACGTAAACGAGAACATCTTTGAGCCTCTTGAAATGAAGCACACTTCAGCAGATCCGCTCCAGAAAGACAATGAATGGGTCGCCGAAAAACGTCACTCACTCAAATGCTATTCGATCACATTAAGCAGCAGTGAATCTTACGGCGAAGGCCGCGCTTATGTTCAGCTCTTCCCCGTCGGTGCTGTTATCAGCACGCTCGAGGATTTCTCAAAGTTCGGCCAGGCACTCGTAAACGAGAATTCGCCGCTGTTCAAGAACAACAAAACACGCGAGGAAATGTTCAAGGCAACATCTTATTTCGGCGATACAAAAGTCTCAAAGAACTGCCACGGATTATGGACATCGCAGCACAAGGTCGAGACATTAGGTCACGGCGGAAACACAAACTGCACCGCAAATCTCGAATTCGATCCCATAAGCGGACTTGGCGTTGCGGTACTTACGAACGAAGCCGGCGAAACAGCTTTCTGCAACGGAATTCCCTGCCTCATCTACGGCTCCATGACAGACCGTGAAGGCTTCACACCTTATACCGGAACCGCCCCTGATTTAAGCGGCGTATATTATAACAAGCGTTCAATAATCGAAGGCGCAGGCAGAGGATACCAGTACCTGACAGGTGTATATCCCCTTTCAAGGAACAACGACGGCACTTATTCGATAAAGATCTTCGGGATCAAATTCAATGAAGGGATCGAAGTTGTACCTGTCGGCGAAAACCAGTACATCTTCAAAGACAACGGTGCTGAAAACTTTGTCTACATAAAAAACGGCATATACGAATTCGGCTACATGGATCTTCAGAAGAGCAGTACAGGCGCACTTCCTACGGCAGCAAGTTACGCTTTCATCCTGTTAGGCATCATCTGCTTCATCACGGTGATCGTAAAACTTATCGCAATGCTCATCAAAAAGAACCGCAGAACGTTAAAGCCTTTCAGTGAAGAAGACAAGCTGGTCTTTGCACAGCAGATCATCTACGGAGTATCAGGAATAATACTTGCACTGTTTTTCTTCGTGGTCGCCTTCTGCAATCCCCTGTTCGTGAAGGTATCCTGCATCCTCGCAGGTGTGCTCGCTCTCGTTTCAGTCAACATCTCAGGTCTTCTGGCATATAAGACCTCAAAGAGCAAGGCACACATAAAGACAAAGATCAGGAACTGGATCTGGGTGATTCTTTCCATCGTATATCCGGTATTCATCTGGGTCATGGAGCTGCACTGCTTCTGGAAACTGTAAAAACATCTCCCCTACACTTTCCCAATGAACAACCCGCAGGAATTCCTGCGGGCTGTCTCATATGGAAATCAGTTGATTCCGGTCTGGATTATCAGCCGAAATAAGCGATCTTAGATGTCTTATGTGACTTGTTTGATTTGTGGCTGTGAGACTTTGTCATTGCCTTAGCGATCTTCTTCATTGCGTTCTTGATCTTGGCAACTTTCTTCTGTGCAGCCTTCTTGGCAGCTGCTTTCTTAGCTTCAGCCTTCTTCTGAGCTGCCTTCTTTGCTGCAGCCTTCTGAGCGGCCTTCTTAGCCTGTGCTGCCTTCTTAGCAGCCTTAGCCATCTTCTTCATGTTCTTCTTAGCCTGAGCAGCCTTCTTCTGTGCAGCTTTCTTCTCAGCAGCCTTCTTGGCAGCGGCCTTCTTTGCTGCAGCCTTCTGTGCTGCTTTCTTAGCCTGAGCAGCCTTCTTCTGTGCAGCTTTCTTTTCTGCTGCCTTCTTCTGAGCTGCCTTCTTCTCTGCGTTCTTCTTAGCCTTGCTCATCTTCTTGAGCATGTCCTTCTTAGCCTGCTCTGCTTTCTTCTGAGCATTCTTCTTCTCGGCAGCCTTCTTGATCTTCTCGATCTTCTTCTTTACATCCTGGTTGAGCTTGTAGCTCTTCTTTACAGTCTGCTTCTTACCGGCAGTTGTCTTCTTACCGGAATGCTTCTTTGAGTCAGAAGTCTTCTTTGTGTTCTTCTTTGAAGAATCCTTCTTAGAACTGTCATTCTTCTTGGAATCGTTCTTCTTGTTGTCCTTCTTGTCGCCCTTGTTGGACTTGTCGAAATCCTTGGATGCGGGAACGTACTGAAGAGCAGTACCTACATCATATGCACCTGCACCGTTACCGTTATTGTTGTTGTTTGAAACATCAGGTGAAGCGGGAACGTATGCGATATCACCACCTACATACCAAACACCTTTATTCTGTACGGTAGGCTTAACTGTCATTTTGGAAGTCTTCTTAGTTACCTTCTTTGTAGCCTTTGTGGACTTTGTTGTCTTCTTAGAAGGAACCTTAACTGTCTTTGTTGTGGGAATTGAAGGAGTCTGTGTTCCGGGCCTTGCTACCAGTCCCTTGAGAACACCTTCAGCCTGCTTTTCCTGAGAAGCAAGGAGAAGCTCTTCTGTCATGACTTCTTCTACTTTTTCATCGGTTGCACCGGTTGTTTCCTGTGTTGTTGCGATTGCATGATTAACTGTCGGCAGAGTATTTACCTTGCCAGCACCCTTTGTGTAAGAACAACCGGTGGCTGCTAAGGATGCGGTGAGTACTGCGCTTGCGAAAAGGATCATTACTTTCTTGTTCATGTCATTTACCTTCCTGTTTTATTTTTGGTTTGCTTTGTTTGACGCCCTGATTTAATCATTCGCCAAAGGTCAACTCAATGAACAATGTTTGTTGCTTGTGTCGGTTAATCGACAGTCAGAAAGCGCGGTGTCGATTATCTTGGAAAATGCATAAAAAAGAGTCGGAAAAAACCGACTCCGTGCACAATCAAATCTTTAGTTTTAATCAATCTGGATCAATCGCCTTCTTGGGACAGACAAACGCACAAGCACCGCATGAATCACAAAGATCAGGATCGATCGTATATGAACCCCAGCTGCGCCTGATGGCATCCATAGAGCAAGCAGACTGACAAGCTCCGCATCCGTTACATCTTCTTGTTATCTCATAAGCCATATTACGATCTCCTTTCTCTGTGAAAGAATAGAATGGTTATCTGCTTATATAAAAACCAGCACGAAAAGCTAATGCGAGACAATAATGGTACTGATCAGGTGATCAGTCTCACATCTGGCTCATTCCAGTCAAAAGAAGTATTTACACCTTTCATACAAGCGATAGATGCCATGCCGTGTACGATCGCCCATGTCTTTATGAGTTCTATCTCCTGTTCTTCAGAAGATAACTTTATCCCGTTTTCTTTCAGATGCTTCTTGTAGTACTTACGCAGAAGGAGGAATGGCGGATAGTCTTCTTTATCTTCCTTGTTCATCTGAAGATGAGCGGAGATATTCTGCTTACCAAACAAAAACATAAAGTAATCAGGGTTACGCGAAAAGAAAGAGATATATGCCCTGCCCATTGCTATTAGAGCTTCATCTGCACTTCCGGCATTCTTAACTGCATCTTCAAGATCCTCGGTAAACTTATCCGTTACACTCTTCTTTATTGCTTCTAGCAGTTCATCTTTATCCTTGAAATGCGCGTAAGGAGCAGCGTGTGAAACATTGCACGCTGCTGCTGCTTTTCGAAGAGACAATGCCTCTTCACCGCTCTCATTGATTATCTTTATTCCTGCATCTATAAGTGCCTGTCTCAGATTGCCGTGATGGTACCCGTCAGCCATTTTGCGTCTTCTCCTTTATGTCTCTCAAGATCATGCAAGTCTCGTCTGAATTCTCCCACAGAGGACTGTGCGCCGCATTGGAAATCTTATAGAATCCTTTTGCCGGTGCGCTTATCTTTTCATTGTAATCCTTAACCAGCTCCCAAGGACAATTGTAATCGTATTCACCACTGATGAAATAAACGGGAACCTTCAGTTCTGTCAGACTCTGTCTGTAATCGAAATCATCCAGTTCAGAAGCAAGCGGTGTTGTCCTGTACATCTTCATTCCGACAACGTAGTTGATCTTCTCTTTTAACGTATAGCACTTAGCGGTAATTATCGGCCATGTAATTCCTTGGAACTCATCCTTATCCTTTATCGTTCCGCCACCTGCCGTGTGCAAAAGCATTACATACGAATACCAGTCCTTGCATTTAACGTTGCCGTTTTCAACATGATCAACCGAAGCCTCAAGCTTTGAAAGATTCTTCTTATCGCCACGATCAGAAAAGGCCTTCTTCATGAAGCTAAACATCACTGTATCGTTCTCATAAGAATCAGTCACGCACTGCGCCATGCCGATATATGCATAGTAGTTTTCCGGATGTCTTGCCACTTCACGGAGGGCTAAATGCGTTCCGCCCGAAAAACCCATGATGTAGATCTTATCCTTATTGAAACGTTCCTTCAGATAGTTAGTTACAGCTTGGGTATCGTTAAGAAGATTATTAAGCGTGATCTCATCCTTCCTCACTGCGCTATTATATGCAATTCCCATCCACCTGTAGTCCCAATAGACAACGGTAAAATCATCTTCAAGATGCATGTCCTTGTACTTATCAGTGAAAACATAGTCATCCGTACCCGGACCGCTCGAAACAAGAAGCAAAACAGGATTACTTACATCCTTACTGTTGATAAAGAACCCGTTCGGAGCTCCGTTGATCTCCATAATGAACTTCTCAGAAAGACTATTTGGTTCCTGATAAGTTCTTATCTTCCCCGGACTCATGATCGCCCACACAGCCAAAAGCAGTAGAGGTACTGCTAAAGCACAAAGTACTATTACCATTATCCGCTTTTTCGCTTTCATACAAACTCCAAACTTGACACTGTCAAGATTAGAGTATAGCAAGGAACTTTACATTGTCAAGATTAGGGTTACGCCTTAACTCTCCACGTCTTCGGAGCGTGCTTATAGACAAGCTTTCTCAGAGTGATCACAAACAAAACAGCAAATACTACCGTTACGCCTAATACGACAAGCGAATTTGCAGGAATCCACATTACTACTGCCATAATTATCGAGAATACCGTTCTTGCCACGGCATAAGCTCCGCTCTTAACATTGACGGTTGTCGTAAACGGCTGGAACAGATAGTACAGAGCAAGCCAGCTCATCGAATAGATAACAACGATCGCACCGGCAATAATGAAAGCTAGAAGATACTGGAACGGATAGTCCTGTCCGCCCGTGACAAAGAGCACCAGATCAACGGCAAGAGCAGATACCATGGCCGGCATGATATTTATCTTTATAAGCTGCTTAAACCTGATGTCAAACAGCTTCATTATCATCTCCCTCTTCTTGAAGAAGCTGAATGTCATGAGGCTGTTGTCGCAGTTGATATACATCGCCTGCGTGCACTTGAAGGAGTTCTCTGCCATCGAGATAGGGACAATCAGGCCAAATAACTGGAAGCCGGCGCACCATCTGAAGAACTGGAAAGCTGAATCTTCCAGATTAACCAGAGGATCGCTG
>JAFWQF010000011.1 GCA_017509205.1 Clostridiales bacterium | reverse complement strand
CTACAAGACAGGCGAGCTCAAGGAACTCTCCAGAACATGCTACTCAAAGAACGCTGATTCTCCGAGAGCAAAGGTCAACTGCTATGGTGCAGACGACGTTCAGGAAGGTGTTGCTATCCTCTGGAAGGAGAACGTTGACGTTTCCATCACAGGTAACTCCACCAACCCGACAAGATTCCAGCACCCTGTTGCAGGTACATATAAGAAGGAGCGCCTCGAGGCTGGCAAGAAGTACTTCTCAGTTGCATCAGGCGGTGGTACGGGCCGTACACTTCACCCTGATAACATGGCTGCAGGTCCCGCTTCTTACGGTATGACCGATACAATGGGCCGTATGCACTCTGACGCTCAGTTCGCAGGTTCTTCGTCAGTTCCTGCTCACGTTGAGATGATGGGTCTCATTGGTGCCGGCAACAACCCGATGGTTGGTATGACTGTTTCCACAGCTGTTTCCGTTGAGGAAGCTGCTAAGGCAGGCAAGTTCTGATCTAAATCAGGTTAAAAACTCCCGGGCGGTGCATGTAATTGCACCGCCTGTTTTTATTTGGTGCGTTAATTTGGTAGAATAACGGCTGAAAATAGGTATCACGGAGGGATGACTGCATGAACGGGAAAGTCTTGAAAACAGCGGCATGCGCTTTGATCAGCGCATTCGTTCTGTCCGGATGCTCATATTTCCCTGCGAAGATGCCTGATTTGTTCCCGACAGATTCCAAGGCTGCGGCACCTTATTCGGCTGAACAGACAACACAGCCTTCTTCTGAAACGGCTACGTCTGAGACAACTACTGTCAGTCCGGCGGATGCTGCGCTAAAGGCTTATTCGGATTTCATGGAAGGGAAGATCAAAGTCTCGACTTCAGGCTGCTTTGACAAAGACAGCGGAAGATCCTATTTTGACCTGACATTGGGGTCTTACGATATTGAAGAAATGAAGAAGGCCGTCAGGTTTGATGCCTCTTTCGGTTCAGTGGCGCGCTATGCCATTGTTGACTGCGGAAGGGACGGGCTGTCCGAGCTCGCGGTTTGTTTCGAAATGCTCGACCACGGAACGTCTTCTTTTATCGGCATCATCGGATATGAGGACGGAAACCTCGTGATGAATTCGATCATAGAGGAGAAGGTCCCCAACGAATACAGGCTTTACGACGGAGGTTATCTCGAATCGTCGACCATGCCTTTCAGAGGTCTTTACAAAATGGTCCTCATCAGGGTCGAGACAGGCGGCAAATGCACTGAGGTCTTTACGTACAGCGAGTATCAGGGAAGCTATGCGGCAAACGTTATAAAGCATCTCAGGAAGACCGAAGAGGAGTCAGGTTCGGGATATGAGAATCTCCCTAATGATTTCCTGATCCGCGAGTTTATTTCCGAAGGACAGGTTGTAATCTGTGTTTCAGGGTGGTCTTCTTCTGAAGCTGACAGGAACCTTGAAGAACAGCTCGTAAATAAGCTTCGTTCTCTCGGTGCGCAGGAAGTCGGCGAAGATAAAATGACTGAACTTGCATCGACTAAGGATTACACGGCCAAGGAAGTGTCATGGACTGCTGTAAATGCCGAGAACACCACACCTTCTTCCGCAGGCATAGCCAAGGTGGCAGGAAACTTCTCGATTACCGTATACATGGATCCTGAAAGCTCTGAATATACAGGCCTCGGAAACGTAGTTCATGCGCTTAACAGCGGAAACGGAACCGACATGAGGTTTGTCTGTGATTCAGACGACGTGACCGTAATCCTTGAAAAAGGCGCCTGGGACATGAATACTGACAAATTCGCTCCTGAAAAAGAGATCTTTAATGTTCAGGCAAAGGCAGGTATCGTTTATCAGTTCAACTGTGTTGCGGGAGATGTTTTCCCTTACTACAGGATCAGGGCCGTTAAGGGCAGCTTTACTGCCGAATGGCTTGTTCTCAAGAGCAAGGTCAATAAAGTGACGGTCATCAAATCGTCTATCAAGGGAGCCTGATTGCTTAACATGAACGGTATGGATAACTTTAAAGTCAGCAGTGAGCTGCTTGATGAAGTAAAACGTTTCGTAGCAGAACGCTATCAGCCGGAAGAACGGACCATTTTGGACAGGGGTGCCGCAATGGCCTGCGGAAGCGGTTGCGGTGCAGGGTTCGGATTAATGGGATCTTCCCGCAAAAACTCCGGCATGGGAATGTTCCGCGCACAGCAGGCCGCCGGCAGGGAAGTCTGCGAGGAAGCCTGTGAAGCTTGGGCAGACAGTGTTGACGAGTTCGTTGACAGCAAGATAGATGAGAGCTTTACCCAGATGCTGCTGCGCAAGATCGATGAGCGCGGCATGACGGACGCGGAGTGTTATAAGCTGGCAAACGTCGACCGCAAGCTCTTTTCAAAGATAAGGAGTGACATTCACTATCACCCCAAAAAGAAGACAGTACTCGCTTTCGCGATAGCACTTAAGATGAACATGGAAGAGACCAGCGCTCTGCTGATGAAGGCGGGGTATGCTCTTTCAGACGGCAGCAGGGCGGACCTTGTCCTGACGTATTTCATCACCAAAGGAAAGTACGATATCAGGGAGATCAACGGAGTGCTTTTCGCGATGGACGAAGAGATTATCGGAGGCTGAAACATAAATGGATCCTGAAGAGAAGAAACAAGAGGAAAACAATCCGGATATCACGGGCGAAAAGATCGCTTTGATGACCGTAGAGGAGGCTTTGGAATATCTGGGCCTTCCCGCGGATGCCGATAAGGAGACTCTCGAAAACAGATTCTGGCAGCTTTCGAAAAAATACAGAAGCATGCGCGGTGACGATGCCGAGCAGAAGCTCGCCGATCTTTCGGCTGTATATGACATAGCCTCGGGCAACCGCGACATGCGCGTTCAGGCAGAGCAGGCCAGAGAACAGGAGAAGAAGTATTTCGGCAAAACGAAGGATGAGTGGAAGAACTACGTTTCCTACACCTGGAAGTATTATGTCGGAGCCCTCGTTCTGATAGTAGTTACGGCATCACTCATATGGAACTTCTTTTTCAAGCCGCGCGAGGACTGCGGCATAATCTCGATAGGCAATTTCGAGAACCAGACCGAATACTACAGCGGAGTCCTTAAAGATCTGGGCTTTAGGTATCCTAACCTTTCGACATTCTGTTATGTTGCCAAGAGCGAGAACGGACAGGAGGCTGATGCTTATACGAACCAGGCAGCCGTAGCCACGCTCTATTCCGGCGCGAACGTCATTGTCACGGACAGTTCAGCAATGCCGTATTTCTTTGAATATCTTTCAGACTGCACGAAACTGTACAAGAATCTGGAAAGCGTTCTTCCCGCTGAAAAGTATGCCAAGATCAAGCCTGTTTACATGAGCGAGCGTGAATACAAGAAGCTCATTGTGGAATACAGACTGACCAAAGGCATGGAGCTTTCCGATACCAATGTGGATTATTCATCCTATTCTGATGCGAAGATAATGACGGGCCTCATGATTGAAGATGCTGAACTGATCAAAAAGCTCGGATACACGAATTACTGGCCTGACAAGCCTGCCACCGTGATCTTCGGCATCAATGTCATGAGCAGGGATCTGGATGAATCATCAAGGATAATAACTGCAGTGCTTCAGGGCCTGTGATAGAATGACTTTATGGAAATCTTCAGGAAGCATAAGATCGAAGAACGGCTGATCGGAGCGCTTAACAACCTGAATCTTAACAGGAAGCTTCTGCTTCTGTATTTGCTTTGCGTACTTTCGCCATTGCTCATTACCGACGGTTATATCCTTACTTCGATCATTTCCAATGAAAGATCCCAGTTCAATGAAGAAATGAAGAACGTTGCGGCAAACATCTCCGCGGACTTCATTTCATCGGTAAAGACGGCTTCCGACGTTTCGAACAACATGTACGTGGACAGGTCGATCTACACGTTCCTTGATACGCCGTTTAATGATAATTCGGATTTTTATTCCAAGTATTACGACTGGATCAAGGGAAACGGTTATCAGACCCTTTATCTCAACAACATGTCGAGATTCATCTTCATCGCCGACAACAACACGATCGTTCCCGGCGGCAATGTCTATACGCTGAAGTCAATAGAGGATAACAACTGGTATCAGGAGTTTATTTCATCCAATTTAAAGACACAGCTTATCTTTTACTATATGGGTGATGAGGAAAGCGGTGCGATTCAGACCAAGACAAAACAGGTAAAGCTCGTCAGATGGCTTGATTACTACAAGGATACCGAGATCAAGAAGATGCTGGTCATCAATCTCAACTACCCGTCAATCTCAGACAGCATCTCGGGCAAGAACTACGGCATGCTTGCTTACATAGTTGACGGCGAAAAGATAATCCTGTCCACAGACGGTAAGAAAAACTATTACAGCCCTTATACCTCGATCAACGATGCCGACCGCAGAAAAGCCGGATATACCAGTGAAGTTCAGTTCATGGGAAAGACATACAAGATAATGGTTTTCCCGGACAACAACAACGTCGTAATGGGAGCTTTTAAGAAGAAAGCCCCCGTAATGATCCTTCTTTTGATCCTGAACATCATGGCTCCGCTCCTCCTGGTAAGACTCATAAACAAGTCGTTTACTTCAAGACTCGGTCAGCTCGACAAAGTTTTCGAGAGCGGAAATGACAATGTAGGACTCGTGCCGGTCAGCAATGTCGAGGGAAGCGATGAGATAGCACATCTCATGAACGGGTATAACGATCTTGTTTTGAGAAACAGACAGCTCATCAAGACCATTTACGAGGATAAGCTCGTCTATCAGGAAAACGAGATCGAGAAGCAGCAGGCTGAGCTTCTGGCGATGCGCATGCAGATCAACCCGCACTTCATGTTCAACTGTCTTGAGAACATCAGGATGCACAGCGTCATTAAGGGCGAAAAAGAGACTGCCGCCATGATCGAGCGTCTCGCGGCCCTTGAGCGTGACGTCGTTGAATGGAACCAGGACGTAATCCCTCTGTACAGGGAAATGGGTTTCATCAAGAATTACCTGAAGCTCCAGCAGTACAGATACGGAGACAGATTCTCATTCTCCATAAACGTTTCCGATGACGTTAGTGATGCCGCGATCCCCAAGCTCACGTTGGCGACGTTCGTTGAGAATGCCTGCGTTCACGGTGCTGAGAAGAAGACCAGGGACGTTGTCATCATGCTTAACGCTCATTCCGCAGGTGACAGACTTGTCCTTGAGATCGAGGATACCGGTGCCGGCATGGACAGCGCCAGCGCCGAAAGACTGCAGAAGAGGATGCGCGAATGTACTTTTGCGGATCTCAAGAAGAACAGGCACATCGGAATCCTGAATGCGTGCCTGCGTACCAAGCTCATCGCCGGCGGCGATGTCGATTTCCTTTTCGAGAGTGAAGAACAGATAGGAACATATATCAAGATCACGATGCCTCTGAAACATTATGAGTTGCAGCAGGCTGAAGGAGGAGAAGAATAATGGCAAGAGTTCAGGTACTTTTGGCTGATGACGAGCCTTTTATCCTTAAGGGATTACAGATGCTTATCGACTGGGAGCTTTACGGCTGCGAGATCGTGGCTACGGCTTCTACGGGACTTGAGGCTTACAACATTATCAAGAGCCAGAAGATCGACCTTGCGATTGTCGATATAAGGATGCCCGAGCTTACGGGCCTTGAACTGATCACGCGGGTCAGGGAAGAGGGCGGCATCGATACGGATTTCGTCATATTGAGCGGCTTTTCCGATTTTGAATACGCTCAGACGGCTTTAAGGCTGAAAGTCGTTGATTATCTGCTCAAACCCGTCAGCCAGAAGCAGCTTGTCAGCGTTCTGCGCAAGGCCGGAGTTAAGAAGGATGCCGACAATGTCCTTCAGGAGCATGCCGACAAGCTCAAGCGTGCCTGTCTCGTACAGTATCTGGTTGCCATCCTGAGCGGAAACTCCAACCAGCACCAGGTCGACTATGTCTGTGAGAACATGGCCGTCGGAGGTGAAATGAACTTTGTGCATATCACACTGGACAACGTTACGAGTCTCGAGGAGATGACGGACGAGGAAGTCAGTGAGGTAAAGAAGAAGATAATCGAAAACTGCTCGGAGTATCTCGGCAAATACAGCGATCATCTGCTCCCGGAAGCCGAAGGCTTTGAGGAGGACTATGAGATAGGATTCCTTTACTGTGATGCCATGGCAAAGTCGGCAGGGAAGGATTTCCGTGAATACCTTGAGGAACTCAGGAAAGCTGCCATGAGGAATATCCCGGTGGAAGTCGTCCTCCTAGTCGGAAAGACGGTGACCGAGACAGCCAAGCTTGCCGCTTCATACAGCAGCGCCTGCGAGCTCAGGTATCTTAAGAGCTTAAGACCCTATGGCGAAAGCGTATATCTTTACGATGACGACATGGATGTTACCCATTCCCAGGCGAAGGAAATGATCCACAAGGATGCGGCCGACGATCTGGTCAATGCGGTCATCAAGCACGACCACGACGAGATATCCGAATGCGTAGACCGTCTTTTCGAGAATATGGAGAATACCCATTTCAACAGATTCTTAAACCTGAACGTCAATTATTTCCTTTTCAGGATGATCCATCTCGCTGTTGAAATAGATGAAACGGTTGAACAGGATAATATACTTCTCTATATAAGTGACGATGTATTTGTACCCGGAAAGAATTTCAAGGAGCGCTTTAAGACTTTTGCGCTCGAGTACTCGGATTATCTCACCCAGCTTAAGAAAAATACCGGCCACAGGGGCTTAAAGGACGTTGAAAGATACATCCAGGATCATTATGCCGAAAACCTGACCCTGAGGGATCTGGGCAAGATGTATTACATCAACAGCTCTTATCTTGGACAGCTCTTCCATAAAAAGTACGGTATTTCTTTTAAAGACTATCTTAACAACTGCAGGATCAATGCGGCGGCCGAAATGCTCCTCAAAAGTGACCGCAAAGTGGCTGATATAGCGGCTGAAGTAGGGTATAAGGATATTGACTACTTCGTATCAAAATTTATTGAGATTAACGGCTGTACTCCGACAAAATACAGACGGAATATCTAATTGTGCAACTTTCTATATTTTGTCGGGAGTCTGACTTGAATTTGTCGGAGTTTTACACAAAAACAACTCTGTATAATCACTACAACGGACAAAATATAGAAAGGAAGGTCCAATTATGAAGAAGACGAAAATCGCAGCAGTGCTGTTGACATCAGTGATGTCAGTTTCTGCAATGGCAGGCTGCACAAAGACACCCGGTGGCACAACAGCTGGTACAGCAGCTCCCGGACAGACAGCTCAGGCTTCTGGTCAGATCAAAGAGTTCAGCGCGTTCTTCGCAGTACCCGCTACAACCGAGATCAACAAGGATAACGAAGTCCAGAAGATCATCGCTGAGAAGATCGGTGCAAAGTGCAACGAAACCTGGCTCGCAGGTCAGCAGGCATCTGAAGCAGTCGGCGTATTCATCGCTTCCGGTGAGTATCCCGATTTCATCAACGGCGGTGACGCTATGAAGGCTCTCTACGAGGCTGGCGCACTTGTTGCATTTGATGATTACATCGACAAGTATCCGAACATCAAGGAATTCTTCTCAGAGTATGAGTGGAGCCAGTTCAGACAGTCCGATGGTAAGATCTACTGGATGAATCCTTTCGAGAACATCTATGGCGCAGACAAGACCACCACACAGAACGGTGAGGCTTTCTGGATCCAGGCTAGAGTTCTTGAATGGGCTAAGTATCCTAAGATCGAGACTCTCGACGATTACTTCAAGGTTCTCGAGGATTATGCTAAGGCTAACCCGACAACTCATGACGGTAAGAAGAACATTCCTTACACAATGCTTTGCGAAGACTGGCGTTATTTCTGCCTTGAGAACGCTCCTGAGTTCCTCGATGGCTATCCGAACGACGGTTCTTGCATCGTTGACGTCAACACAAAGAAGATCGTTGACTACAACACAACACCTACAGCTAAGAGATATTTCAAGAAGCTCAACGAAGAGTATGCAAAGGGAGTCATCGATACAGGTGCTTTCACACAGACATACGATGAGTACATCTCCAAGCTTTCCACCGGTGTCGTTCTCGGTATGTGCGACCAGTGGTGGGACTTCGCTTACACAGTAAACGACGTATTCAAGACACAGAACACAGAGCAGTATGGTTATAACTATGTACCTCTCGGTCTGACGATCGATAAGGGCATGGAGAACCAGTGGTACACATCCGGTGGTACACTCAACGTTTCTTCCGGTATCGCTATCACAAAGGACTGCAAGGACATCGAAGGCGCTTTCAAGTTCATCGATGATCTCCTTTCTCAGGAAATCCATGACCTCCGTTTCTGGGGCGTTAAGGATGTTGACTACAAGGTTGACGAGAACGGTATGTTCTACAGAACAGAGGAAATGCGTAAGAACGCAGCTGATCCTAACTGGAAGACAAAGCACCTCTGCACATATTCTTACTTCCCTCAGTGGTCTGGTACATCCAGAGACGGTAAGAACGCTATGATGCCTGCAGAGCAGCTCTCAGAATTCAAGGATACACTCCCTGAGCCCGTTAAGAAGGTATTCGCAGCTTATGGCGCTAATACTTACATTGACCTCCTCGGTTCTGTAAACAAGGCTGGTCCTTGGTATCCTATGTATTCTTACTCCAACAACATGAAGACCGACACAGCTGGTGGTACAGCTTGGACAAAGATGGGCGAGTGCAAGCACGCTTGGCTGCCTAAGGTCGTAATGTCTAAGGACTTCGAGAAGACCTGGAACGAGTACATGGAAGCTTACAAGGCATGCAAGCCTGAAGACTTCGTTGCAGAGATGCAGCAGGAGCTCGACAAGCGTATTGCAGCTTATGAAGCAGCTTCTAAGAAGTAATCGATCCGGAGTGCCTGAAAAGGCATAACAACAAAAAAACTGAGGGGCGGCCATTGGGCATCAGCCTGTGGCCGCCCTTTATTTCTTACTCTCTCTCAAAACACTACTCATAATCCCTTAAGAGGTTTAGCATGTCACGTAATGCAATTAGTTCTTTACAGACCGGGGATCTTCAGTCCAAAAAAGTTAACAAGTGGGCAGAAGCCAGAAGACAGCCGTTTCTTCTTATTTCCTCGTTCCTTTTACTTGTCTACGGAATCATTTTCTACTATGTTCCTGTTTTAGGCTGGATTACGGCATTTCAGGATTACAAGCCGGCCAAAGGCTTCCTTAAGTCACAGTGGGTCGGATTTGCTAAATTCCAGAAGTTATTTGCAAATAAAACATTCTTCCTGGCGTTCAGAAATACGCTTTGCATGGGTGTTATCAATCTCGTATTCCATTTCGTAACCGCGATCCTTTTCGCACTGATCCTTAATGAAGTCCGAGTAATGTTCGCTAAGAAATTCGTTCAGACAATTTCTTACATGCCTCACTTCCTTTCATGGATCATCGTTACCGCTATCGTTCGAGACATCCTCGCTTCCGACGGTATCGTCAACGAGTTCCTCATGAATGTATGCGGACGTCAGATGCCAATCGACTTCTTCGCGGTCAAAGGTTATTTCTGGTGGATCGTCGCTTTCGCGAATGTCTGGAAAGAAACAGGATGGAATGCGATCATATATCTCGCAGCTATCACTTCGATCGATCCTTCACTTTATGAAGCAGCTGACATGGACGGTGCTTCCAGATTCCAGAAGGTTTGGTACATCACACTTCCTTCACTCCGTCCTACGATCATGATCCTGCTCCTCATCAACATCGGTAACGTTCTCAACGCAGGTTTCGAACTTCAGTACATCCTCGGTAACGACGTTATCTCTGATGTTTCCAAGATCCTCGACGTATTCATTCTTGACTGGGGTATTTCTCAGTTCGACTTCTCTCTCGGTACTGCAGCAGGTATCTTCAAGAGTATCATTGCTCTCATACTTGTTTGCCTTGGCAACTGGACTGCCAAGAAGACCGGTGATGAACGGTTATTCTAAGGGAGGGGAAAGATATGAAAAAGAAATATGGTGCAGGCGATATTGCCTTTGAGGTATTCCTTGTAGTATTCCTCGTTGTGTTCGTTATGGTAACGCTTTACCCCGTTATCAACACCCTCGCTATTTCGTTTAACGACGGTTTCGATACGATCACACACAGAATCCACTTCATACCTCATGCATGGACACTGGACAACTATAAGGCAGTTTTCGCAAAGGAAAGCTACAGACAGGCTGCTATCGTTACAGTCGCAAGAACATTCCTTGGAACAGCTATCTCACTCATTACAAATGCGATCCTCGCATACGTAATCAGCAGAAAGAAGTTCCTCTTCAAGAAGAGCTTCTCGATCTTCTGGGTTATCACAATGTACGTTAACGGCGGTCTCATCCCGACATACATCGTTTTCCAGAAGCTCCACCTTACAAACAGTTTCTGGGTATACGTTATCCCGGGTGCTGTCAGCGCATTCAACATGCTGGTTATCCGTAACTTCATGAACGCTATTCCTGATTCCCTCGAGGAATCCGCACAGATCGACGGTGCTGGTTACTTCAAGATCTTTGTAAGCATCATCTCACCTCTGTGTAAGCCCGTTTATGCTACGATCACACTCTTCGTTGCTGTATATCAGTGGAACGCTTGGTTCGACGCAATGATCTACAACAAGATGCATGATGAATACACAGTTCTTCAGTACGAGCTCATGAAGCAGCTCCAGACTGCAATGAAATCCGCCGGATCAGTTGAAGGTCTCAAGAACTCAGGTACGACGATCACACCTACATCGATCAGAGCAGCTGCTACGATCGTTACCATGGTACCTATCCTGTTCGTCTATCCGTTCCTGCAGAGATACTTTGTTACAGGTCTCACAATCGGCGGCGTTAAGGAATAAAAATAATAACGTCCTTTGTGTTTCAACGGTTTATGTTTCAGGCGCCCCGGAAGGGACGCCTGAAACATTTAAAGGGATAGAATAAATGCAATCTTTAGAGTATTATTATCGATAGTTTTATTTGGGAGACTTCCATGAATTTATTCAGATATGACAGTCCTTTGATGCAGTTTCTCGGCAGAGCGGCAGATCTCATTTGGGTCAACCTGCTGGTTCTCGTATGCAGCATTCCTATCTTTACTATCGGTGCATCCATCAGCGCGATGGAGAACATAATCTATAAGATCCTTCATAACGAAGATGTTGCTGTTACCAGGGAATTCTTTCAGGCTTTCGCAAAGAACTTCAAGCAGGCTACTGTTGTCTGGCTGATCATTCTTGTAGTCGAAGGCGCTCTCGGATATGACTTCTATTATTCAAGACAGGTGGGATCAAATACATCAGAGGCCATCATGACGGTATGCGTCATACTGTTTGTACTTGTTTTCGCACTTATGCTCTATATCTTTCCCATGCAGTCTCATTACTATAATAAGACCAAGGATCTTTTCAAGAATGCGATCATACTGGTTATCGTTCATCCTGTAAGGACACTCATCATGCTCTTTATCCAGGCTGCTTTCATCGCTATCGGTTTCCTCATTGTTCTTGACTACAGATTCATTCCCGTACTCGTCTGCTTCTGTATTTCGCTGCCGTGGTATTTCTGCGCATGCGTCCATATGCCTGTTTTCGACAAGCTTGACGGCGTAGACAAGTTCGGTAACAAGATCGCACCCGAGACATTCAAAAAAGAATCCGATTCCGCAGAAGAAACTGAGGAACCGGATCCTGAAGTGTCAGATGAAACCGAAGTAGAAAACGAAGATGAAGTATCTGACAGTGAAGAAGAGGAGAAGAGCGGATCTTAAGAGGGTATTGCTCCTTCTGATGTGAATTTCATAACGTCTGCATCTCCGCTGCTGTAAGCCTTCCAAACGGGCATCTGTGTGCCGTCATCGTCTTTGCAGTTGGGATCATGCGTCTTAACGAATCCTGCAAGGTAATTTGCCATCTGTCTTGCAAGGTCGAAATGTCTTCCGCGCATGGGCCTCCAGCACTTGATGACATTGTCGAACCAGAACCAGAGGTCTACTGAATGGAAATTGCCGGGGTTGTCTTCGCCCGGAATATCCGTGCCGAATTCATATACATAGATCGGGCCGGCGCCTGAAGCGACTGCCTTTGCGCATGATTCCTTGACCGTTTTTTCGACTACATGAACTCCGCCGAAATCGAATTCATCGATGGTATATCCGGCGATGACGGGAATACCGTTAAACTTGTTTCCCTCAAAGCTCATGAGGGCATCAGTCTTATAATTTACGCCATCTGCGCAGGGAGCGAATCTCGGGTGATTCTGAGCCCACTCACCGTACTTGTTCCTGATCTCGAATGCATCGAGCTTTCGTGCTTCGGCAATGCTGCTTACGCCGAGATATTCAAGGAACTCCTTGCCCTTTTCCTCAGCCTTATCAAGTTCAACAGGGAAGAGGATGTCATCTCCGGGGAAGCGGATGAGGCCGCTCATGATTACTGCGCCCTTGATGATGCCGAAATTGTCTTCGTTCGTCATCTGGTTGAGAACGCTGCCGCCGCCTGCGGACTGGCCTGCAATGGTGATGTTCTCAGGGTCTCCGCCGAATGCCGCGATGTTGTCCTTAACCCAGTTAAGACCTGCCTTCTGATCCAAAAGGCCGAAGTTTGCGGGTGCGTCAGGTGATTCCGCGGTAAGATCAGGATGAGCTAAAAAGCCAAGTGCCGCAAGTCTGTAGTTAACGCTTACGACGACGATTCCGCGGCGTGCAAGACGCTCGCCGTTGAATTCCATTTCTGCGGTATAACCCCACTGAAAGCCCCCTCCGAAATACCAGAGCAGTACGGGGAGCTTTTCATCGGTTGTCTTAGCGGGTGTCCATACATTGAGATAGAGGCAGTCTTCACTCATCGGAATGTCAGGATCCACGTGCCATTCTTTGCAGTAGATGTCTGTTCCGACAGCAGGCTGATCCTGTACGGAAATGGGACCGAACTGATATGCCTCAAGAGTTCCTTCCCAGTCCTCGCAGGGCTGCGGAGCCTTCCATCTCAGGTCTCCGACCGGGGGAGCTGCAAAAGGAATGCCTTTGTATACGGTTATCCTCGGATCATTTCCGGGGAGACCTTGGACCTTGCCGTTCTTTATTGAAGTCTGTCTGAGCATTTATCAGTCCTCCTTGAGATCAAATCCTGCGAAATCGGGATTGCCGTTTCCGTTGAAAGTGAAGTAGATGCTGTGATTTCCGTCAGGAAGCTTGATGTCGCAGGGAATGTCTGTCCAGTAGTTGAAGTTCTCTACAGGGATCGTTCCGAGAACGTCGCCGCCGATCTGGGTCCTGACTTCAAAGACACCGTTGCCGTAGCCTCTGATGGTGATCTTGCTTACGCGGCTGTTCTTGAAATCGAAGAACTTGAAGCCTGCAGTGGTGGAATTCGTCATGTTGGTGATATATCCGCTGCCGGTATTCTCATCGCGGTCTTCCTCATCCTGGGTGATCCTTGCGAACTGGGAATCGAGGAACATGCCGTGACCCCAAGAACCGCCCGTATACATCTGTTCCGTATCGTTAAACAGGTTGCAGCAGATGTAGGAAGGATACCAGCCTTCGCCCTTGAGAGGTCCGTCGTTCAGACCGCATGAAGTCATCTGTGCCTGGATGATCGAACCGTCATCGTTGAATGAGAGCTTTTCAGCGCAGCCCTGTCTTGAGAAGACGGTTCCGTTTGTGTGGCGGTGATAGAAGATGTACCACTGACCGTTTATCTCCTCGATGCTTCCGTGGTTGTTGGAAGTATAGAAGACGGGCTTTTCGGCAGGCTTGTATCCGCCGATGTGAAGGTCGCAGTTGCTAACAACTACGCCGCCGTATTTGAATTCACCGTCAGGTGAATCGGATGTAGCGTAGCAGAGTTCGTGAAGAACAACGGAAGAATAGATAAAATAGTAGATGCCGTTTCTCTTGCGGATGGAGGCAGCCTCGAAATATTCGTGGCCTTCGTAACCGCTTCCTGCGGAGTAGGGCTGTGAAGGTGCAAGGAATCTGGGTTCCTTTACGATAGTGAGCATGTCTTCAGCGAGGACCGTGTGCATGGCACCGTGTCTTGACTTGTCGCCGATGGGGCAGAAGCCGGTGTAAAGATGAGTGAGTCCGTTTTCGGTGATAACGCCCGGATCGAACTGCGGATCGTCACCTTCTCTGTCGCCGAGACGTGTGCCGTCGCTGTAGTGAACGTAACCGTAGAACTCATATTTGCCGGCAGGCGTATCGCATACTGCTACTGATACGACGCTGACCTTGTCTAAAACATAGTAGAGATAGTATCTTCCGTCAGGTCCGATGGTGACGTCAGGAGCGTAGAGAGCCATGTGACCGTCTTGGTTTAATGGATCCTGCGTTCTCTTGTAGATGACGCCTTCGTATCTCCAGTTTCCGAGGTCATCGACCGGTGCGGACCAGCATACGTAGTCATTCAGACAGAAAACATGTCCGCCGAAAGCATCATGTGAACCGTAGACGTATACACGTCCGTCAAACACATAAGGCTCGCCGTCAGGAACGTATTCCCATGACGGAAGGTAAGGGTTAAGTGCCTGTTTCTTCATAGTTGTTTATCTCCCTGTTGTTTTTAGTCAACGCTGTTATTCTGTACTGGCGCGGAGAGAGGCCCGTGAACTTGCGGAACTGCCTGCAGAAATGCTCTGTGTTCCTGTAGCCGCACTGTTCTCCGACTGCGCTTATTGTATCCGTTGAATATAAGAGTTTGTCCTGTGCCAGCTTTATCCTGGCCTTGATGACGTCGTTCATGCATGAGATGCCGAAAGTGTTCTTGTAGAGGAGCTGAAGATGCGCGGGACTGATGCTTAAATTGTCTGACATCATGGCGACAGTCCAGTTCTTTTCGGGATGGAGGATTATCTCTTTTCTCAATGCAACAAGCTGGCCTCTGTAAGGGGAGTCCGTACTGACCGTAACGTCCGCGGAAAGCTTTGAGATAAGCGCGTGGAAAAGGTCAGATATTACCGGGCTTGAAGGGTCTTTGTTGATCTGTGTCTCCCAGGAAATGAGCTTGATCAGATTGTGGATGTAATCTGTGTCTGAAGGCTGGAAGGGAACTCCCTTGAGAGGGAAATCAAGGATGATGTTCTCATCTGTCTTGAAGTGGATCCAGTCGTTGGTGTAGGGTTCGCCCGTGGGAGAGAAATAGAACTTGTGCGTATTCTGCGGGAACAGTATCACTGTCTCGGGAGGGCAGAGCTTCATTCCTTCTTCGGATGGAAAGTACACCGGACTGTGCGAAAATACCAGAAGCCAGCATTCAAAACCTGCATGGCCTGATTCGGTGTCAAATCTGATTCCTTCTTTGTGCGTATAGCTGTACCCTGAATACAATATATCAATCATAACGGTTGTTTTTCCCCACAAGTCCCAAATATAACGAAGCTAATATCAATATAATAACACCACATATCCGCAATACGAAGAGGAAAATAGGATAAATCAATTTATCCGTACGAAAAGTCATTGCCTGAAATGTGCGCGAGGTGATACTTTCAAAGCGCAAAATCATATATACTGTTATAGATTCTGCATTTAACGCAAAGCAGACTATTTTCACCGGAGGATCTTAGCATGGCAGAAAAAACGAAGATGATAATCGAGAAGGATTTCAAGATCGCCGATATCGATGACAGGCTTTACAGTTCTTTTATCGAGCATCTCGGACGCGCGGTCTATGACGGCATCTATGAACCCGGTCATCCTGCTGCCGATGAGGATGGTTTCCGTAAGGATGTCATCGAACTCATTAAGGAACTCGGTGTAACCACCGTAAGATATCCGGGCGGAAATTTCGCATCAAACTATTTCTGGGAAGATACGGTAGGCCCCAAGGATCAGAGGAAGAAGAGACTCGATCTTGCATGGAGAACGCTTGAACCGAATGAAGTCGGAATCAACGAATTCTCAAAGTGGGCAAAGAAAGCCGGAACATCGGTAATGATGGCAGTCAACCTCGGTTCAAGAGGCGTTCCCGATGCGCTCAATCTCCTCGAATACTGCAACCTCGATACGGACAGCTATTACGCAAATCTCAGAAGAGAGCACGGTGACAAGGAGCCTTACGGCATCAAGCTCTGGTGCCTCGGAAACGAGATGGACGGTCCCTGGCAGGTAGGACAGAAGTCCGCTGCGGAATACGGTCACATCGCTGCTGAGACTGCAAAGGCAATGAAGATGATGGACGAGACTATCGAACTCGTTGCATGCGGAAGCTCAGGCGTAGGCATGCCAACATTCGGTGAGTGGGAGGCACAGGTCCTCGATCAGGCATACAACTACGTAGACTACATTTCGCTTCACCAGTATTTCGAGAACCGTGCAGGCGATACTGCAGACTTCTTCGCAAGCCTTGACGATGTAGATGAGTTCATCAACGCAGTCATCGCAACATGCGATTACATCAAGGGCAAGAAGCACAGCAAGAAGACAGTAAATCTCTCGTTCGACGAGTGGAACTGCTGGTATCACGCATCCGCTGAGGACAGCGAGACAATGGAGAAGAAGCCTTGGGGTCTGCATCCTCATCTTCTTGAAGATCACTACACATATGAAGATGCGATCGCTGACGGCCTTGCTCTCATCAAGTTCATCAAGCACGCAGACAGAGTTAAGATCGCATGCCTGGCGCAGCTCGTTAACGTCATTGCTCCCGTAATGACCGAACACGGCGGAGCAGCATGGAGACAGACAATCTTCTATCCGTTCTATCATGCTTCAAAGTACGGCAGAGGCGCTGCTCTCAAGCCCGTCATGAAGACCGGAACACATAAGACCTCCAAGCACGAGGAAGTAACGGACGTTGAGGCTGTTCCCGTATATAACGAAGAAAAAGAGCAGCTCACCATCTTCGCAGTCAACCGTCTTATCGATGAGACAGTACCTTTCGAGGTTGACCTCAGAGGATTCGAAGGCTACAAGGTCGCTGAGTATCACGCTCTTGAGAGCTCTGACATGCTTGCAGTCAACTCCGCTGAAGAAGAGAAGGTAAAGCCCATCGCGAAGACTGATTACGAAGTAACCGAAACAGGTTTCAAGGCAGAGCTTTCACCTGCTTCATGGAACGTCATCGTTCTTAAGAAAGCATAAGAAACTCACTCTGATAAATGTCGCTTTCAAGGCGACCACTAAGAATCATATCCTCCCTATAATGAGGCCATAAGCAACAGCTTAAAGCTTCATGAATAGGGAGGATTTTAAAATGAAAAAGAATCTTACGGAACTGGTATTTATCCTTGATAAGTCAGGCAGCATGGCAAGCCTTGAACAGGATACCATCGGAGGCTTCAATGCAATGATCGAAAAGCAGAAGAAGCTGGACGGCGAATGCATCGTCTCATGTGTTCTTTTCGACAACGGACAGAAGGTCGTCTATGACAGAGTCCCGCTTTCCGAAGTAAGGCCCATGACCGAAGAAGATTACACCGCAGGCGGCTGCACGGCACTGGTCGATGCTCTCGGAAAGTCTGTAAAGTACATCGGAAACATTCACAAGCATTTAAGGGAAGAGGATATCCCTGAGCATACTGTCTTCGTTATCACGACAGACGGAATGGAGAATGCGAGCAGGGAGTATTCCTCCGACAAGGTCAAGAAGATGGTCAGCAAAAAGACCGAGAAGAACGGCTGGGAATTTCTTTATCTTGCAGCCAATATCGATGCCGTTGAAACCGGTGCGGCCATAGGCATCAAGGCAGGGAGGAGTGCCAACTATGCGTGCGACGGATTCGGTACCGGACTTCTTTATGAGACGGTAAGCAATGCGGTTGCCGGAATGAGATGCGGAGGAGGGGTCTGTGCAGACTGGGCTGAAGAACTCGAAAGGGATAGCAAGAGAAGATAAAAAAGAATGTCTGGCCCGGGCAAAAATGCCCGGGTTATTCATCCCTAATCATGCCGTGATTGTGCTAATATAGCAATGGTGAAACTCAACAAAGGAGGGTGTGGTATGGGTTTTGAAGCTGAAGTGGCACCGTATGTGCCGGTTCTTTACGAGACGTTCTGGGCATTGATCCCGCCTGTGGTGGCGATCCTTTTGGCCCTGATCACAAAGGAGGTCTACAGCTCACTGTTTGCAGGTGTTGTCGTAGGCGGACTTATCTATTCTTATTCGTATACGAGTCCTTATGTAAATCCCGTTCTGTCGATGAATCACATCTTCAAGGACGGACTCATCAAATCACTTTCAGATCCGTATAATGTCGGCATCCTGATATTCCTTGTCTTCCTTGGAATAATAGTTGCCATGATGAACAAGGCGGGAGGTTCCGCGGCATTCGGCGAATGGGCCGCAAAGCATGTTCATTCAAGAAGGTCCGCTATGCTCGCGACAACGCTTCTCGGATGCCTTATCTTCATCGACGACTATTTCAACTGCCTCACCGTAGGTTCGGTAATGCGTCCGGTTACTGACAAGGAAAAGATCTCGAGAGCAAAGCTCGCTTACCTCATCGATGCGACTGCAGCTCCCATCTGCATCATCGCGCCGATCTCTTCATGGGCCGCAGCGGTATCAGGTTTTGCACCTGAGGGCACGAACGGTCTCATGCTTTTCGTAAAGGCGATCCCTTATAACTACTACGCTCTGCTTTCCATCCTCATGATGGTATGCCTCGCTGTTTTTAAGATCGATTACGGTCCGATGAAGCGACATGAGCTCAACGCTCTTAAAGGCGACCTGTTCACGATCGAACCCACTGAGAAAAAGATCGATCAAGAAGTTGCCGGAAACGGCAAGGTCGTCGATCTCGTTCTGCCCGTGCTGATGCTGATCCTTTTCTGCGTAATCGGCATGATCTACACCGGCGGATTCTTTGAAGGCGAGACTTTCGTTAATTCATTTGCAAACAGTGACGCATCAGTAGGTCTTGCTTACGGTGCATTCGGCGGAATCGTATTCATGGTCATCTACTACCTCGTAAGAGGAGTTCTCAAATTCAAGGACTGCATGTCCTGCGTTGAGACAGGCTTCAAGGCGATGGTCGCTCCCATTACGATCCTCACTCTTGCGTGGACACTCAAGTCCATGACCGATTCACTCGGTGCTGCAAACTTCGTAGCAAACTTCGTAAGCCAGGACGGCTTCAAGAGCCTTAACTGGGCAATGCCCGCGATCATATTCCTGATCGCATGCGGTCTGTCTTTTGCGACAGGTACTTCATGGGGTACGTTCGGTATCCTCATCCCGATCACGCTCAAGGCATTCCCGCTCGAAAGCGGAAGTCCCCTGGCCATCATCTGCATGTCGGCATGCATGGCAGGCGCTGTCTGCGGCGACCACTGCTCACCGATCTCTGATACGACGATCATGTCTTCGGCAGGCGCGCAGTGCAACCACATCGCGCACGTGTCAACGCAGCTGCCTTATGCGCTCACTGCAGCAGGCGTTTCGTTCCTGGCTTATCTTGTTGCGGGAATCCTTCAGATATATGTTCCTGCGTACGGGATCAATTCCACCATCTCGCTTCTCATCGGACTTGCGCTGATGATCGGAATCATGTTCATTCTCAAGAATGTTTTCCCTACGCCTGAGTCGAAGGATCTTCAGAAGGACGCCGAGAAAGAGACTCTGAAAGCTGCGAAATGATGATCGCAGCGAACATGATCACGCAGCCTGCACCTTCTCTCAGGCTCATTCCCTGGTGAAGAACGACGGCTGCCGCGATAACGGCAAAAACAGATTCCATGCACATCAGGAGTGACGCAACGACAGGGTTGGCATGCTTCTGACCTACGATCTGAAGAGTATATGCAATGCCGCAGCTCATTATTCCCGAGTAAAGAAGGGAAGGGGCTGCGGTTTTTATGTCTGCTATTACAGGATGCTCGAAAGTGAACATCAGGACTATGGAGATTACGGCAGCTACGGTGAACTGCATGAATGAGAGCTGGATGCCGTTGATGTCCTTTTCGACGAGTTTATCGATCGTCATTATCTGGATTGCGTAGAAGACTGCGCAGATGAGCGCAAGGATGTCACCGAAGTTGATGGCGGTGAGGTCAGAAGGGTTGATGCAGAGGAAGAATAGTCCTACAAGACCCATCAGTATCGAAAGCCACGTGAGAAGCTTTATCTTTTTGCCGAGGAATACGGAAAAGAGCGGCACGAAGAACATGTAGAACGCGGTGATGAACGCGATCTTGCCGGATGTCGAATAATAGAATGCGAACTGCTGGAAGTTCTGAGCGACCGAGAATACGATGCCCAATACGAGGCCTGCAAGAAGTGTGTTCTTTCTCCTGTCAAAGCCCTTGTTTACGATGAGGACGACAGGCAGAAGAATGAGTGCTCCGAGAGTCGTTCTGATGCCCGTGAATGTGAATGCGTCGATCGACTTCATGCCGATCTCCTGGGCAACGAAAGAAGAACCCCAGATGATGGCGGTTATCAGCAGAAGTATTATTCCTTTGGGTGTCGTTTTGCGCATTGCAGTATTATATCATCCGCGGGCAAATTGTCAGCAGGCATTCCGGACCTGGAGTATAATGAATATGGTGTGAATTAATCGGAGGGTTGTATGAAAACGTTAATTGTTTATTATTCGCTCGAAGGCAATACGAGAATGATCGCCGAAAAGCTTGCCGAGAAGACAGGCGCTGATCTTCTCGAGATCAGGTCAGTCAAGAAATACCCCGCAAAAGGACCTGCAAAGTTCATCATCGGGGGAAAGGACGCCGCTTTCAAGGTGTGTCCTGAGATAGAAAAGACTGACATGAACATGAAGGCTTACGATGCCGTTGTCTTCGGAACGCCCGTCTGGGACGGAACGATAGCGCCCCCGTTAAGATCGTTCATGAGGGACATCATCGTAAAGAATCCTGTGGTTGCGGCATATGCGTGCATGGCAGGAAAGGATCCCAAGAAGACTTTTGACGTCATCAAGGAGCTTGCATGTGTCGACAGCCTTGCTGCAGAAGTAAGCTTTTACAGCCCTGCGGCCGGAAATGACCCTGATGTTGACTCAAAGATAGATCAGTTGGCGGCAATCCTTCAGTGATCATTAGCCGCTGCTTACATTGTTGACTTGCTTACGGCAATGTAAAATAATATTAATATCCAATTCAAGGAGGAAGAAAAATGGCAAACAAATACGCTGGCACACAGACAGAAAAGAATCTTCAGGCTGCATTCGCAGGTGAATCACAGGCAAGAAACAAGTATACTTATTTTGCTTCCAAGGCCAAGAAGGAAGGATTCGAGCAGATTGCCGCACTCTTCCTCAAGACAGCTGACAACGAGAAGGAACACGCTAAGATGTGGTTCAAGGAACTCGACGGAATCGGCGATACCGCTGCAAACCTCGCAGCAGCAGCTGACGGCGAGAACTTTGAGTGGACAGACATGTATGAAGGCTTTGCAAAGACTGCTGAGGAAGAAGGATTCCCGGCACTCGCAGCTAAGTTCCGCATGGTAGGCGCTATCGAAAAGCATCACGAAGAGCGCTACAGAGCTCTTCTCAAGAACGTTGAGGCTCAGGAAGTCTTCGCAAAGAGTGAGGTCAAGGTTTGGGAATGCAGAAACTGCGGCCACATCGTTGTTGGTACAAAGGCTCCCGAAATGTGCCCCGTCTGCGCTCATCCCAAGAGCTATTTCGAGGTAAACGCTGAGAATTACTGATATCCTTATCTGATATTGAATCAATGGGGCTGTCTCGTTCGGTCGGGACAGCCCTTTTTATTTGTTTTCTGATCCGGGAGGCACCTCAGTCAAAAGTACCGCAAAGCGTCTCTGTGATAGAGCAGGTTTTCGAGCAATTTGGGCTGTTTTGCCCTGAAAATCCAGCAAAGCGTCTCTATGATAGAGCAGATTTGCGGTATCATTGAACAAAACCTGAAGGTTTTTTATAATGTTCACATTGAAAAACCAAGGAAAATGAGGAAATGAAGATACTTTCAATGTCCGGGTTCGTGCCGGAGCAGATATGCGATACGGTGAGGTTCACCGGATTTGACGGCAGCGAAAGGCTGTCTCATTACTGCGGCTATGCTGCTGATTTTATTGCACAGGTCAGGGAAGACGACTCCATTGACGGCGCCGTGTTCCCGAAAAGCTGTGACAGCAGCCGTTCGATCGGAAGCTATATCGATGATACGGGCAAGTTCATTTATTCTATGCCTGTCCCCGCGGTAAGGAATGCTGATTCCGTTGCTTATTTTGCCGAGATCCTGAAGGATTATAAGAGCAAGATCGAGAAGCATTATTCCGTAAGCATCAGCGAGGATGAGATCAAGGCGCGTGATGCGGTTATCTCTGCAAGGAACGCAAAGATAGCAGCAGCATACGGCAGGCTTGGCGAAATTTCTTATGCTTCTTATATCAGGGAAGTACATGCGTCGCTCTCAGCTCCCTATGAGTTTGATGAGAGCCGCATCGAAGCAGGCGGTTCCGGCAAGCCCGTGTTCCTTACCGGTTCTTTCCTTTCCGGCGTTGAGCTTGCCGATTCCATTGAAAAGGCTGGCCTTAAGGTTATAGGTGACAACACACCCGAATCCGGCAGGCTTGCATCACGTGCAGGTTTTGTATCTCAGGAATCCGACATCTACAGGAAGATCGCATCGGAGATCCTTTGCACGAGGCCTTCTCCGACTCAGGATCTTTTCGATGAGACGATAAAGAGTGACATCGAAGAGATACGTAAGAAGGGCTGCAGGGGCGTGATCTATGCGACACAGAAATACTGCGAGCCTTACGATTATCTGTTCTCGGCATATAAGAAAGCACTTGATGAGCAGGGGATACCAGTGCTTCAGGTGCAGATGACGGATTCGACTGACGGAAACGGAAAAGCAGCCGCACTCGAGGCTTTCGCCGACATTATCTGATTAGAAGGAGCAAAGATGCCTGATTCATATCTTGTACATGTAGCGGGAGCGATGCGCAGCTACTATAAAGATTTCTCGAAATACGCAAAGGGCAGGGAGCCTTCACAGAAGGTTGCCTGGGTTACATCGTTTACACCGATCGAGATCCTTGACGCGCTCGATATCGAATATATCTATCCGGAAAGCTATGCGGCTGTTATAGCTGCAAGCGGACTTGAACAGCCGCTGCTCGAAGAGAGCTCAAGACAGTTCCTTTCATGTGACTGCTGTTCTTATTCCTGCTGCTTTGAAGGATGCGTAGAGACAGGCAAAGGCCCCAGGGGTGTTCCGCCGAAGCCTGATGTGCTCATTGCTACGAACAACCAGTGCAATACGCTTCCGGGATGGTGGAATATCTTAGCAAAGAGATATAACGTTCCGCTCATCGTTCTGGATTATCCGGGAGAATTCACGGAAGATCCGATAGCAAGAGCTTATGTGGAAAAGCAGCATAAAGACTTCGTCTTAAAGATGGAGGAACTGAGTGGCAATAAGCTTGATGAGAATGAACTCGCCAAGAGGGTTGAGAACAGCATCGCTTCGGTAGCCGCATGGAAGCGTGTAGCCGCATGCCTTAAGGAAAGGGAAGTTCCGCCGACGCTCCTTTTCGACAACATCAATTTCCTGATTACGGCTCGCTGCAAGGAAGAGACGGCTCTCATATATAACCTGATGGCTGATGAGATAGAGACATATCCCGAATGCGACAAGTCGCTTACTCCGCTGTTCTGGATCGGATATCCGCTCTGGTATCACAAGGACAGATATCTTACCGAGGTCATGGACGGATTCCGCGTCTGCGGTTCAAACTACATTACGTGGTGGAATCTTGATTATGAGGGCGATACCGTCTGGGATAAGCTTTTCTCTGCTTATAACAACACGTTCCTCAACCTTTCGCAGAAGACAAAGACCGAAAGGCTTTCTGCGCTTGTCGCAGCTTCAGGCGCAAAGTGTGCAGTCACATGCAGGAACAAGAGCTGCAAGTGCGATTATGTTTCGGCAAAGAATGTCGGCATTCCTCAGACTGAACTTGAGGTGGACATGATCGACCGTGAATATCTTGACGTCGAGAGGGCAAGAGCTCTCATGGAGATACTGAAGGAGACCGTCAGTTGAGTTCTGTTGGCATAGACATCGGATCGACCTATACCAAATACTGCGTCATGGAAGGCGGTAAGATCTTAAGCCTGTCTTCTGAAAGGACTCCGGTAAGGCAGAAGGATTATTTCGATAAGAAGACTGCTGAGCTTGAAACGCTTTATCCGGGTGCATCAATGGTTACCTGCGGATACGGCAGGCATAATGCCGGTTCGGGGAAGACCATATCAGAGCTCGTGGCGCTTGCTGCGGGCGCGGGAATGACAGCGCCTGACCATAACGTCGTTCTCGACATCGGAGGCCAGGATACAAAGATAATAGTATGCGAAAACGGAAAGCTCAAAGAGTTTTTCGTAAACGATAAGTGCGCTGCAGGATGCGGAATGTTCGTAGTCAATTCACTTAATCTGCTTCAGATGGATTTCAGTGAGATATCTTTGGGTGACGGTGACCAGCCGGGTGCAAAGCTTTCTTCAACATGCGCGGTGTTCGCGCAGTCCGAGATCACTGAGCTGCTTGCTGATAACTGCCAGCCTGAAGAGATAATGAGAGCCGTTATCTGGCAGATCCTTATCCAATCCAAGGCTCTGATAGGCAAGGTAAGGCTCGATAAACTCCTTTTCACCGGCGGACTTACGCAGATAAAGGGAATAGAGCGCTATGCGTCAGCAGTTTTCGGTGTTCCTGTTACCATTCCTGATAATTCGATCTACCTTTCGGCAATCGGTGCTGCTATAACCGCCGCAAATTAGTGTATACTTGTCTTGCCGCATAAAGCGGATCAAGGAGATTTTTTATGAGCGAAAAGAATGACCGCCTTTATTCCAGGCAGCATGAATGGGCTATATTTGAAGATGACGGCACATGCCGTGTGGGCATCAGCGATTACGCACAGAAGGAACTCGGAAACCTTGTTTTCGCAAATCTTCCAGAAGAGGGCGACGAGGTTACCGCAGATACGCCTTTCTGCGATGTGGAGAGCATCAAGACTGTTTCTGATGTTTATTCTCCCGTATCGGGCAAAGTTATCTCAGTCAATGAGGATGTTATAGACAATCCCACGCTCATCAACAGCGATCCTTACGGCGCATGGTTTGCTGTGATCGGCGATATCACTGCAAAGGGCGAACTCCTTACTGCTGAGGAGTACGACGAGTATATCAAGACGCTCAAGTAATGAAGCCGCTAATCGTAACCGGTTCATCGACTGATCCTTATTACAATCTCGCTATTGAGGAAACGCTCCTGAGGTCTTCTGAAGGCCGTAGGATCCTTTATTTGTGGCAGAATGACAGGACTGTAGTAATTGGGCGTCACCAGGATGCCGCTTCCGAATGCAACCTCACGGCAATGGAAGAAGACGGCATACGTCTTGCAAGAAGGCTTTCAGGCGGCGGTGCGGTTTATCACGATATGGGTAATATGAACTTCACGTTTATCGCGCCGCGCTCGCTTCTTTCAACAGATGAGGATTTTGAGATCATATCGGAAGCTGTCGGCAGGCTCGGCATCAAGACATGCAGGACTGGAAACAACGACTTGGGGATAGCCGAGACGGGTGCAAAGTTCTCCGGAAGTGCTTTCTATCAGTCAGGTCCGGATAATGACTCACCCTGCTATCACCACGGAACGGTGATATGTTTGTGCGACATCGAAAAGATGGTGAAGTATCTTACGCCTTCTGCCGAAAAGCTTTCAAAGCACGGCGTCAAGAGTGTCAGGGCAAGGGTTGCCAATATCGGAAAAGGCATTGATGAAGTAAGAAACGCGGTCATCTCGGTGTTTGAGGAGCGTTTCGGCGAAGCTCAAAGGGCAGGAGAGGAGATCTGCGACATGAAAGCCGTAGAGGAAGCATATGCCAGGCTTTCCTCGCATGACTGGCTTTTTAGTATATAATTAAGAGCTATGGAGACCACGGAGAAGATTTTTGATCTGATAGTCATCGGCGGAGGTCCCGCCGGTTTTTCTGCTGCTCTGAAAGCTGCAAAACTCGGCCTTTCAGTCCTGATCGCCGAGAAAGACGGAAAGCTCGGAGGCACATGCCTCAACCGCGGATGCATACCGACAAAGGCGCTTCTCCATTCGTCCGGTCTTATAAGACAGATCAGGTCTGCATCAAGTTTTGGCGTTAACGCCGAAGCTTCCGTTGATGCCGGAAAACTTTTCGAATACCGCGACAATACAGTAAATACGTTGGTTGCGGGGCTTGAACAGTCTGTTAAGAACGGCGGCATTGCAGTCGTTACCGGCAAGGCATCGGTCCTTCCGGAAACGGCCGATGGCGTTGTTTCAGTTGATATTGAAGGCACAGTTTACAGGGCGAAGGATGTTCTGCTCGCAACAGGCACGGTGCCTGCTATGCCTCCAATAGACGGGATCGGTTCATGTGTTGTCATTACGAGCAACGATCTGCTCGAAGGAAATGAACTTCCAGAAAGCCTCATAATTGTGGGCGGCGGAGTCATAGGATGTGAATTTGCATCGCTTTATACAGATCTCGGCCGCAAGGTTACGGTGATCGAAGCGCTCCCCAGGATCCTTGCAAACATGGATAAGGATGTCGCAAGAAACCTTCAGATGATCTTGAAGAACCGCGGCGCGGAGATCTATTCCGGTGCTCAGGTCGTAAAGATCGCTGATGCGGGCGGAAAAGCTGAAGTTACTTTTGCTGCAGGCGGTGAAGAGAAGACGGTTTCTGCCGACAGAGTGCTCATTGCAACAGGAAGACGCGCTGTGCTCGACTGCTGTGATGCCGTTTCCGGCAGGCTTGAGATTACCAAGGGCCGCATCGTGACAGATGAGAACGGCAAGACTTCGATAGATCACATTTACGCTGCAGGTGACATAGCTTACGGCATACAGCTTGCGCACAAGGCTTCAGCAGAAGGTGAGAACATCGCTGCTTTGATAGCGGGGAAGAAGCCTCAAAATGACATGAACGTGATCCCTGCGTGCGTTTACTGCTCTCCTGAGATCGCATGCGTGGGCATGACTGACGCTGATGCCAAAGAGGCAGGAATAAATGCAGTAACGGCGAGAGCGCTTACCTCCGCCAACTCCAGATCGGTGATAAGCCTTGAAGAGAGGGGCTTTGTAAAGCTCGTGGCTGAAAAGGAGACAGGTATCCTTCTGGGAGCTCAGCTTATGTGCGCCAACGCTTCTGACATCATTGGTGAACTTGCAGTGGCCGTTGCCAATAAACTTACGGCAGAGCAGTGCCTCAAGGCAGTACGTCCGCACCCTTCATATGAAGAGGCAGTAGGGTCGGCGCTTGCCGAACTTAGCGGAAAGATCTGAAATAATCCCCTAAAGATTATCTTGCATTGTGAAGGATCAGCGTGATCCCCACATAAATGATGTCTATTGCCAGAGCGCAGACAACGAGCACTGCCCATACTTTCTTGACGTTGAATCCACGGTTCTTGCGGAGCTCGTCGTGAAGGGGAGTGGTGATGTTCTTGAAAGGAATGATCTTCTTTTTGGTGAGTCTTCCGACCGTGATCTTGAAAATCGAGATGCCGCCGTCGCAAAGAAAAGGAAGTCCGACTATGAGATAAGCGAACGGGATCCTGAGATAGATGGCGTAATATGCGATGAAGAATCCGAGTGCCCTTGAACCTGCGTCTCCCATCAGCATCTTGCTGGGGTTGAAGTTGAAGATGAGGTAAGCCAGGAGCACGGAGATCATGATGAGTCCGCCGATCAGGCCGTTCCTGCTGTAGCCGGCAAAACCGGTATTGATGACGCTGATCACGAAAAGCGTTGCGATGCTTAAGATGGAAAGCGTACCGGAAAGGCCGTCGATGCCGTCCGTTGCGTTGGTAGCATTGATGGAGACAACGAAAAGGATGACGGCGAGTACATAGAAAACGGCAGGGTTGAGATGGAGCGTGGTGCCCGTAAGGCCGATAACGAGATCGCTGCCGTAGAACATGACGCACATCAAAGCGCCGGTGAGAGACATAATGAAGTCGAGGAATCCCTTGATATATTCGTTCCAGGCTTTTGCGGACCTGTCATCGAGGAAGCCTGTCATCATGGAGGCCACGATTGCCAAGAGGAAGAACATGAGGCTGGGCGAGAAATAGCAAGCAAAAGCTGAAGCCAGCGCAAATGTCATCGTGAAATAGAAACCGACCCCGGTAGGCTTGCCGATGTTGACAGCCGATCCCTGGGCATAGAGGCGTCCGCGGTCATGGCCCAGAAGGGACTTTTCACCGGGGAGGAACTTAAGCAGCAGTACGGTTATGATGAACGCGGCTATGCTGCCTCCCGCGACCCTGTATATCAAATCCATTAATTGACTAACCTTGAGTGTTCGTTTTGGAAGTTTGTTCAGTATAACCCATAATGTCGAAAACGGCAAAAGTGTGATAAGATAACTGCCATTAATATAAAAATATTAAGGATCAGGTGTATTTATGGACTACAAGGATCTTATCGCCGGCAATATCTCAGGCATTACCGGAATTGAGAAGGAAAAGGTTTTCGAGCTTATCGAGATACCGCCCAGGCTTGACATGGGTGATTTCGCATTCCCGTGCTTCACGCTCGCAAAGACTCTTCACAAGGCTCCGCCGCTCATCGCGCAGGAGATCGCAGCCAATGCAGCTGTTGTCGCAGGCGCTGAAAACGAGCTCCAGGCTGCAGCAGTCGGCCCGTATCTCAACTTCAAGCTTGACCGTAAGGTCCTTGCAAAGGAGCTTATCTCTGAGATCAGGACAGCAGGTGACTCTTTCGGCACCGAAACGATCGGTGAAGGCAAGAACGTCATCGTTGAGTTTTCTTCACCAAACATCGCAAAGCCTTTCCACGTAGGACACGCTTTTACGACGATCCTCGGAGATTCTATCTCAAATATCTACACCAAGCTCGGATATAACGTCATCAGGTTCAACCACCTGGGCGACTACGGCACTCAGTTCGGCAAGCTCATTACCGCATGGAGGCTCTGGGGCGATGAAAAGGCCATGGAGACCGATGCGATCGAAGAGCTTACCAGGATCTACGTTAAATTCCATCAGGAAGCCAAGAACGATGAGACTCTTGAAGATACCGCAAGAGAGAACTTCAGAAAGCTCGAAGAGGGCAGTGAAGAGGAAGTCGCTCTCTGGAAGATGTTCAGGGACTTAAGCCTTGAGGTCTTCGAGAAGACTTATAAGAGGCTCGGAGTAAAGTTCGACAATTATAACGGTGAATCCTTCTATTCTTCAAGGATCCCCGCAGTCGTTGATCTGCTCAGGGACAAGGGCCTTCTCGAGGAGAGCGAGGGCGCTCAGGTCGTTAAGTTCGAGGAAGAGGGAATGCCTCCGTGCATGATCCTCAAGAGCGACGGAACGACCATCTACGCTTCAAGAGACCTTGCAGCTGCCATCTACAGGCACAATGAATACAATTTCTACAGGAACATCTATGTAGTAGGACTTCCCCAGCAGCTCCACTTCAGACAGGTCTTCGGCGTTCTGAAGAAGGCAGGTTTTGACTGGGCTGACAACTGCATCCATGTCGGATTCGGACTTCTCAAGTTCAAGGACGGAAGCGCATTCTCAACACGTGAAGGCAACATCATCAAGCTTGACGAGCTCCTTGAAAGGACAGTTGAGAAGACTGCCGAGATCATCAGGAAGAATGCCGCTGAAAGAGGCGGAGACATGTCTGATGACGAGATCAAGGCCATTGCAGAGGTCGTCGGCATCGGTGCGGTCAAGTACACATATCTCAAGGCCGGACGTGAAAAGGACATCCTCTTTGATTGGGATGACATGCTCGACTTTGAAGGCGATACCGCGCCTTACCTCATCTACACATATGCAAGAACACGTTCGATCCTCAGAAAGGCCGCAGGCGAGGGACTTGCTCCTTCTGAAGGCGCTTCTCTCGAATGCCTCACGGGTGACGAGGAATATGCGGTAATCAGAAGCCTTGCAGACTTCAGCGGTTCCGTTGAAAGGGCAGCTGAGAGCTATGAACCTTTCGTCATCGCACGTCAGCTCGCGCTGATCGCACGTAATTTCAACAGGTTCTACAACAATTCGAGGATCCTCAATGCCGAGACTGATGAGCTCAAGACTGCAAGGCTCGCACTCTGCGACGCCGTCTGCAGCGTTATCAAGTCCGGTCTCGCACTCCTCGGCATCGGCGTAGTGGAGAAGATGTGATATGTCTGATGAACAGCAGCTCGGCGGAGTACCCGATTTTCGCGACGTAAAATACATAAGGCCTGACCTGGACAAGTTCACTGAGCTCGTCAGGGCCGTAAGGCTCAAGCTCATGACGGCTAAGACCGTCGAGGCCGCAGATGAGGCCATAGGTGAATATGAAGCGGCAATAAGCGCTTTTGATACATCCTACGCGCTCTGCCAGATCCTGCATGACATCGATACTTCAAACGAGTTCTACAGAGACGAGATCGAATTCTTCGAAGATGCCGGCGCAAGGGTCGAAGAACTTGCATCCGCATTCATGACAGGACTTTTGAACTGCCCGCTCGCAGACCAGCTCCGCGAGAAATACGGCGACATGATCTTCCGCAAGGCGAAGAACCAGAAGGAGATCGTATCTTCCGAAGTCCTGGATGAACTTGCGACGGAATCATCACTCGAAAACGAGTATTCTCAGCTTCAGTCGGAGGCGGAGATCAAGTTCGGTCACAGAACGCTCAATCTGAGCCTTCTCGTGCCTTATCTTGAATCTACCGACAGGAACGTCAGGAAAGAGGCTCATAAGGCCCTTGACGATTACTATCAGAGCAGAAGAGAGACTTACGACAGGATCTACGATGATCTTGTAAAGGTAAGGACCCGGGCGGCTGTGAAGCTCGGCTACAACAGCTTTACCGAGCTCGGCTACAAGCGCATGGAGCGTTACGATTACACACGCAGGGACGTTGAGACTTTCAGGGAAAACATCTTAAGATACATCGTTCCCCTTACAAAGCAGATAAGAGCCAACCAGAAGGAGAGACTGGGCGTCAGTGAGCTGATGTTCTACGATCTCCCGTGCCTTTTCAAGGGCGGAAACCCTACTCCGAAGGTCAGCAAGGAGTCTTATGAGAGGGCTGCATGCGAGTTCTACCGCAAGATGTTCGGCTTTACGCCGAGCTTCTTCGACGTTTTGTCTTCGCACGGCTTCACGGACATCCTTTCGCGCCCCAACAAGTCCACGGGCGGCTACTGCATGTATCTTGAGGATTACTGCATTCCGTTTATCTTCATGAACGGAAACGGAACATACGATGACGTTGCCACTGTTATTCATGAGGGCGGACACGCTTACGCAGCGCTTCAGGGCGCTGAATCCTCTCCGTTCGTTGAGTGCCTTTCACCTACGCTTGAGACATGCGAGATCCATTCCACGGCGATGGAATACATGTCTTATCCGTATATGAACATCTTCTACGGCAATAAGGCAGAGCAGTATCAGGAGCTCCACATGACCGACGGACTTCTTTTCCTGCCTTACGGATGCATGGTCGACGAATTCCAGCATGTCATCTACGACAAGCCCGATCTTACGCCTGACGAGCGCCACGCCGTCTGGAAAGAGCTTGAGGAAAGATATCAGCCCTACATCAATTACGATGCAGAGCAGACACCTTTCCACGCAATGGGCGGCGCATGGATGAAGAAGGACCATATCTTCACGACACCGTTCTACTACATCGATTACTGCCTGTCCCAGATCTGCGCACTGGAGCTCTGGGATGAGTCCAGGGAAGACATGAAAGAGGCGCTTTCAAAGTATAACGACCTCTGCACGATGGGCGGCTCTGACACGTTCCTGAATCTCTTAAAGGGTGCAAGGCTCGAGTCACCGTTCAACACGGATGTCATCAAGCGCATTGCATACAGCGCAGCGGAGTTCCTTAATCTATGAAACTGCCCGAAAAGTTCATAGCTGAGGCTGATTCGTTTTTTTCACGCCATAAGGAAGTGCCTTCAGAAGGCTTTTACGAAAGCTTTGACAAGGTGCCGCTTCACGGCGTCAGGCTGTCACGCGCCAAGACCTGTGTTTCTGAACATGAGGAACTGCTGAAGGTTATCGATCCTTCTTTTGAGAGGCTTGATCCTGTTGAATGGTGCGACGGCGGTTATTATCTGAGCGAAGACCCTGAAGATACGAGAAAGACTGGAAGGAACCCTCTTTATCACGCAGGCGTCTTCTATCCTCAGGAGCCTTCTGCAATGCTTCCCGCGCAGGTCTTGAGTGCCAAGCCGGGTGAAGTAATCCTCGACCTTTGTGCAGCTCCCGGAGGAAAGGCCTGCCGCATAGGCGAGGACCTGAAGGGAGAAGGCCTTCTTGTCGCAAACGAGATAAATTACGAGCGTTCCAAGGCGCTGCTTAGAAACATCGAAAGATCCGGCATCACGAATTCCGTTATCTTAAACGAGAATCCTGACAACATAGCAGGCAGGCTTCCGGGGTTCTTTGACAAGATCCTGATCGATGCCCCGTGCTCCGGGGAAGGCATGTTCAGGCGTGACCGCTCCGCATGCGCAAGCTATGAAAAATACGGACCTGATACCATCGTTCCGGTACAGAAGTCCATATTGAACGCAGCCGACACCTGCCTTCGTGATGGCGGTGAGATCGTTTATTCAACATGCACTTTCTGCGAGGAAGAAGATGAGCTGATGATTAGTTCATTCCTCGAATCACACCCGTCATATCACATAATCCCGCATCCGGAGATAAAGGGCATTACCCATAATGCTGACGGCACAATGCGCATCTGGCCGCATCTAAACCGCGGAGACGGACATTTCTGCGTCCACCTCAGGAAAGGCGAAGAGTGCGGCAGGGAGAAGGTACTGTCAGGTTTTGTGCGTTCTTCAAAGCCGTTGAAAGCGTCTGAACGCAGAGGCTTTGACCTTGCAAGGGATTTCCTTTCCGAGATCCTTACGGATGAGGGTTTTGCAAAGCTCACGAAAGTTCCTTTCACAAATCACGCGGGCGGAGTGTTCCTCATTGATTTTGACGAAAACCTGTTCAAGGGCCTTAAGGTCTGCAAGACCGGCCTTTACATCGGTGATTCAAGGCTAACTTCATCCGGAAAGAGCGTTTTCGCGCCTTCAAACAGCATAGCCCTGGCTCTTACGCGCGAAATGGTAAAGCCTGACCGTTATCTTGCTCTGGGATTTAACGATCCGAGGCTTGAAAGATACCTCAAGGGCGAGACAATACAAGTTACGGAAGAAGACGGCATAACCGGGAACGGTACCGTTGTAATAGGTGCAGGCAATGCGCCTCTGGGATTCGGCAAGGTCGGAGGAACCCAGATAAAGAATATGTATCCGAAAGCATGGAGGCTTATATGAGACTTATAATCGCCACGTCCAACGAGGACAAGGTCAGGGAGATAGACGAGAT
>JAFWQF010000097.1 GCA_017509205.1 Clostridiales bacterium | reverse complement strand
AGGATGAGGGATGAAACTGTTCTTAAGTTATCTTAAGAGCCGCTCGAAGGTGATCGCCGTCTGCGCCGTTTTCATCGCGGTCTTTGCATCATCTTATCTGCTTTTCGACATGCCCGCGATCTCTGTTTTGTATCCTCTTATTCTCTGTGTATGCATCGGGATTATACTGATGGTATTTGATCTCGTGTTCTTTATAAGGTGCCACAGAAAGCTTACTGAGGACGAGATCCCCGCCCCGAAGGATCTGATAGAAGAAGACTATCAGCTGATAATAAACAAGCTCGCTGAAGAAGAAAAAATGTCCAGGTTAAAGGCTTCTGAAGACTATAACAACATGATCGAATACTACACGGTCTGGGCGCATCAGATAAAGACTCCCATTGCCGCCATGAGGCTCAACCTGCAGTCGGAGGATACAGAGTCCGCAAGAAGGCTGATGGGCGATCTGGGACGCATTGAAGCCTATGTTGAGATGGTGCTTACGTTCTTAAGACTCGATTCCGACAGCACCGATTATCTGATAAAAGAATACGATCTGGATGAGATCATCCGTCCGGCGATCCGCAAGTATTCAAAGGAGTTCATCTTAAAGAAGCTCAAGCTTGAATATGAAACGGTCAGCTATAAGGCGCTTACTGATTCCAAGTGGCTGTCGTTCATAATCGAACAGGTCATTTCAAACTCGGTCAAATATACGTCCGAAGGCTATGTGAAGATCTTCATGAGCGAGCCCGGAGTGCTCTGCATAGAGGACAGCGGAATCGGCATTAGGGAAGAAGACCTCCCGCGCATCTTCGAAAACGGCTACACCGGATTCAACGGCCGTGAGGACAAGCGCGCGAGCGGCATAGGTCTTTACCTTTGCAGGCGAATCGCCGATAACCTGGGGCATAAGATCTCGGCCGAGTCAAAGCAGGGCGTCGGCACGAAGATGTATCTTGATCTGCGCAGAAAAGAAATAGGCATCGAGTAATACCCGATGCCATTCTGTGTGTATGTTTGAACTGAAGAGATTATTCCCAGTTGCATTTCTCCCATGAGTGGAATCTGTCCAGGAGCGTCATCATGATCATCTCCCTCATCGGCAGAGGGAAGACGTTCAGCTCACTGTTCAGCTGATCGCTGATGGCTGCGAAGTCTTCCTGCAGAGCCCTGATCACGGCGCCTTCGCGGTGCTTTGAATCAGACATCTTGAAGTTTGCGATGGTCTTTTTGAGGATCTTTTCCTCGCCACACTTAACCTGGGTTAAGTTGGCGCCTGTTGAAACGCTGTTTGCCTGCATAACCTCTTTATCTGTTTCAACAGGCGTTTCCTCAATATTTAAAGCACCCGTCCACTCAAAATCCCAGTCGGACAGAGCGGATTCCGCAACCATGTTTATGAGACCGAAACTCTGATCTTCAGAAGGATCGAGCCTCTTTACCGTGATGTCTTCGGCTTTTGCACCGTTAAGCAGGAGATCCACCATGTCGGATCTGATCCTAAGGCCCAGCAAAAACATCTTCTGATCATCTATCTTGCGCTTGTCATCAAAGTAAACAAGCGGTTCATCTATATATTTCTCAAGGTCAAAAATCATAATTCACTCCTTATTCGAACCGATAAATTCCTAACCCTGATTTAAGTTTAACTGCTGCTGATTTCCTTGATGTTTTCTCTCTGTGAATAATTCGAAAAGCAATTTGTTAATATAAGGCAGATATGTGAACAGTGATTGAAAAGTGTGTACAAGGACACAAATTGAGTTATGCCTTATACTTTGTATGTAAATGTGACAAACGTGTAAGGAGTTCGTAAGCAGATTCAATGGAGCGGTCACGGGCCTTTTTCTATACTGTGGCTGACTTTAATTGAAAGGAATTATGAATCTATGAGTTTACTTGAAGTAACAGGTCTTAAGAAGATATACAAGGCACGTCTCGGAGGCACTTCCGTTGAAGCGCTGAAGAACGTCAATTTCTCCGTTGAGAAGGGTGAGTATGTTGCCATCATGGGTGAATCCGGAAGCGGCAAGACAACGCTGCTCAACATTCTCGCTGCATTAGACAGGGCTACTGAAGGAACGGTCCTGCTCGACGGAATGAACCTTTCGACGATAAAGGATTCCGCTATCGCAATGTTTCGTAGAGACAACCTGGGATATGTTTTCCAGGAATTCAATCTCCTTGATACATTTACTGTAGAAGACAACATTTATCTTCCCCTGGTACTCGCGGGAAGAAGACATGCCGACATGAAGGCACGTCTTGATAAGCTCGCTCCCGCACTCGGTATCACTGAGATCTTAAAGAAGTATCCTTATGAGATATCAGGCGGACAGAAGCAGAGAGCTGCCGTTGCAAGAGCACTCATCACTGATCCGAAGATCGTTCTCGCCGATGAGCCTACCGGTGCTCTTGATTCAAAGTCATCAGACGAGCTTCTGGCACTCTTTAAGCAGATCAACCAGCTTGGACAGACGGTCCTTATGGTTACCCACTCCACGAAGGCTGCATCCAATGCGTCACGCGTTCTGTTCATCAAGGACGGCGTTATATTCCATCAGATCTATAAGGGCAACTGCACAGACCAGCAGATGTACCAGAAGATCAGTGACACGTTAAACCTCCTTGCCCAAGGAGGTGAACAGTAATGAAGATAGGGTTCTATCCTAAGATGGCCGTCAGCGGAATGCGCAAGAACGGCCGGCTTTACCTGCCTTATATCATCGCATGCATACTGATGGTCGCGGTGTTCTACATCATGCATCTGCTCGGCTATTCCAAGATGCTCGAGAACTTTGCGGGCGCAGGAACGGCAAGAGACATGTTAAAGCTCGGAACTAACATAATGGCTATATTCGGAACAATCTTCCTGTTCTATACGCAGTCGACTCTGATCAAGGGAAGACTTAAGGAATTCGGCCTTTACAGCGTGCTCGGAATGAACAGGAAAAATCTGGGGAAGATCATTTTCTTTGAATCACTGATCACTGGGACTATTTCGATCGCATGCGGACTTCTTATCGGCATCGGTCTTTCGAAGCTTGCTGAACTCGGCTTCAGGAAGATGATCGGCCTTGATTCAAGCTATAAGTTCGTCATCAGCATGGAGTCAGTTTTTTTCACTGTCGGCGTATATGGTTTCATCTTCTTCCTGATCTTCCTCAATGCGGTAAGACAGGTGAGATTTTCAAGAACGATCAATCTCATCAATTCCGACAAGGCAGGCGAGAAGCCCCCGAAGGCAAACTGGTTCATCGGTATCCTGGGCCTTGTCCTTTTGGCCTGCGGCTATGTTCTCGCACTCAAGATCGAGCAGCCTTTATCAGCTCTCCTGGTATTTTTCGCAGCCGTCATCCTTGTCATCATCGGAACATACCTTGTGCTTATCGCAGGTTCCGTTCTTCTCTGCAGGATCCTTCAGAAGAACAAGAAATACTACTATAAGACCAATCACTTCGTATCCGTATCCTCAATGGCATACAGGATGAAGAGAAACGGCGCAGGTCTTGCTTCCATCTGCATCCTGCTTACCATGATCCTTGTAATGCTGTCATCGACTTCGGCTCTTTATGTGAACAAGGAAGAGTCACTTAACAATAAGTATCCGAGACAGATCAACATATCTGCCGGCAATGACGGTTATTCCGACAGTTACGGCAAAGAGATCGAAAAGGTCACTGAAGTCATAAACAAAAAGACTGAAGAAAACGGTGCGAAGATTACAAACAGCTACATTTACACCACATGTTCCGTTACGGGTTATTTCGAAAACGGAAAGCTCCGTCTGGATATAGATCCCGTGAAGATGTTTGAAGATAATCCGCTCGGTAATATTACGACTTTTGACTACGATAAGATAGTACAGGTAAATTTCTTTGACCTTGACGATTACAACAGGCTGACCGGAAACAACGAAACTTTATCTTCAGGTGAGATCCTTGCAGGCATTGAAGGAAAACTTCAGTTCGGAAATGAACTGATCATCGGTGATGAAACATTTAAGGTTGCCAAAAGGATCGATACGAAGCAGGGTGATTTCAAACATACAATGAATAACCTGGTAGTTACGACACTAGTTGTTGTCGTTGATGACTTCGGGGAAGTGACATCGCGTTATAACCGTTATAAGGACGCAACAGGTGATACCATGCTCGTATGGGAATGGCACTATGCCTTCGATACAGAGCTTGATGAGAATAAGCAAAAGGATCTTAACGATCTCCTCAGGAATTACATCAGGGATGAACTCTATCAGCAGAAGTTCTATGCCGTACGATGCGAAAGCAGGGTGGAAGAGAGGACGGACTTCGTTGAGACATTCGGTGGCCTTTTCTTCCTGGGTATCCTCCTGAGCATAATCTTCCTCGTTTCCTGCGTGCTCATCATCTACTACAAGCAGATATCCGAGGGCTTTGAAGACCAGTCGAGATTCGGCATCATGCAGAAGGTTGGCATGACGAGGGAGAACATAAAAAAGAGCATCAATTCACAGATGCTCACGGTGTTCCTCATCCCGATCGTAGTCGCATGCATGCACCTTGCAGCGGTGCTGCCCATCATCCACAAGCTCTTAAAGCTTTTCGGCCATGACAACATGCCGCTGCTGCTTATCTGCGCAGGTGTCTGTGCGCTGATCTGCGGGATCTTCTATGCGGTGATCTATAAACTTACTTCTAACGCGTACTACGAGATAGTTTCGTAAAACAAAGGAAAAGCGGAAGCTATAGGATCAGGTCCTGTAGCTTCCGTTGATCTTTACGTAATCGTAAGAGAAATCGCAGGAGAACATACGGTCCTCGAATTCGCCCTGGTTAAGGTCGATCTCGATCTTGATGTCGTGCTGCTTAACGAGCTCTGAAGCTTCATCCTCTGAATAGTCCGTAGCCTGGCCGTCCTTGCATACGAGAAGACCTGCGAGACGGATGTTGACCTTCTCGGGATCAAAATCAGCTCCGGAATAACCTGCAGCGGTAATGATCCTGCCCCAGTTAGCATCCTCGCCGAATACGGCGGTCTTTACCAGAGGCGATTTGGCAACGGCTGTAACGATGAGCTTTGCATCCTCAGCGGTCTTTGCCTCACGGCAGATTACTTCGATGAACTTTGAAGCGCCTTCGCCATCGCATGCGATCATACGGGAAAGGTCAAGAGACAGTGATGTAAGAGCCTCTTCGAAAAGTGCGAGGTCGTCGCTGTCTTCTTCGATCGCGGCACCGGATACACCGTTTGAAAGGACTACGACCATGTCGCAGCAGGATGTGTCGCCGTCAACTGAAACACGGTTGAATGTATGCTCGACAGCCTTCTTGAGAGCGGGCTGGAGAAGTTCTTTGGAGATGGCTGCATCGGTTGTGAAGACAACGATCATGGTGCCGAGGTTGGGGCAGATCATGCCTGAACCCTTTGCCATGCCTGCGATGGTGATCTCCTTGCCGCCTGAAAGCGTCAGCTTTGCGGAGACTTCCTTCGGAACTGTATCAGTAGTCATCATGGCCTTCTCGGCTCTGTGAGCTGACTCTGCGTCGGTTGAAAGGGAAGAGACGAGAGTGGGCATCGCGGAAATTACCTTTTCCGTATTGAGACGGATACCGATGGTGCCTGTGGAAGCAGTAAGGACTTCGTCAGGTGAGCAGCCGAGCTCTTTTGCGGCAGCTTCTGCGATGGCAACAGCATCCTGATAGCCCTTGGGGCCTACGCATGCATTTGCGTTCTTGGAATTGACGACCAGGGCACGGATCTTAGCGCCTGAATCGATCACACGGATCGTACGCTGGAGGGAGTGGCCTTTTATGAGATTCCTTGTGTAAACGCCTGCAACGGTGGCTGGAACGTCAGATTCGATCATGTTGAGATCTAAAAGGTCCATCGGGCCCGAATTGCCCGGATCTGTCTTGAGGCCGCATGCGACGCCGGCAGCCTTGAAGCCGGCAGGCATTGTGATGTATGATTCGGTGATTTCGTTTTCCATGGTATCACGTCCTTAATATATTTAATTTGAGTGATTATAGTACAATAAGAGTCTGTTTGACAATGACGCTTGACTTAAATAAGGCTTACATTTATAATTTCAAAGCACGAAATTCCATGGTGGGATTAGTTCAGCTGGTTAGAGCGCTAGTTTGTGGCACTAGAAATCATGGGTTCGAATCCCATATCCCACCCCAATTTTACTAACTTTCGTGCTCCCCACACTGGGGTGTAGCCAAGGGGTAAGGCACGGGTCTTTGACTCCCGCATTCGCAGGTCCGAATCCTGCCACCCCAGCCATAAGGTTCACTAGCTCAGTCGGTAGAGCACTTGACTTTTAATCAAGGGGTCTGGAGTTCGAGCCTCCAGTGAGCCACCAAGAAGAAAAAGCCCGCCAACATTGCGTTTGGCGGGTTTCTTGTTTGTAAATTTTCTTTGAGAAATACTGAATTTTCGGGGCGATTGTAGGCAATTTGTAGGCAATAAAAATTTATTGATATTTTCCGCCCATAATATTACCTATCAAATCACCGGCTTTGCGCTTGGCCTCGTTCTGCGGATTTGCATATATATTCATTGTGAGGGAGGGCGAACTATGTCCGAGCTGTGCTGCCGCAGTTCTCGGGTCGGTTCCACTGCTGATCAACAAGCTTGCGTATGTATGCCGGAGTCCATGTACCGTAACATAGGGCACTTCACAGAATTCAAATACTTTTTTATATTCATCAGCTGATTTCGCTGTTATGATCTTCGGCGCCTGCTCTGATGTCTCGGTCGGCTTTGAACTCTCTTTGGTCTCGGCAGCTTTCGCGGTCTCCTGGGTTGTCTCAGAAGTCTCGCTTGTTTCAGCCATCTCTGAAGATGATTCTGTCGGGGCCGTAGTCTCTGAAGCCTTGGACGTTTCTGAAGTCTCTGTCGTTTCAGATGTTTCAGACTGCGTTGTGGCCTCAGAAGGCTCGGTGGTTGCTTCTGTTTCCGTCGGTTTTGCTGTTTCAGCAGGCTTTGAAGTTTCCTTTGGATTTGATTTAAACGAAGGTAACGAGGGTGATTAAGTCTCGATTTAGTCAGCGTTTATGAAAACAGATCATCTATACACATGAAATAGATGCCAATACGCTTTGTTCTGTCTTGGGAACAGTTTTTAATCTTTTCTTCTTTGAAAGATATTGCGGCAGTTATGTGAGTACAAAGGAGTGGAAATAATAGAAGGGCATCTGATGCCCGACCACGTACACATGCTGGTGAGCATACCGCCGAAGTATTCAGTAGCACAGTTTATGGGATATCTGAAGGGAAAGAGCGCTCTGATGTTATTCGATAAGCATGCAAATCTGAAATATAAATTCGGCAACAGGCATTTTTGGGCGGAGGGATACTACGTAAGTACCGTAGGGTTGAACGAAGCCACAATAAAGAAATACATTCAGGATCAGGAAAAGCATGACATAGCGATGGACAAACTGAGTGTAAAGGAATATGAAGACCCTTTTAAGGGTAGCACGTGATACGACCGCCCATTTATGGGCGGCTACGGGTCAAAGGCAATAAGGCTTGAACGAATGTGAAAGCCAGCGCCTTGAGGCGCTGGCCGGTAACAGAGGCTTATAGCCTCAGAGCAAACCACCCGTTAGACGGGTGGTTCTGATT
>JAFWQF010000096.1 GCA_017509205.1 Clostridiales bacterium | reverse complement strand
CTCTATGCTCGAAGTCCACGGAAACATATCCACGGGTTCTGCTTCGCGTGCTTTGTATCCGCATTGTTCAAAGACCTTGAGATCCCTTGCAAGAGTGTCCGGACCGCAAGAAATGTATATTATCTTTTCGGGAGAAAGCTTTTCGCAGGCCTTAATGAAGCGCTCATCGGTGCCGAGCCTCGTCGGGTCCATCATGACGACATCGATCTTTTCGCCCTTGGCTGCAAGCTGCTCCATGTATTCGACGGCATCAGCGCAGACGAATTCAGCGTTCTTAACGCCGTTTGTCTTTGCGTTCCTGACCGCATCGGCAACGGCTTCGGGATTGATCTCAACACCGGTTATGCTTCCCGTGAAGCCTGCAAACGTGAGAGTCGTGGTTCCCGTTCCGCAGTATGCGTCTATGACGCGCTCAGTGCCCTTGAAATCGGCAAGGCGCACCGCGGTACTGTACAGCACCTCAGCCTGGTCGTGATTGACCTGGTAGAAAGAAGAGGGCGATATTCGGAACTTCTTCCCCAAAAGAATGTCGGTGATAAATCCATCTCCGGTGACCTTTCTGGTCTCGTCTCCAAGTATCATGGAATCGCGGCGGCGGTTGATGTTGATGAGGACCGTCGTTATCTCGGGATGGAGTTTTGTGAGCTCTTTGACGAAAGCAGTCTTCTTTCTGAAATACTTGCTTCCGATGACGATGACCACCATTATCTCGCCTGTCTTTTCGGCGACCCTGACGAGAACTCTCCTGAGCTCGCCGGTGCATGTCGTCTCGTTATATATGGGTACTCCGATCTTCACTGCAAGGTCCGCGCAGTCACGTATTATCGCGGAAGCGGTCTCATTTTCGATGAGGCATGAATCGACTTCAACGATCCTGTGTGAGCCGGACTCATAAGGACCGCAGATTATCCTGCCGTTTCTTAGTCTCTTGAATCCGGAATGGACCTTGTTGCGGTAGTGAAAAGGTTTCTCGCATGTATTAATGTCGTTGACCGTGCAGTCATCCGGCATCAGGCTCTTAACGTATTCGTACTTTTCGCTGCATGACTGCAGATATGTTTTTCCGGCATAGGAACAGCCGCCGCAATCTTTTGCTGCGGGGCATCTGTTCTTCAGTGCCGTCCGGGTTCCGGAAGCGTTGTTCTTCTTCCTGCCCCTCACTTATCAGGCTCCAAAGCAGCTGTCTACAACGTGCTTGAGAAGGACTGAAGTCGTTACTGATCCTACTCCGCCGGGAACGGGTGTGACTGCCTCTGCGATCTCAGCAGCCTTGTCGTAATCAACGTCTCCGCAGAGCTTGCCTTCCTCATCAACGTTCATTCCGACGTCGATGACGATCTGGCCTTCCTTTAAGTAATCAGGACCGATGGTCTTGGCAACACCGCAGCAGGCAACGATGATGTCAGCGTTCCTGCATTCACCGGGAAGATCGACCGTCTTGGTATGGCATACGGTGACCGTTGCATCCCTTGCAATGAGCATGAGCGCAACGGGGCGGCCTATTACAAGGCTTCTGCCGACAACGACTGTCTTCTTGCCCTTTGTCTCAATGCCGTAATGCTCGATGAGACGTACGACTGCCTCTGCCGTGCAGGGACCAGCAGCGTTCTTGTCGCCTGAAAGGATTCCAGCCATGTTGCGGATGTCCATGCAGTCTGCATCCTTCGAAGGCTTGATGGCACTTCTCATGTAAGCATCGGAAAGTCCCTTCGGAAGAGGTCTGAAGACCAGGATGCCGTGAATGTCATCAGCATTATTGAGGCTGTCGAAGCCTTTATCCAGATCCTCCTGGCTGACATCAGCGGGGAGCTCCAATACTCTTACGCCGCAGCCTGCGGATTCGAACTTCTTCTTGAGTCCTCTTTCATAAGCGAGGTCATCTTCCCTTGCACCTACGCGCAGTACTCCGAGAGTGGGGACGATTCCCTTCTTGCCGAGTTCCACTATCTTGGGTGCAAGTGATGCAAGGATAGCCTCACCTACTTCTTTTCCGCCTAATCTTCTCATTTGTTGTCTCCTCCGGTAAGGCTGTTCTTAACGCCCTCATAGACTGCGGCGCACTTTGCATCGACTTCCTCTACGGTCTTAATGGTCTTTTCGTTGAGGTCTTCAGCGTAGCTTCTGTCCTTCATCAGCTTGGTGTTGATGTAGACGTTCATGGCAGCGCCCTTGACGGCTGTCTGGAGCATTGCGGCCGCAACTCCGACGTCGCTTAAGGCGAGCCTTGATCCGATGGTCTCAAGACGGACGATGATGTCGCATGCTTCCTTTGTCTTCATGACGATCTCATAAGGAGCAGAGCATGCAGTCTTAAGCGCAGCTTCCAATGCCTCATCTCTTCCGGGCTCGTCCTTCGGGATCGAGTATGCCTTTGCAAGAGGTTCGAAAACCTCTGCGTCCTTCTCGATGAGGGATTCGAAATCCTTTACGAGGGCAGCTGTCTTTTCAAGTATTACATCTATCTCGCCCTGATATTCGGCGTATTTTTTCTTTCCTGTGGTAAGGTTTGCAACCATTGAAGCAAGCGCTGATGCGCAGGCTCCCGCAAGAGCTGATGCTCCTCCGCCTCCGGGTACCGGGGCTCCTGAAGAAAGTTCGCTCAAAAACAGATCAATGCTTTTTTCGACCATGATCACTATCCTCCTTGTTAACCTGCCATACTATTTTACAAAATTAAAACGCAGCCCGCATCACAAAATGCGGGCCGCGGAACAAAAATCAGTATTAAAGATAAGCGTTATCTGATAAGCCTCTTGAATCCCTTGATCTTCATGATGTCCATGTTGGCATAGCAGACCTTGCCCTTGGAATCTGAAGCGTGGATTATCTGGCCGCCGCCGACATAGATCGCAACGTGGGGGCAGATGCTTCCCTTTGAATAGCAGACAACGTCGCCGGGCTTTAACGCGGACCTGGGAACCGTAACTCCGGAATGCTTCCAGATCTGGGTAGCGCCGTGAGGGACCCTGATTCCGATCTGCGCGTAGCAGTACTTTACGAGGCCCGAGCAGTCGATTCCGCTTCTGGAGCACCCTGCGAACTTATACTTAACGCCGAGCATTGACTGGGCAATAGCTACGATGGATGAACCGTTCTTACCGGTAATCCTCGGCAGTTTGTTTACGTTGCCGTAGCTCTGCTTTGAGGAAGTAGACTTCTTTGACGCGGGCTTTGCAGCGGGCTTTCTTGTCGGACGCGGCGTGGGAGAAGGCGTGGGCGTGGGCGGAGCCTTCCTCGTCGTATATGACTTCGGAACATATCCGGACTTGCCGTTTGCGGTTGTAACCTTATACCACTTGTCGCCTACGACCTGCGTAACTGCGAGCCTTGCGTGCTTATATGCCGTGGTGACCTTGGCGCCGCTCGATGAGGGTTCTTTCCTGACTATGAGGCTTCCCGTATCGACCCAGACGATGAACTTGGAATTGACCTTTACCATCGTGTCCTGGATGTAGGAAGTGAGGATGAATCCCTCCTTGCCGTTCTCCGTGCGGACCTTTGACCATGTGTCGCCTAAAGCTAATCTCGTCAGGGCCTGGCCCTTGTGGATCGTCGTTATTGTAGGCGCGCTCATCTGGGGCTTTGTCTTTAAAGCTCCGGCTACCTTTGAATAGAACGTGGTGTTATCGGGTGCGAAAAACTCGGGAGCTATGAGCTCATCCGGACGGTCAAAGCTGTCGTAGGACTGGTAGACGAAGTACTTGGGAACGTCTTCGTAGTCCTTTTCCCCGTCTTCCTTCTTATCGGTATCCTTTATTGAATCGCCGTCTGTTGAAGGCGCATCCTCCATCTCGTCATCGCTGCCGATCAGGGCCCAATCCTCGATGACTGCTTCTTCATCTTCTTCATCAATGCCGAAAACATTGGCATATGCCTTGGCAACCCTTGTTCCGGGTGTCATTCCTGCCCTTACGCCAATAGGAAGACATACTGCGGGTGCAGCAGCAAACAAAGCCACCGCTATCGCCAGGATATGCTGATTTCTGTTGTGCTTAAAGACCATATTACTGATTATAACACGCTCGCAAAAGCGTATTTGCGGTTAGGGCTTCCTAATGTGTGGCAGTTTTGAATTAAAAACGCCGGGGGAGAGACTCCCTCGGCGTAATTATAAACTGTAAATTCAGTTTGAGGTTTTACAAAAGCGCGACAAACTTATTACTTATCTGTCGATCCTCTCAGAGTAGTCAGAACCTTCCTGCTCGTCGAGAAGTTCGTTGTGAGCCTCAACCTGATCAAGGTAATCGTTCTCGAAGAACTTAACGTCACCCTCATCCTCGCCGTACTCGTGGCCTGTGATGAGCTTGCTGTTAGCCTTGATGACAGGAACAGCTGTGATGTCGTTATGCGACTTGACGCCTGTACCTGCAGGGATAAGAGCACCGATGATGACGTTCTCCTTGATACCGACGAGCGGATCGACCTTGCCCTTGATGACTGCGTCTGTGAGAACCTTTGCGGTCTCCTGGAAGGATGCAGCTGACATGAAGGAGTCGGATGCGCTTGCGGCCTTTGCGATACCGAGGAGGATCGTGTTGCCCTTTGCAGGCTGGAGACCCTGCTCCTCGCAGTCTCTGTTCCTGGAGATGTAGTTATACCAGTCAACAGTTGTACCTGTCATGAAGCCTGTATCGCCCGGATCGTCGATCTGAACACGGCGCATCATCTGCTTAGCGATGATCTCGATGTGCTTGTCGTTGATGTTAACACCACCGCCTGAGTAGTAAACCTTTGTGATCTCGCTGATGATGTACTTCTGTACCGCACGGATATCCTTAACCTTGAGGATCTCCTTAGGATCGATCTTACCGTCGATGATCTGATCGCCGGCTTCGATTACCTGACCGTCCTTAACGGTGAGGGTAGCGTGTGAAGGTACCTTGTACTCCATCTTCTCGATCGGGTTGCCCTTTGCGTCCTTGATAGGCTCAACGCCGTCAGAAAGGACAGGTGTGACGATGATGGTCTTCTGCTTTGTCTTCTCGTTCTCAGTGATCTTGATGGATCCGGGTACGGAAGAGATGATGCCGTGACCCTTAGGATCTCTTGCTTCGAAGATCTCAGTAACTCGAGGGAGACCCTGCGTGATATCTTCGCCTGATCCGGCGATACCACCGGAGTGGAACGTTCTCATCGTGAGCTGTGTACCAGGCTCACCGATTGACTGAGCGGCGATGATACCGACTGCTTCACCGACAGCAACAGGGCGGCCGGTAGCAAGGTTGATACCGTAGCACTTTGTGCAGACACCCCTTCTGGAGCGGCAGTCGAATACTGATCTGATCTTGAGCTTGCCGAGGTCCTCGATCTGCTGGAGAGTAAGAACCTTTCCTGCAGCTTCAGCGTCAGCGATCTTGGCATCGATCTTCTTCTGCTGCTCGTTGAGCTTCTCAGGTGTGATGTCACCCTTGATCTTAACGGAATCAGCGATCTTAGCACGCTCTTCGTTTGCCTGCTGCTTAGCGAGGTCTACGGAATCGCAGATCTCCTCAGCCTTGAGTGCGTCGATGAGCTCGTTCTTCTTAACGATGATCTCGCCTGTCTGATAGTTCTTGATGTCCTCAGCTGCATAACGGCCATAGAGACGGTCGTTGAGAGACTTGATGACGTTTGTCTTCTTGTTGGAGACTTCTGTGATCTCCTTGACCCATGTGAAGTCGTCAGTTCCACAGTCTTCCTCTGCAACAACGACAGCCTGCGCAACGTCAACGAGACGTCTTGTGAGGTATCCGGATTCAGCCGTCTTGAGAGCCGTATCGGAGAGAGCCTTACGCGCACCGTGTGATGAGATGAAGAACTCGAGAACGTTCATGCCTTCACGGAGGTTGGACTTGATCGGGATTTCGATCGTGTCACCCGTTGTATCCTGCATGAGACCACGCATACCTGCGAGCTGCTTGATCTGGTTGTTGGAACCACGCGCGCCGGAGTCAGCCATCATACGGATAGGATTGTAGATGTCGAGGTTCTCCATGAGAGCCTTGGTGATGTCATTGGTCGTGTCTTCCCAGATCTTTGCAACCTGCTTATGACGCTCTTCCTCACTGTAGAAGCCCATTTCTGCCTCTTCGTTGAGTGCTTCGACCTTCTCGTCACCTTCAGCGATCATCTTCTCCTTGATGTCAGGGATGATCATGTCTTCGATACCGATGGAGATACCGGAGATCGTTGAATACTTGTAACCCATTGCCTTGACGTCATCGAGGAAGATCGTTGTCCTCTCGAGGCCGTGAACGGCAATGCACTTAGCGATGATCTTCTCGAGCTTCTTCTTGCCCATTGCGAACTCGAACTTAATGTCCTTGTCAGGGTTCTCTGCCTTGATCTTGGCAGCGCGCTCCTTCTGGCTTGAAAGCTTCTCGAAATCGATCTCGAGCTTGAGAAGGTTCTCAGGCTTCTTTCTGTCAACGAAACCAAGATCCTGAGGAACGATCTCGTTGAAGATGAATCTTCCGAGCGTTGACTCAACAAGACCTGTCCTGGACTCGCCGTTAACATCTCTTGTTACGCGGACCTTGATGACAGCGTGGAGATCGAGCTGATGCTCTCCGTAAGCCATGAAAGCTTCCTCGAGTGATGAGAATACCATTCCCTCACCCTTACCGCCCTCGCGCTGCATTGTAAGATAGTAGCAGCCGAGGATCATATCCTGCGTAGGAACCGTAACCGGCTTACCGTCCTGAGGCTTTAAGAGGTTGTTCGTAGAGAGCATGAGGAATCTTGCCTCTG
>JAFWQF010000095.1 GCA_017509205.1 Clostridiales bacterium | reverse complement strand
TTCTTACATTAAGAACGCCGTTACTGCAAAACAGCATGTTTCTATTGCCGCGAGCGGTGTCATTACATACTTTTCTTTTTTGCTTGGTGATATGAGATTCATGACTGTGTTAACTGCAAAGAAACCTGCGAAGACAAAGCATATGATCTTTGTCGCTTTAACGGAGAACCACATGTTCATCAGACCGCCGCCCTGAAGTATCATTGCTGCTCCGAAGAGCTGAAGAACAACGGAAGAAACGGCAGCCACCCTGAGCATCGGCGGCAAAACTTTGTATCTTCCTCCCATCGTAAACTCGCCCAACGGAAGTCCTGCGATCAGCAGTATCTCCATTACCGCAACTCCCAGAAGAAGAATTGCTCCGGTTATTGAACTGATATTTGAGATCATGTTATTTCTCCTTCTTGCCGATCTTTTCGGGATCGACGCCTTCACTGAGAATGAAAGCATCAGCGGCATTGTTGATCATCTGCATCATCTCTTTTTCAGTTCCCTTAAGAACTCCTGTCGCAAGCATCGTAGCAATGCCGTGTGAGTATATGATCGTGTTCCTTACAAACCGGATCACTTGATCGTCATTAAGTCCGGTCTGAACGGCGATCATGGAGATCATCTCTTTGTTCTTTGCCCTGCCGATGTCCTTAAGATTATAAGGCTTGCCCCTTGGGCTCTCACCTAAGTAAAGGAACTTGAAAAGATTCGGTTCCTTCAAAGCCATCTTCACATAGGATCTTCCCAGGAATTCAAAGCTCTCGAGTTTATTCTCATAACTTGAAGAAGCCTTCTTCGCAGCATAGGCCATTGCGTATTCTGCAAGTGCCAGTCTTAATCCTTCCATGTTCTCGAAATGCCAGACAATGGGCTGTGTAGAACATCCGATCTCAGATGCAAGTGTCTTCACATTGACCGATTCATATCCGTCTCTGATGAGCATCTTCAATGCTGCTTCAAGTATCACTTCTCTTGTTATAGTGGTTTTACGTGCCATAAGGATTACTTTCCATAAACAAGATTATATAATTGTGTTTATATTATACTCCGTCTCGCGAACTGTCAATCACGTTTGCCCGTAAATTTTTCTGAAAAACAACACATCTTCGGCAAACTGTTGCTTTAGCATCAGATCGCGTCAACATTACTGATTGTTTGCGTTCAAGTATCAGGCCAGAATGATGGCATAAGACAAAAAACACAATGTCAAACACGGAGGTAAGAACAATGAAAAACAATGAAATGAAAGAACTCAATGCACTTCAGCTCGATGAGGTATCAGGCGGCACAAGGATGCAGGAACATGCGCTCAGAACGCTTTTCCTGGGAGGAAATATCTGGGATGATTCCCCGGTCTCGCTCGAAGATAAGTTTTGGGCCCATGCGATGGTTATTGCCCGCACAGGTTATACGCCTATACAGGGTGAACTGAATTCCGAAGGCGAGTATGAGCTTGTCTATAGAGCACCTGACGGAACCATCATGGCACACGATGATTTCATGGATTACTTAAGAGCCAACTACACGGTTGAGTATCTGTCAGGCGGCAAGTGCAAAGAGTAATCTCCACTTCGTAAACATAGGCAGTATTAACCGGCAAAAAGAAAGATGCCCCTTTCGAGGCATCTTTCTTCGTGTGTGTTTGTACTCCAGACTGAAACTCAGTCTGTGGGTTCCGTTACCTGGCCGGGTTCCGGTTCAGTGGACCTCGGCATCGTTTCCTTTACTGAAGGCTTTGCCTCTTCAACTGCAGGCTTCAGTGTTTCAACCTTTACAGGCTTTGTCGTAGCCTCTGTGGTAGGCTCTGAAGTTTCTTCTGTAGACGACTTTGTTCCTTCAGTTTCAGGTTTAGTTGTTTCTTCTTTTGAAGGCACTGTGGTATCTTCTGTTTCAGACTGCGTAGTTTCTTCTGATGAAGGTCTAACAGTATCTTCAGTCTGTGATTCTGAAACATTGGTTTCTTCAGGCTCAGGCGTCTCACTTTCTTCAGTGGAAGATCCTGTTGTTTCATCTGTTGTCGGCACTGTAGTCTCTTCTGTTGAAGGTACTGTTGTTTCGCCTGGCGTTTTAGTCGGTAAGGTTATCCTGGCATTTCCAGCATTGCTCGAATCTGAATTAGAAGTAAGCTCATAAAGATTCGTCGTTGAATATGTACAGTAATGGGTACCATCTGCAAAGTCGAATCTTTCATACGGCATACCATTATTGGAATTAACTCCGAGCGTTCGTGTCAATGCTTTCCAAGAATTGGATGAACTGTGATATCCGATATACCCTACGGGTTTTCCGGTATCACTTCCATAGCATACACACGTTGAAACGGTCTTGTGAGCCGATGGTATGTAGTAAATATAGTAACCGGACGGCGGGTTGGGCAGACCGTAACTTGACGGTGTCTTTGTTGTTGTTTCAGGAGCACCGGAAGGATAAATGCTTTTGCCTGATCTTGCGTAAACTTTATAACCGCTTTTAACCGATATGAATTCTTCGTATTGCGTTCCATCACTTAAGAGATAGGCTGCACGTTTTACCTTGATCCAACTTCCGCTGTCATCAAATATATAATCAACCTCATCTCTGTATTGACCTTTAATTACCTTGTAGCAAATGTGTGTATAAGTAGCACCCCTGCCTGCGCCTTTTCCGTAATAATACGTTTTATACCCTGAAGGTGCAGCCGGCTGATTGGGATTCGTTGTTTCAATTATTACAGGATCAGGCAAAGATTCGGTCGGTTCAGACTCTGTCGTTTCCGTAGGTTTTGTCGTTGTCTCTGACGTTTCTGTCGGCTTAGTCGTTGACTCAGTCGGTTCAGTAGTAGACTCAGTCGGCTCAGTTGTAGTCTCCGAAGTCTCCGTTTCAGAAGACTTTGTTTCCTTGGGAGTCGGCTTCGCCGTAGGCTTAGGCGTAGGTGTAGATGTCGGCTTCGGAGTAGGAGTTGCCGTGGGCTCAGGCTCAGTAGGCTCCGGAGTCGGTTCAGGTGTAGTTTCGGGTGTAGTTTCAGGAGTAGTCTCAGGCGTTGTTTCCGGAGTTGTCTCGGGAGTTGTTTCAGGTGTGGTTTCAGGTGTAGATGCCGGAGCCTGTGATTCTTCTCCCGCCTTCTTGTTGATTCCTTCTTTATCCCAGTTGTTTGCGTTGATGACTCTGTTCATGAGAGCTTCGTTTTCAGCGATCCTCTTAGCCGCAAATCCGGGAAGATTGTTCAGATCGACCTTGCCGATCTGGAATGCAACGCTGTCTTTCAGTCTGTCGAAGAACAGGTAAACTTTTACTGACTGTCCTGATTCAACTCTGGCAGTCTTTGTCTCACCCGTTTCAGGATTTGTTGCTGATACTTCAACTGCACCGTCAGTGATAAGAAGAGCTTCTCTTCCGCCATCGAGCGCATCGTAATAGACCATTCCGGACGTGCCTCTGATGCCGGCAGTCATTGTTGATGTCTTGATCTCGAATGTCTCGTCAGCCCTCAGTTTCTGTGCAACATTGAAGAACACTGCACCCTTTGTAAGCTTAAGTTCCAGGTGCTTAGACTTCTTCTGGAATTCCGCGCGGCTGTCGTTCTGCAGCGTGATAATCTTGTGGTCATCAAGACCGACGGATGCAAGTCCGTCATCACCGGTATTCAGAGCATCGCCTGACTGGAACCTCAGGTTGTCCATGACAGGTTTTGAACCGCCCTTTGAATCCTCGATGTTAACTGTTCCTTCGATGCGGAGCAGACGCATTGTCGTTGCAAGATACTTGCTCCTTGAAACAACAATGACAGTTACAACCGCAGCAATGATTACAGCTGCAGCAACGCACGCACAAACGATCTTCTTTTGTTTGGAAAAGTTTTTAAGAACGTCCGCTAGAGCCATATAGATCCCCCTCACTGGTTTGCTCTAAACAAACCATATCAGAATATCAAACGGCGAAAATAAATCAAGAGCAAAAATGAAATTTCCAAAAAAATCTTATTTTATGTCTTGAAAGCTTTTAAGATCTTGATGTATTCCTCAGTTAAAAAATTGGGGTGGATCCTTTCCGGAAGAATGTATCCTATCTGCATGTAATCATCGACCTTGAGGGGCTTTGCGATTATGTTCGGGCCGTTGAGTTTTTCATTGATGACACCGCTGCAGATAGTGTAACCGTCAAGTCCTATGAGAAGATTAAACAGCGTTGCTCGGTCTCTTACTATGAGTTCCTTATCCGAATCGACAGTGCTCAGTATCTCTTCCGAGAAGTAGAACGAGTTGTGGCTTCCCTGCTCATACGCAAGCCTCGGGTATGGCTTAAGATCTTCCAGCGTGAGGGATCTTTTTTTTGCGAGAGGCGAATGCGTGCTTATGAAAACATGCGGTTTTGCTCTGAACAAAGGCTCGAAAACAAGGCCGTTGTCTCTTAACGTTTTCATTATTACCGTCTCGTTGAATTCATTGAGATAGAGTACTCCGATCTCGCTCCTTAATTTAGCAACGTCATCAATGATGTCGTAAGTCTGCGTCTCCCTCATATGGAATTCATACTTGTTTCCGCCGTAGAGCTTGAGCAGTTCAACAAACGCTTCGACCGCGAAAGAATAGTGCTGGCTCGATACGCAGAAGCGCATCTTTCCTTCTGTCTTTCCGGTATATCTTTCTTCTATGAGATCAGACTGCTCCAGGATCTGTCTTGCATATCCCAGAAACTCCTCGCCCTCTGCCGTTATCTCAACACCTCTGTTGCTGCGGTCAAAGATCGTGATGCCGTATTCGTTCTCGAGTTCCCTTATCGCGGAAGTAAGGCTCGGCTGTGCGATGAAAAGCTTTGCCGCTGCTTCAGTGATGTTGCCCGTATCTGCAACAGTAACTATGTATCTCAGCTGTTTAAGAGTCATGTGAGTCTCCTTATCTGCATAGAGGTTGCCTATAACTATAACCTTATCCATAGATAAAATCTATCGTCAATCGCAGATTTTAAGTATTTTACCCATCAAGTAGGTGGGTTTATACTCCGAGCATCAAATTCAAACAGGAGGAAATGACAATGATAACGTCAGTCATCGGTTTTCCGAGGATCGGAAAAGACAGGGAATTAAAGTTTGCAAGCGAAAAGTTTTTCGCAGGCAAGATCAATGAAGCCGAGCTTCAGGAGACCGGCCGAATGCAGAGAGAGTTCAGTCTCAAGACTCAGAAGGCAGCAGGCATTGACCTTATCCCGTGCAACGATTTTTCTTTCTACGATAACGTATTGGATACGGCTTTCCTCTTCAACGCAGTACCTCAGCGTTATAAGGACCTGAACCTTTCGGTTCTTGATACATACTTTGCAGCAGCAAGAGGCTACCAGGGCGCAAACGGAAACGTTAAGGCTCTCGCAATGAAGAAGTGGTTCAACACCAACTACCACTACATCGTTCCCGAGATCGAGGACGATGCCGTGATCGAGCTCAAAGGCACAAAGCCGGTCGATGAATTCAAGGAAGCTAAAGCTCTCGGCATCGACGCAAAGGTAGACCTCATCGGACCTTTCACCTTCTTAAAGCTCGCACGTTTCACGGGCTCAAAGAAGGCATCTGACTTCGCGGAAGCACTTACTGATGCTTATATCAAGCTTCTCGAAAAGCTCACAGCTGAAGGCGCTTCCAAAGTCCAGTTCGATGAGCCTTATCTCGTAAGAGACTTAGGCAGCAGCGACATCGCTCTCTTTGAGGAGATCTATAAGGGCATTCTTTCAAAGAAGGGTTCTCTTTCCGTACTCCTTCAGACCTATTTCGGCGATATCAGAGATGTTTACGGCAACGTCACGTCGCTTGATTTCGACGCGGTCGGAATCGACTTCGTGGAAGGCAGAAAGAGCCTTGAATTGATTAAGGAAAACGGATTCCCCAAGGGCAAGATCCTCGTTGCAGGTGTTGTTAACGGAAAGAACATCTGGAGAAACAATTATGCCAAGACAAAGGGCATCTTGGATGAGCTTAAGAACTTCGTTTCTGAGTCTTCTCTCGTAGTCGGAACATCCTGCTCACTGCTCCATGTTCCCTATACTCTTGAGAGCGAGACAAAGCTGCCTGAATCATACAAGGCACACTTCTCATTCGCAATTGAAAAGCTTGCCGAGCTCTCTGAGATCGCATCCGGAAACGAAGATGCATTCAAGAAGAACGCAGAACTCTTCACCAGCAGACCTGACGTTCTCGATCAGGCAGTAAAGGACAGAGTAAGTTCAATCAAGGAAGAAGACTACACGAGACTTCCCGCTTTTGAAGAAAGAGAGAAAATCCAGAAAGAGCTCCTTAAGCTCCCTCTCTTCCCCACAACGACGATCGGTTCTTTCCCTCAGACAGAGGACGTAAGAAAGAACAGAAAAGATTTCAAGAACGGCACCATCACAGAAGAACAGTATGTTGCGTTCAACGAGAACAAGATCCGTGAGTGCATCAAGCAGCAGGAAGACATCGGCCTCGACGTAATCGTTCACGGCGAATTCGAAAGAAACGACATGGTCGAGTATTTCGGCGAGCACCTCTCAGGTTACGTTTTCACTGAGAAGGCATGGGTACTCTCATACGGTACGAGATGCGTTAAACCTCCGATAATCTGGGGTGACGTATCACGCAAGGAACCCATCACCGTTAAGTGGTCCGTCTTCGCACAGAGCTGCACAGACAAGCCCGTAAAAGGCATGCTCACAGGCCCTGTTACTATCCTTAACTGGTCATTCCCGAGAGAAGACATCTCCCTCCAGGAGAGCACGCTTCAGATCGCTCTTGCAATCCGTGACGAGGTCCTTGATCTCGAGAAGAACGGCATCGGCATCATACAGATCGATGAAGCCGCACTCCGTGAGAAGCTTCCTCTCCGTAAATCAGACTGGTATTCAGAGTATCTCGACTGGGCCATCCCTGCATTCAGACTCGTTCACAGCGGCGTAGCTGCAAAGACTCAGATCCACACTCATATGTGCTACAGCGAGTTCACCGACATCATCCCCGCGATCGATTCGATGGATGCAGACGTAATCACATTCGAGGCATCACGTTCTGACCTTCTCATTCTCGATGCTCTTAAGGATAACAACTTCAAGACAGAGGTCGGCCCCGGTGTTTACGACATCCACAGCCCCCGTGTTCCTTCAGTCGATGAAATCGTTGCGGCTCTCACAAAGATCCGCGCGAAGACTGAAGACAGCAAGCTCTGGGTCAACCCTGACTGCGGCCTTAAGACAAGAGGCGTAACGGAGACTGATGCGAGCCTTAGAAATCTCGTAGCAGCGGCAAAGATAATCCGCGGATAACATGAAGATTTCAGAGATCTATAAAAACAACAAAAGGAGTCTCTCGTTCGAGATATTCCCGCCGAAGAAAGACACAGAGCTGTCTTCGATTGACGAGACATTGAAAGTGCTTTGCAAGCTTAACCCCGACTTCATAAGTGTTACTTTCGGAGCCGGGGGAAGCGCAAACAGCAACCGCACCATCGAGATCGCGAAGAACATCAAGAAGAACTACGGAATAGAGCCCGTGGTTCATCTCACTTCCCTTCACTACGACAAGTCCGAGATCGATGAATTCGCGACCGCAATGAGAGAAGCCGGCATCGAAAACATTCTTGCATTAAGAGGAGACCGTTCCCCTAACGCTCCCGAAAAGAACGTTTTCCCGCATGCATCTGATCTCATAGAATATCTGAAATCAAAGTACGATTTCTGTGTTCTGGGCGCATGCTATCCTGAGTGCCATCCCGAATCATCTGACAGGGTAAACGACCTCAAAAGCCTTAAGACAAAGGTCGATTCAGGTGCTGAAGTTCTTGTGTCACAGCTCTTTTTTGAGAACCGCATCTTCTACGATTTCGCAGAAAGATGCAGGATCGCAGGCATTGACGTTCCTGTCATTCCGGGCATAATGCCGGTCATAAACGCCAATCAGATCAAGCGCATGATCAGCCTTTGCAACGCGAGTTTCCCCGAACGTTTCTGCAGGATAATCAGAAGGTATGAGAACAACAGTGAAGCGCTTTTCGATGCGGGAATGACTTATGCTTTGACCCAGATAATAGACCTTATCGCAGACGGAATTCCGGGCATTCATCTTTACACGATGAATAATCCCAAGGTCGCAAAAAGGATCTGCGACGGCATCAGGAACATCGTCTGATATCAACTGACCCTTAAGTAAACGGAAACCTCAAAACCGGGACTCAAGTTTTTGAGTCCCATTTTTCCGTCCATCTTTTCCATGAAGTAATCAGTAAGGTAAAGGCCCAGACCGGCGCCGTCGTTACCTCCTGCGTTGCTGCCCCTCTTATATTTTTCCCTTATCAGAGGAAGCTCTTCCTCCTTAACGCCGGGGCCTTCGTCAGACACTCTTATTACGAGATAATCCCCGCTCAGTTCAGCATTAACTTTCATCTTCGTATCCGCATACTTATATGAGTTCATGAAGATGTTGTCGAACACCTGCTGAAGTCTTAACTTATCGAAAAACGCGTTGCATTCGGGTATCTTATACTCCCCTGCACGTGAAAGATAATCTGAATTCTTGATGAGCAAAGCAATGATGTCAGATGACTGCATCGAAGGATTGACTTCGATCTCGGTGATGTCCTGGATGCTCGATGTGAAAAGATTGTCTACCAGTGATTTGATCTGATCGGTCTTGGAATCAATGACGCCGAACATCTCCTTCGTACGTTCTTCTTTGGTAATAGCCATTCCGATCTCTGAAGTGGACTTGATCGAAGCTACCGGCGTCTTGATGTCGTGCGAGAGCTTTGCGACCATTTCCTTCTTGTCGTCAGCAGCTTTCTTCTCAGCGAGACGAGCCTTCTTAAGCTCGGATCTCATGAGGTCAAAGCTCTCCGTAAACGCTCCGAAAACGTGCCCCTTATCCATTGTGAGTGGTATGTCCAGATTCCCTTCAGCAACTCTTGCCGCAAACGAATTCAGGTTCTTGAAAGGCGTTATGACCGACCTTTTAATGTAGATGTACCAGGCAACGATGATGACGATCTGTAGCACGCCTATGACACTGAAGAGCATGATCATGTCCTTCTTTACGACTTCGAGCTGCTCATCCATGCTGTAGTCGAAGATGACCTTTCCTTCAGGCTTTCCGCCCACTTCAAGATCCAGCACGAGGCCTCTTGTCTTTATCGCTTCATTGATGCTCTCGCTCAGGCCGTCACGTGTCTTAAAGATAAGCTTTCCGTTGTTGTCTATTACAACGTAATCAAGCTGCCTGTTGTATTTGGAAGTGTCACCGTAGTTTTCTGATATCGAATACATGCACTCGTTGACCTTTACCGGATCAGTCTTTATGTCCTTGATCTTCGTGAGCATGAAATAACATGCCAATGCCTCGGCAATGAACGTCAATACCAATATCAGGATAAACGGTGCTTTCTTCATGTCATTCGGGTGCTACGAACTTGTAGCCTTCCTTCCATACCGTGACGATGTACTTGGGGTCCTGGGGATCCTTTTCGATCGCTTCCCTGATCTTTCTGATGTGCACGTTAAGCGTGCCGTCGGTCGTGAACTTGTCGTTCCAGACTTTATCGAAGATCTCGGTCTTGGTAACGAGCCTGTTTTTGTTTTCGATCAGATACTCGAGGAGCTTATACTCGATGGATGTGATCTTCTTCTCGGTTCCGTTAACGTAAACAGCCTTGTTTGCGGAATCTGTCCTTAAGTATCCGTCATCGAAACCTGAAGTCTTCGGAGTATCTGCAGAAGCACCCGAAAAACGCTTTAGCACGACCTTTACCTTTGCCAGCAAAACGCCCAGAGAATAAGGCTTTTCGATATAGTCGTCACCGCCTATGTTGAGCGCGATTATCTTGTCGTCATCTGTGTTTCTCGCAGATACGAAAAGGATCGGAATGTTCATCGTCTGACGGATCTTCTTGCAGAGTTCAAAGCCGCTCCCGTCGGAAAGATTGATGTCTAAAAGCACCAGAGAAGGCTCGTTTGAAGAAAGGAACTCGTTTGCCTCGGCACTCGAATAAACGGCTTTGGTCTTAACGTCAAACATGTTGAAATATTCGCATGTGTTATTTGCGAGTTCTTTCTCATCATCGATTATCAGACAGTCGTAACGCACAGATCGTCTCCTTTAATACTTTATCTCTTCCATCCCGGATGCTTTGTCCCTGAAAAGGCGTACGTCCGTTGCTTTTGCACCGAACTCCTTCAGATCTATCGCAACGAACCGGTTGCCGTTTTTGTCTTTGAAGTAGTATACCTTAGCCGTGGGTACCCCTTCCCTGTCAGCTTGATCCGGAATAAGTCTGTCTATCTCTTCAGGTCCGTAAAACATGTTTAACGGGCCTGAGATTGCATTGAGATACTTCGCATCCGCATCGTAATGCTCATGCACGTAATCGATTATTATATATATGCCTGAAGCTTCCCAGATTTCTTCGGCAACTAAATAATTACCGATGTAAACTTTTTTGTTTTCCGCATAGACGAGATGATTCTCAGGACAAAGCCCCTTGTTGTCGTGTTCTTTCAGGATGTCCGAAAACTCTTTTACTGCATTCTCTGCATCTTCATTCGATACGCGGTCTGGGAATAATACATTGTTCAGTCCGTCAAATGTTATGCCGTATTTCTTCTTTAATGCTGAGAGCTCCTCGCGGGCTTCATCCTCAATAAACGCGTAGTATTTTTCCACGAAATCTGAACTCTTGTGTTCTGAATATCCGAATACGGTGCCGTCCAAACCAACTGAAATTAAACTTGACGTAACTTTGTATTCAATACCGGTATCTTTATCCCTAAGATATACTGTGTGCTTTTCTTTGTTGCCGCTTCCTTCACGTTCTTCGCTGATGAACTCGCAGTCACCGTATTTTTCTTTCGCATACCTTATGATCGCTTTTTTGTTTGAGACTTTACATGAGCAAAGCATGAAGACAGCTGATATGAGCAGTAAGCTCACTGCCATTATTCTGGCAACTGATCTCCCTTTGAAATTCATTATCTTTCCCTCTATTCCACAGATTATTGATAACTTATAGATTTTACTTCATATTACGTGGCATTGCCAATTTCAGCCGATCTGCGCAAGGATGGTTTCCGCTTTTTCCTTATACTTTGTATCTCCGCTGTTTTCATATGCGAATTTCAGGTATTCTTTTGCCCGTTCATATTCACCTTTTTTGAACATAAGCCTGCCCATTCCAAAAGAATAGCTGACCCTTGAGAGCAGGGCACCGTCTTTAAACTCATCGAGCTTCTTCAGATAGTATTCCTCAGCACCTTCGTAATCTCCAAGATGAATGCGCAGGGCATGCTCGCAATTATCTATATGATCCTTCAAAAGCAATTTCTCCCTGTCATTCTTCTCCTTGGAATACATTGCCTGAAGTGCGGCTATCTCATCTTTTGCATAACCGATGTTTTCCTTATAAAGATAATAATCGAACATCCTTGTGTGGTATTCGCTCATGTGATCTCTTCTTGTTATGCGCAGACAGCAGTCATACATCGCATCGTAGTCGCCCAATGCATCATAACCGAGAGCCATAAGATAAGCATTTGCGGAAAGTGCAACCTTTTCGCGCTTTTTGGAAAACAGTGTAGAGACTTTCTCAAGATATTCATTTACCCTGCAGTTTTCCAGATAAAAGAATACTTCTTCCTTAAACTTAAGCACCGCTACCTTGGAAAGAATGCTTATGGTCATTATCAAAATAAATACTACTGCCGCGACACTCTTCCAGAAATACTGCGGGAACCTGAAACCGATCACCCACAATATAACTATGCATATCGCACCAACTATCCAATAAATACCTTTAAGGCTCTTATAAAGTGACACTGTTCTCCTCTTACCCTATCCATAAAGATTAAAAGTGCGCCTTATCACAACGGTATTCTATAAAAAAGGAAAACTCATGGCAAGGAAATAAAAAAGCACCGACCCTTAGGTCGGTGCTTTTGGCTCCTCAAGCAGGACTCGAACCTGCGACATTTCGGTTAACAGCCGAACGCTCTACCGGCTGAGCTATTGAGGAATTTAATCCGGCAGCAATCTATCTTCCCGGGCCGTTGCCAGCCAAGTATTGTCGA
>JAFWQF010000094.1 GCA_017509205.1 Clostridiales bacterium | reverse complement strand
TAAACAAGCAGGAAGGCTGACTCACATGAGATCAGCCTTTTTGATTTTTGAGTATCTATTTGCATCTTCTTATTATTTTGTGATAAAAGTATCGAAATAAGCTTAACGGAGGCAGCAAATGTTAGCACTGATCGCTTTTGGACCCGCAGTTCTTGCGATCGTAATCGCGGTCGTTCTGGCGTTGACGCTCGGAAAAAAATCCAAACCCGGCAAGTCAGCGGTTATATTTTCAATCGTTGCTTTGGCATTCGGGATCCTGTTTTTCGTAAGTGAGATCTATCCATTTGAATACAAAGGCGAGGGCGGCATTGATTACATTGGGCAGGCACTGGTCTGGGGCATTGCCGTAAATTCCATCCGCTATGCAGCACTGGCTGCTTATGTGAGTTTCGCGGTAGCAGCAACAGTTTTTGCGGTCAAGGCACTCAAGGAAAAGGATACACGCAAGAAGGGTGTCATTTCGCTGATATTAAGCTGGATATGCGGCATTGTGATCGTGTGCATCATTATCACGAACATCGTGGCGGATAAGAATTACAAGAAGAGCATAAGGATCGAAGTCAAAGAAGTCTCACAGGTTACAGATACTGAAAGTGATCCTGCTGTATTGATAATGTTCGAGATCTACAATGGCACGAAGAGAGACATAATGTATCAAACATCCGTCTATACCGAGGTCTCCCAAAACGGAAAAGAGATATACCATACCACTGTTGACGGATGGAAAGAATACGAGGATGCTGACATTAAGTATGTTAAGCCCGGAAGTTCAGCTGTTATCAGAAAAACATATAAGCTTAAGGATACAAGTGCCCCGGTAAAGATCTTGTGCAGGACTTATGGCGGCGACTATACCTATATTGATGGTGAGTACAAGCCTAAATGATTTATAATATAAGTTAGGCTGAATACTACCTGAGGGTGCCGGGGAAACACGATGACGAAGACTAAAGAGGGCAAGGCGAAGATCAAGGTAACGATAACGAGGATCGTTGTCGTCAGTCTTATCGTCAATACACTTTTCATACTGGTCAACGTACTCATCGTCAGCGGACTGTTCTTTTTCCAGCAGGTAACTTCGATCTACGATGACCTCAACAAGGCGATAGTCGGTGAAGCTTATACCCAGATAGACGACGATCTCATCAAGGATCTTGCAAATACCACTCACGGCGTTTACAGGGGGCTCGATAAGCCTCAGGAGATGTTCCGTGACAACAAGGAAGAATACTACAGGTGTTTCACCGAAATAACGAAGAATCCCAAATACATTGCGCTTCAGAACAAATTGAAGCTCCTCTGCTCTGCGACGCAGGCATCGGAGATCGACATATTCATCGTATATCCCGATGAAGAAATGGGCATATATATTATTGACGCGCGCGAAGTCGAGCTCATCAACTGCGGCGAGCAGTTCTCAATGACAAAGGATAATTTCGATGAGAACGGACTTTTCAAAGGGTTCTATTCGCAGTCGAGGTTTTTCGGAAAAGTATGGACGAGCGGGATACATCTTTTCGATGACAAGGAAAAGGGAATGAGCGTCTACATGACCGCCGACATCCCGACGAGCGTCATCAACACCAAGGTAAATCTTTTCGTTATAAGGCTCCTGATAATATCGCTGCTCCTGAGCGTCATGGTATCCGTGGGCATCACCATGATCTTAAGGCGCAATCTGGTACGCCCGGTAAAAGAGGTATCAGGGCTCGCAAGGAGCTTTATCGACGGCTATGAAAACCGCGCGAAGGATTCCGGAAAGAGCGATGTTTTCGCGAAGCTCGATGAAGGAAGGATAGATGAGATCAACGTCCTTATCAATTCCATGCAGAAGATGGAGAGCGAGATGAACGGCTACATCGACGATCTCAAGACCGCAACGGCCGAAAGAGAGCGTATCAGCACGGAACTCGACCTCGCATCCAAGATCCAGGCCGCAATGCTCCCGAGCACATTCCCGCCGTTCCCGGACCGCAGCGAATTCAGCATTTTCGCGTCCATGACGCCGGCAAAGGAAGTTGGAGGAGACTTCTATGATTTCTATCTGATAGATGAAGACCACCTGGCTCTCGTTATCGCGGACGTATCCGGAAAAGGCGTTCCGGGAGCTCTGCTCATGATGGTCACGAAGATCATAATCAAGAACTATGCCATGATGGGCAACAGCCCGGCAAAGATCCTGGAGCTCCTGAACGATCAGATCTGCAGCAACAACCAGGCGGATATGTTTGTTACCGTCTGGGTCGGTATCCTTAAGATCTCAGAAGGAAAGATCACTGCATCAAGCGCCGGACATGAATATCCGATAATCAAGAAGGGCAGTGCCGGATTTGAGATCTTTAAGGACAAGCACGGATTTGTCGTCGGCGGAATGGAAGGCATGAAGTATAAGGAATACGAGATCACTCTCGGCAAGGGGGACACGCTGTTCCTTTATACCGACGGCCTAATGGAAGCGACTAATGCAAACGAGGAGATGTTCGGTCCTGAAAGGGCATTGAGGCACTTAAACAATACCAAGGATGCGCCTCCCGAGATAATCCTCGATCACATGAAGAATGCCGTAAAGGGATTTGTCGGCGACGCGACGCAGTTTGACGACCTTACGATGCTTGCCGTCCAGATGCGCAAATGAATCAGTTTAAGTTGACAGTTAATCCTGCCGTACTGTAAATTCATAAGCAGGGATAAGTTTTCTTGGATGGATTAGTTTAGAGGTTGGTTTATGGCTATCTGGGATGAGGATAAAAAGAGTTCCGGCAGATTTGACACTTCCGATGCCGCATCTTTTTCGGCGGATTCAAAAAAATGCCCCAACTGCGGATCAAACCTGTTTTTCGATACAGAACACCATTCGATGATGTGCGGAAACTGCGGCTCGGTCTTTGACCCTGAGACGCTTGACCGTACAGGCACGTTTGCGCTCACAAATCCCGAAAAGGATTACGACGGCAATATCGAGATGAGCGAAGACGATAAGAGACGTCATGAGATCGTCTGCAACTCATGCGGCGCACAGATCATCACAGACGAGAATACTTCTGCGACTTTCTGCGCATTCTGCGGTTCTCCTGCAATCGTTACCCGAAGGCTTACGCGTGAGTTCAGGCCCGATTACATCATCCCGTTCGCGTTTGGCAAAGAAAAGGCCATAAGCCTTTTTAAAGAACACTGTGAAGAAATAGGGCACCTGCCAAGGAACTACATAAACGATGACGTGCTGTCCAAGATGACCGGACTTTACGTTCCGACGTGGATCATCAGCTCGGAAGTCGAAGCGCGTCTTAACGGCATTGCCAGAATGGGCAGGGTGACGGATCACATTTATGAAGAATACGCGGATCCCGGCATTGCAAACGCAGACAACTATTCCCAGAGGATCTACGCCAAGGCAAAGTTCAGGCTCAAGGACATTCCTTTTGACGGCGAAAAGAAACTCCCGGACAGACTCATGTCAGCGGCAGAACCTTTCGATTTTGCGGATCTTGTTCCTTTCAGGCCCGAGTATCTGCAGGGTTATTTCGCCGAGAAATACGACGAGCAGCCTTTGGACATGACTGATAAGATCTACCGCCGTTTGGACAGATATGCGCTTGAGGTGTCTCACACGCTTAATCTCGGTTACGACAGTTTCACGCCGGATTACAAATCCAGCAGGACGAGATACAGGAACCAGGTGATCAAGTACGCGCTTTTGCCCATTTGGTTCCTGACGCTCGAATACAAGGGCATCAGATATCAGTACATAGTAAACGGCCAGACAGGGAAGGTATCCGGCGAATTTCCCTATTCAAAGGGATGGGAGACGATCTCACGCACTAAGAAACGCGCGAGGATGAAGACGATAACAGCCAACGAAAGGATCCGTATTTTCCTGTACGGCCTGACCACATTGGTTCTCTGCTTCGGAATACCTTTACTTTTCCACTATGAAGTGTTGAACTACTTCCTTGAAAATCCTCTTACGGGACTCGCGATCATTGCTCTGATAATCCTTCTTTTTATCTTCCTGACAAGGTCTCTTCCAAGGCTCCTTGTCGGAGTTGAAAAGAATGGCATAGATAAGCTTTCCGAGACAGACAGTCACTCGCTCGATAAAGAGCAGAGTTATCTTCAGTATTTCGATACGGCTTATGCTACTGAAGCTTATGAGACGACCATGGATTTCGTGCCGATCGATTCAGGATGGAATTACGGTGAAAAGAAGAGGTTTGATTTCATTACGGCCAAGCCCGAAGCTGAGGAAGACGATATCGAAGGCGGCACTGAATTTGAGAAGCAGGGCAGCGACAGGCGGATGTGGGAGTGAGTAATCGCTTTCTCCTCGCTAAGGTCCTCCGCGCCCGCAAACTGGCTTGTGCGGAAATCCGCTCGAAAATGTTGCTCATTCCGTAATGGTGTCCGTGATATAATCAGTATGCCCGTATGACGGCGGGAATATTATGGCGGGGTTTTCTAAAAGTGAAGGAATATAAGTTTTACGGCTGTGAAGCAGCTGCCTCGGTAAAGCCTTTGGATGGCGCACCTGCATGGCTTAAGTCTGCTGTTGATCTTTACGATGCGCTCTCTGACGGACTTTGGTGCGTTGAAACGTGCGCTCCGAGACTCAGGCATCTCTGGTCTTCTGAAAACAAGACGTGCGGACAGTGTTCCATCACGGCTTTTCTCGTGCAGGATCTTTTCGGCGGAGAGGTTTACGGAATACCCAGGGAAGGCGGTACTTTCCATTGCTACAATGTCGTAGACGGCAAAAGATTTGACCTGACTTCCGAGCAGTTCGGCGATGAGGCCAAAGAACTTGTTTATGACGACAAGCATCCTCAGAGCAGGGAGATCCACTTCGCCAAGACAGAGAAGAAAGAGCGTTACGAGGTTCTGAAGAGCCTTGTTGAAAGATACAGAGCATGAGTAAAAAGAGAGATTCATTTTCAGGAACACTGGGATTCATTCTTGCCGCAGCCGGAAGCGCTGTCGGTCTTGGCAACATCTGGAGATTTCCTTACCTCGCGGCCAAAGACGGAGGCGGAATCTTCCTTCTGATATATCTCATACTTACGCTGACATTCGGTTTTACGCTTCTCGTTTCCGAAGTCGTAATAGGACGCAAGACAAAGCAGAGTGCGCTTACCGCATACGGTGTGATAAACAAAAAGTTCAAGTGGCTGGGTAAGCTCGCCACGGTCGTTCCGTTCATCATACTGCCGTACTACTGTGTCATCGGCGGATGGGTACTCAAGTATTTCACGGTCTATATTTCGGGATGCGGAAACGCAGCGGCAACCCAAGGATTCTTCGGTGAGTTCATTACATCCGTTCCGCAGCCGATCCTCATGACACTCGTCTTCCTTCTTGCCACCATGATCGTCGTACTGCGCGGCGTCAACGGCGGCATCGAAAAGATGTCCAAGGTCCTCATGCCCGTTCTTCTTGTTCTCGTAGTGGGAATCTCGTTCTTCGCGCTGACGATCGAATCTGACGGAAGGACCGGACTTCAGGGACTTAAGGTACTCATCATCCCGAGCTTCAAAGAGCTCTCTTTAAACGATGTGATAACCATCATCATGGATGCGATGGGACAGCTTTTCTACAGCGTTTCAGTCGCAATGGGAATAATGGTCACTTACGGTTCTTACTTTAAGGACGAGGATGACGTTCTCAAGAGCGTAAACAGGATCGAGATATTCGATACTGCTGTCGCTTTCCTTGCGGGCGTCATGGTCATTCCCACGGTATTCGTTTTCGCCGGCAAGGAAGGTATGAGCGCGTCAGGTCCCGGCCTTATTTTCGAGGCGCTCCCCAAGACTTTCCTGGCGATGGGAAAAGTCGGCTATGTCATCGGTACGTTATTCTTCGCGATAGTTCTTTTTGCCGCTCTGACGAGCTCGGTTTCGATCCTTGAGGCGGTCGTCGCAAGCCTTATGGACAGATTTAACATTTCGCGTGTTAAGGCCGTTCTCATCGAATCAGCGGCAGCACTCGTACTGGGCATCATCGTTTGCCTCGGATATAATGTGTTCTTTTTCAAAGTGCCCCTTCCGAACGGAAGCGAGGCGCAGATCTTAGACATTATGGATTACGCTAGCAACAACATACTGATGCCTGTCCTGGCGATCGGAACGTGCATCCTCATCGGCTGGGTCGCCAAGCCTGACATGATCATTGCGGAAGCCACCAGGAACGGCGAGAAGTTCGGGCGAAAGGGCCTTTACCGCGTAATGGTCAAATACATCGCGCCCATCCTGCTATTGTTCCTGCTTCTCAAGTCTTTGGGAATACTGGATCTCGTTTTCGGTAAGTGATCACCTGTTGCTGATAAATCAAAAAAATATTATATAATGTCAGCATGAATAAGAAGTTGACTGCGGCATTATTGACTTTATCCGTGCTGATCTCCGTGTCGGCATGCGGAAAGACGCAGACCAATTATCATACTTCACAGGAAACTTTCGGAAAGACATATTACGAGCCTGCAAAGCCGTCAAAGAGCCCTCTTTACGAAGATACTTATGAGCAGACAGAACTCAGATCCGAGTCGGGCGCGGTCATTAAGTTTTTGTATGACAGCGACATCATCTCGTACATCGGCCAGGGCGGCACATTCTATCTTGTCGGTACTGATGCCACGAAGTGCTTTCTGCATATAGTCATTCAGGATGTTTCGGCCGGTACATATGAAGATGCGAAAACGGCAAATTCCAAATATGATCCTAAAGACATAGCCCTTGAATCGGGAAGAAAGGCATTCTGCTTTACCGTCACCGGCGACGAGAGTAACCTTCACATCATGATCGATGCAAAAGACATCGTTCCTTCGGGAAAAGGCGTGATCAGCTGCTATGTCGGAACGAAATCTGCCTGGGAATACTCAGAAGCCAATATCGCCAACATGATCGACAAAGGCTTTAAAGCCAACAAATAAAGGATAATCCCTGACAGCATGAAGACTGTAAATGTAGTTGCCGCCATCATCAAAAACGGAGATCTGATCTTCGCAACACAGCGCGGTTACGGTGATTTCAAGGACGGGTGGGAGTTCCCCGGCGGGAAGATAGAAGACGGTGAAACTCCGCAGGAAGCACTTGCCCGTGAGATAAGGGAAGAACTTGAAGCGGAGATCACGGTCGGTGAGCATCTGATAACAGTTGAAACGGACTATCCTGAATTCCATCTTTCAATGCAGTGTTTCTGGGCAGAACTTAAAGAGGGTTCACACATTAATCTCGTTGAGCACGAAGCCGCGAAATGGCTTTCTTCCGGTGAACTTGATTCAGTCAGCTGGCTGCCTGCAGATGTTAAAGTTGTGGAAGCGATAAGGTCTTCCGATTACTTCCAGTGATCTAATTCTGAAAGATAGCTGTCATACTGGCTGCGTCTTTCCTCGTCAGAAAGATTGCCCGGATTGGGTGAATGACTTAGAAGGAAATCGAGAAGAGAATCCTTTGATCTGTAGACGAAATCGCCGTCAGTGTAGCACCATGTGCAGTAGCTCTCATTGAAGCTTCCGTCAGGTTCTCTGCTGATCATGGAGTCTTCTGAAAGAGGCATGCCGCAGCACTGGCAGACGAGTTTACGGGGGCTCCCCAGAAGTGTATTGATCGATACGTTGAATTCTTTCGAGAGGATCTTGAGAGTATCTACATTGGGCTGTGTCTCGCCGGTCTCCCAGCGGCTTATTGCCTGTCTTGTAACTAGGACCTTTTCGGCCATCTGATCCTGGGTAAGGTTATTGTCTTCACGGAGTTTTTTGAGTATGTCTTTGGTTTCCATGTGAGGTCTCCTTTGTCGTTGTTTTATGGCTCTAGTATGCTTCTGCGTGAAGGCATTAACAAGCAACTTGCTGTTGCGCTCAGGAGAAGATGAATACGTAATACTCTCCGCCATATTCAGCTATGTAGAAATTGACCGGCCTGCTCTTGACGTTCTTTCCTGATACGACCCGTATATAGTGGTCAGTAACGCTCATCTTTTTCATCTCAAGGGCATAGGGGTGATCCTGATATCCGGGGATCGTATCAGACCCTCTGGCAGTATGCATATCAAGGATTTCCCTGACTTTTTCGACGGTGTTTTCATTCAGACGGATCCTTATTTTTGCGGTCTCCTCTGATGACGACTTTTTGGAGTTCATCTCCGCTTCGGCGAAATAATCACCGATGTTAACTTCCGTAAGGTCCTTTATGTATTCGTTTATGTCTTTGATGGAGTCTGTGGTTTCTTCCTTTTTGCCGGTAAGCGCGGAACATGCGCAAAGGGAAACAAAGGCGGATAATGCCAGTATGACTGCAAGAATTCGGCTCGTTATATGTGAAGATACGGTACGCATGTTTTCATCCTCCTTGCGGGCTCTATAACCACTATACAAGATTAAAGGAGTAAATGTTGCAGTTGTATAATACAGGAAAGAAATGACCTTCGGAGGCTTGATGAGATTCGTCGTCGCAATGGATTCTTTCAAGGGGAGCCTTACTTCCCTTGAGGCGGGAAATGCCGTGAAACGCGGCATAGAACGGGCCTGCCCGGAAGCAGAAGTCACTGTGATTCCGCTGGCCGACGGCGGTGAGGGTACCATAGATGCAATGGAACCTTTCCTGAACGGGATCACCAGGAACGTTACCGTTACGGGGCCTGCCGGAAAGCCTGTCGATGCTTCATATATTTATGTCCCAGGGACTCAGACCGCATATATCGAGATGGCAAAAGCTGCAGGACTCACGCTGCTTGATGAGGATGAACGTGATCCTTATGTAACCACAACTTACGGTGTCGGCGAGCTTATGAAAGACGCGATCTTAAACGGCGCGAAAGAGCTTGTGATATGCATCGGAGGCAGTGCCACCAATGACGGCGGAGCAGGCATGCTTCAGGCCCTGGGGGCAAGGTTTAATGATAAGGACGGACTTGAGATACGCCGCGGATGCAAAGGCCTTAGAGATCTTGAAACTGTTGACCTTTCAGGGCTGACCGGAAGGGGCATTCCGATGACGGTCGCAAGTGACGTAAACAATCCTTTGTGCGGACCTGACGGGGCGAGCTTTGTTTACGGACCGCAGAAAGGTGCTTCACCTGAAGCGTGTGAAAACATGGACGGATGGCTCAAATCATTTGCTGAAAAATGCGGCTTTGATCCTTTCGAAAAAGGGACGGGCGCTGCCGGCGGAATGAGCTTTGCCCTTAAGAATTTCTTTGACGCAAACATTGAATCGGGAGCTGATATCGTGCTGAGGATCACGGATGCGGAAGATCTTATCCGGGACTGCGACATAGTGGTTACGGGTGAGGGAAGGATGGACAGCCAGACCATAAACGGCAAGGCACCGTTCAAGGTAATGAAACTCGGCAGAAAATACAGTAAGCCCGTATTCGGAATCACGGGCATTACCGGTGACGGTTATGAAAAGTGCCTTGAAGCCGGTTTTGAACAGATCGCACCTCTTGTCGTTCCTGTCATGGAAAAGGGAGCCGCGCTTAAGAGCTGCGAGGAGACAGCTTTTGTTCTTTTCGGTCAGCCGAATATGAATACGTAATAGAGATTGCCCTTTTTTGTGGTATATATGTCGATGTCACGTGTATGGAACGTATTTTCTTCCTTGACCTTGATGTAGTGTCCGGTTAATAACATGTCATCTCCTTTTAGTTCAACAGCAAAAGGGTGATTACTGAAATACGGTATCTTAACTTCCGGATTATCATCCATACGAGTCTTTTCTTTGAGAATCTTGGTTACTGCCTTGGATGTGTTATAGCTCAGGGTTATCTTTATGTAAGAGAATTCTTCGTTCCCCTTTGAGACTTCCATCTCTGCCTGGGCAATGTACGGACTGAGATCAACACCGGTGAGATTTTCAACGTAGTTGCTTATCTGTGAAGAGGAGTCTGTTTTTTCGATTACCGGTTCCTTATAGCATGAGCAGAGTGAAAACACACAGCAGAGTATGAGTATTAATGAAGTAATGCGGGTTTTGGCCGCTTTGTTTGTATTCATTATCGGATCCTCCTGACAGGCATCATAAACAATATACAGTATAATCGGGAGAATTGTTGCACTTGATATTTACAGATCGAATATGCTGATCTGATTCTTGTTCTCGGGGAATTCCTGCATGTATTCGAAGCACTTTTCGGGTGTTGATATGATCCCGTTTTCCTTGCAGATCCTGTTAAACAGCTGCATTAAGTGAGGATGATTAGGACTCGGGACTTCATATGAATTGCCGTATTTGGTTATGTATTTTTCCTTAAGGCCCGGGAAGTGCTTATCCAGTGCCGCATAGTAGTATTCACGGTCGCCGTCTCTTAAAGTAAGGCCCATGCCGAAGCATATGATCCCTTTGACTCCAACGCGAACGCATTCGTTCAGGATGGACGTTATGTTCTCTTCGGTGTCGTTGATGAACGGGAGGACCGGTGACAGCCACACAATAGTGGGGATACCGCGTCTTTGCATTTCCTCAAGGACTTCTATTCGCCTTTTTGTATTGCAGACATTGGGTTCAAGGATCCTGCATAGATTATCATCGTATGTGGTGAGCGTCATCTGGACAACGCTTTTTGTGTCTTTGTTGATCTTCTCGAGCAGGCCGATGTCATCTAAGATCATGTCGGACTTGGTCTGAATACAGACACCGAAGCCATGCTTATGGATGATCTCGAGGCACTTCCTGGTGAGGCGCAGATCCTTCTCACAGTGCATGTAGGGATCAGACATTGAGCCGGTGCCGATCATGCACTTCTTACGCTTTGAGGAAAGGGCCTTATCAAGCAGGTCGGGCGCATTGATCTTGACCTCGATGTCCTCGAACGGGTGCGTAAACTGATAGCAGAGGCTCCTGCTGTCGCAGTAGATGCAGCCGTGAGAACAGCCGCGGTAGATATTCATGCCGATCTCTTTGCCGCTGCCATTTAAGATGCCTTTTGTCTCGACGAAATGCATTTACTGACCGTTCCTTTTGTGAGTGATTACTCAAATATTATCATTTCCGCCCCTTGGTTCAGCGGACAATATTTACGTGCTTTTACCAGTCTGTAAATTAATTGTTTTATCTTTTTTATCTCGATATGCGGCTGCTAACCTCGGTGCTATAATCGCAGTATGGTAGCTGATTATACGTTTTTCTACATCGAGTCGAACATCATATGTATCATCGTCTTCGTGATGATGGTTCTTAAGGAGCTGTCCGCCGCCGGCAGACAGACCAAGCAGCTCGTGTTCATCAACATATGTTTCAGCAACATACTTTATTTCATAAGCGACATAGGCTGGGTGCAGGTCTTATATGATTTCATTCCGCGTACACGCCTCACGGTATCAGCCTTTAATATTACCAATGCCGTGATGCTCTGTCTGATCACGGGATACTGGTTCGTTTACGTTGAACTGTCACAGGGCGAAAAGTATATTACGAAGACCAAACTCCGCATTTACGTCCTGATCCCGGCGATGCTCAATACCCTCGTACTGCTGGTATTATTCCTGTTCTTCCCGAACACGGTTATTGATGAGAAAACCAACGTCACAATAGTGTATTACATTGTCTTCCTGTTCGTTCCGATCTTCTACATCGTAATAAGCTGCATCAGGACTTTCATGAGGGCTTTCAGGCGCGAAAATTACGCTGTCAGGGGACAGTACATTCTCTGCGGTGTTTATCCGGTCATGATCTCGGTATTCGGCGTAATCCAGACGATCTGGTTTTCGGCTCCGATATTCTGCTTCGCTACAACCCTAATGATCCTTTACGTCTATATCGTTTCCCTCCATGACCAGGTCTCCGTTGATGACCTGACACATCTCAACAACAGGAGCCAGCTCAAGAAGTACATCGTCAGCGAGTCCGGCAAGCCGGGCGGCGATAAGGCAAACCGCTTCATCCTCATGATCGACCTCAACAAGTTCAAGGAGATCAATGACCAGTACGGCCACGTCGAGGGTGACTACGCGTTAAGGCGCGCGGCAGACGCTTTAAGATCCGCATGTGCCGGAAACGAACTCAAGACTTTCATCGCGCGATACGGCGGAGACGAATTCATCATTGTCACGAAGACTGACGACGAAAGCCTGGTAAGGGCGCTCTGCTCATGCATCAAGGCGGAGATGAACCGTCTGAACACGGAAGCCGGCGCGGAATACGACCTCACCGCAAGCATAGGCTATTCAAGCTACTGCGGTGACATTCATGATTTCCAGAATGCTCTTGCAAAAGCGGATGAGGCACTTTACGAGGAAAAGAAAAACAGGAAATAATATTTAAAACTGTCTTCTAGGAGGGTGACCGGAATGGCAAACAAGACTATCGCAATGAGCGCTGAGGTGCTCGACAAGCTGCCGAAGGGTACGCTGAACGAACTGGTCGGCGCGATGCAGGAGCAGATCGGAAGTGCCAAGCTCGACAAAGAGGCGAGGGAAGAGCTCAAAGAGAAGCTCGGCGTTGACGATAAGGTCGCGAACGGCTGGAATACCGCAGGCGACGTCCTCAAGATGATAGACACCGCGGAAATGCTCGCAAACCGCCCCGATCTCGCGAAAAAGAGCGTTGATACCATCCTTGGCGTAGTCGGAGCCATTTTCCCCGTTGCTCTTATTGGAAAGACCCTTTTGGCTGACGTTCCGGAGGAGTCCTACGGCAAGCTCATCAGCATCCTCGCCCTGGCTGATCCGGTCCATCTTGCACACACGGTCACCGGCATTGCAGGCGCCAAGACCCTGCAGAACGCGGTAGAGCTCTCACAGTACGCGGAGAGCCTTCTCGTAAAGCCTGAAAGCTATGAGAGCTCGCTCGTAATCGTCGCAAAAGACGAGATGCTTGCCCAGGCAATGGCTCAGCTCATCGACCGCAAAGACGATACAGAAGATGAAGTCGTTGGCACGAAAGACGGCTCTGTCTATGTGATCGTGGCAGACGAGAAGTTCTATCAGAAGGTCCTCGCAGGAAGAGTTGCCGGCCAGAAGAAGATCTTTATCGGCAACATCAAGAGTTCCGAGAACTGCCGCAAGTCATCGGTCAAGCGCTTTGAAAAGTTCGGCGTCTCATACGGCTGGGGCGGCACGGACGCATATATCTCATGCGATACCAAGCCTCTCGAGAAGAAGGCCGCATATGAAGAATTCCTCTCTGAGATCAATGGAATCGACTTTGACCGCCTCGACAAGGGCAACGCAAGGTTCCAGATGAATCTCGGAAATGCCGCAAAGATCGCTTTCGCGACACCGCTCCTCCTGAAGGACGTTTACGATTACCAGGTCCGCGTGTCAAGACAGCAGCTGATCTACGGAATCTACCAGATGTACATGGGAGATCTGGATAAGTTCCTGAACATCTGAGTTTAAAATTTAATTGCCTCAAAATGCCCTGCAACAATATGGGGGTATTGTCTGTATTGTAAGTTGAAACGGCATTGTTAAATAACGGACATATAACAATGTTACAATTACTTCCGAAAGGCAGTATTTAATGGTTTTCAGCTCGCTTACATTCCTATGCGTTTTCTTGCCGGTGATCCTGATCTTAGACAGGGTCCTGCCCGGCGTGAAAACGAAAAATGTCCTGCTCCTTTTGGCGAGCATTGTTTTCTATGCCTACGGAGAGCCGTTCTGCGTATTCATCATGCTCGGATCGTGCCTCCTCAATTACACGTGGGCTCTTTTCATCGGAAAATGCCTGGATAAAGAGAAGAAGGGCCTCGCCAAACTCGTTGTTGCGGTCAGTGTCCTCCAGAACCTTGCTGTATTAGGTGTATATAAATATGCGGACTTCGCGATCAGCCAGATCAACCTGATCCCCGGAGTTACGATCAAGCCGACAGGCATCGTCATGCCGATCGGCATCTCGTTCTTTACATTCCAGGCAATGTCTTACGTCATAGACGTTTACCGCAAGGACTGTAAGGTCCAGAAGAACCCGTTCAACGTAATGCTGTACGTCTCGTTTTTCCCGCAGCTGGTCGCAGGCCCGATCGTTAAGTATCACGACATCGAGCTTGAGATAACGAACAGGAAAGAGACTCCCGAAGAGACCGCGAAGGGCATCAGGCGCTTCATCTGCGGTCTTGCAAAGAAGGTCTTCATCGCAAATTACGTGGCAGTTATCGCAGATAAGCTTTTCGGAGCAAATCCCACGCAGATTGGCGCTCTTTCGGCCTGGGTCGGAGCTATCGCTTACATGCTCCAGATCTATTTCGATTTTTCCGCATACTCGGACATGGCAGTAGGCCTGGGTCTCATGTTCGGTTTCCATTTCAAGGAAAACTTCAATTATCCTTACATCTCGACTTCCATCAGGGAGTTCTGGAGAAGGTGGCACATTTCGCTTTCGACATGGTTTAAGGAATATCTCTATATCCCGCTCGGAGGCAACCGCAAGGGCAAGGTAAGGACCGTTATCAACAAGTTCATCGTGTTCCTTGCGACCGGCATCTGGCACGGAGCGAACTGGACGTTCATCTTCTGGGGCCTTTACCACGGCGTCTTCCAGATGATCGAAGAGTTCTTCAGGAGTGTAACCGGCAAGGACAAGAAGGATACTGACGCAAAGCCTAACCTCATCGTTAAGTGCCTGGGCCACATCTATGCTGTCCTGGTCGTAATGGTAGGATTCGTTTTCTTCCGCGCGGATACGTTGTCCCAGGGCTTCTTCTGGGTCAAGAAAATGTTCGCGGGACCTTTCATGGCAACTACCGCAACAGCAGTCTGGAACGAGCTTTTGCTCCTGCCTTTGATGAGCCCGCTCAACATCTGCGTTCTCATTGCGGGAATCGTTCTTTCCGCGCCTGTTAAGGAAAAGCTTCAGAAATACAGTGTATTGGATAAGATCGCATGGGTTGTAACGCCCATACTTCTTGTTCTTTGCATAATGAATCTCGCCGGCGGCACATACAATCCTTTTATATATTTCAGGTTCTGATATGAAGAGTAATAAGAAATATACAATCTATATGCTCGTATTCGTGGCAATTCTCTTAGTGCCTTTTGCAGGCATGCTCATCACGGGTGCTTCCAAGTCTGAGAGCAGTTCATCCGCAAAGCTTCCCCAACTCGTTATGGTCTCGGAAGACGAGAATAAAGCCAGGATCAACAAGGACTATCTCAAGCAGCTGGGCGAATATTTCGAGGGTCACTGCGCGCTCCGCCAGGATATGGTCACCGGCTATTCCTATGTAACTACGAAGGTCTTCCAGACGTCTTCATCCAAGTCCGTCATCTACGGAAAGAACGGCTGGATGTTCTACACAGACACGCTGGGCGATTACACGGGATCAGACGTCATGAGCGAGAGGCAGCTTTTCGATTGCGTAAGGACGTTGAAGCTCATGCAGGATTACTGCAAAGAGAACGGCTCTGATTTTGTTTTCGTCATCGCTGCGAACAAGAATTCGCTCTACGGCGAGAACATGCCTTACTACTATAAGAAGAGTAATAAGCCGGGCAACCGCGAGCTCCTCGTCGAAAAGCTCAAGGCCGAGGGCATCAAGTACATTGACCTTTACGATGTTTTCAAGGCTGAGAACAGGGTCCTTTACCATAAGACCGACTCGCACTGGAATAACGAGGGCGCAGCTCTTGCAGCCCGTACGATCCATGAGGCGACAGGCCAGATGTACAACGACCGCTATAACAAGGCGCCTTACAAGGTACAAAAAGACTTCAAGGGCGACCTTGCTGCCATGATGTACCCCGCTGCCGTTCCTCCTGAAGAAGAGATCTATTATGACGGCGGGTTCGGTTTCGAATACGAGGGAAAGGTCGAGAGCAATTTCGACAACAAGATTAGGACGACCGGCGCGTTTGCCAGGAACCTTCTGATGTACCGCGACTCTTTCGGAAGCTCACTCCTGCCGTTCATGGCTGAGCCTTACACGAACGCTCTGTTCTCAAGGTCCCTGACGGTGCAGGTAAGAGACTACGAATCCATCAAGCCTGACGTTTTCGTTATGGAAAAGGCGGAAAGATTCCTGCCGCAGCTTTATGAGAATGCGCCGAAACTCCCTGCAACAGAGGAGAATGGTCAGCCCGAAGGCGTGCGGGAACTCGCAGGAGCGACACATAAGATACTCTCGTCCGCAAACGGCTACACTACCATAACCGGAACGCTGGCCGAGGGAACTTACGGCACAGAAACCTTGATCTATGTCTGCGTAGACGGGCACTGGTACGAGGCTTATCCTTGCCAGATCGACGGAAAAGAGGGCTTTTCGCTCTGCATAAACGAAATTAATGAGAACGCTCAAATAAAGGTATACGGGGCATCCTAAGGTTTTCGAGGGGTGCCTTTGAAAAAAATTTCGAAAAAATACGATTTTTCTTGTAACGAATTTCAGATTCCTCCGTCTAACAGGTGAGATCACAAGAGAAAGGTTGTTTGATACGTGGATAAGAAAACTGCAGAAAAGCTTTATGAAGCCTTTTACATGAAGGTTTTCTCCTACGTGATGACCCTTGCCAGGGATCGCAATGACGCCGAGGAAATAACCCAGGAGACTTTTTTCAGGGCGATATCAACTGATAAGAGTTTCAGGGGGGAGAGCGACAGTTTCACGTGGCTTTGCTCGATCGCGAAAAACATCTTCATAGATGAGAAACGGCGCACTGCGAGACAGGATGATGAACTGAGCGAAGAGATACCCGATACGAACAGAGGGATCGAGGAAAAGCTTTCGGACAGGCAGACATCCATTAGGATCCACAGCATACTCCACAACATGGAGGAACCATACAAAGAAGTGTTCCAGCTGAGGGTCTTCGGCGAGCTTTCATTCGCAGAGATCGGTTCGATCTTCGGAAAGACCGAGACCTGGGCCCGGGTCACGTATCACAGAGCCAGAGTAAAGATCAAGGAAAGGATGGACGAATATGAAATTTGAATGTGACATGATCTCAGATCTTCTTCCGTTATATAAAGACGATATTTGCAGTGCATCCAGCAAAAAGGTAGTTGAAGAACATCTTGCGGAATGCCCCGCATGCAAAAAGCTCTATAGTGACATGAGCGACGTTACCATAGACGAACAGATAGTTAAGGAAAAGAACGAAGTAATAGATTCCCAGGCCAAATTCTTCAAGAGGAAGGGCGAGGTTGCGGGAAGCATAATCGGAATGATCTTTTCAGTGCCGATCCTGGTATGCCTCATCGTCAACCTCGCAACAGGCGCAGGCCTCACATGGTTCTTCATCGTGCTCGCGGCAATGCTCGTTGCAGCTTCGCTGATAATAGTTCCGCTGCTGATGCCCAAGAACAAGATGTTCACCACGATGACCTCATTTACGGCAGCCGTGATGCTGCTCCTCGCAGTATGCTGCATCTACACAGGCGGCAAGTGGTTTTTCGTAGCAGCTTCAGGAACGCTCTTCGGACTGACAATGCTTTTCGCACCGTTCATAGCATTCAGAAGACCCGTCAGGGAGCACCTGGGAAATCACAAGGGCCTCGCGATCATGAGCGCTTACACGCTGACCTTTTTCCTCATGATGGCATGCATCGGACTCTATGTCGGCCCCGCAGCATTTTTCCCGCTCGCAATGGCGATCAGCATTCCGCTCGTAGGAATTGCATGGGCATACTTTGTGATCATCAGATATCTTCGCTCCAATGCGTGCGTTAAGACAGGCCTTTGCATTGCATCAGCAGCACTCTTATCAGGCGTTCTCGCACAGCTCGTGTCAACTGCAGAAGCAGCAGCGTCAGAAACAGGCGTAGTTTATTCTTCCGGCGTAACGATCCCGCCCGCAATCGTAATCGTCGTTGGACTCTTAATTGCCGGAATCGGCTTCTTATTCGGAAAGTTAAAGGGAGGAAAGAAAAATGAAAAGAAGTAAGATACTCACAGGAATTTTGGGAATGGTAACAGCATCAACACTTTGCCTTACAGGCTGCTCAGGCGGATTCTTCTCGTTCTTCACATACACATATGAGAACGGCGACAAGTACACCGCAGGCGACCGCGAGATAACCGAAAAGATCACGACGATCAACATCGATTACGTATCTGGCGATGTTAAGCTTCAGGGAACTGACAGCGACAAGGTTTCGATCACTGAGACCTCGAACAAGGAGCTCTCCGAAGAACAGAAGGTTCACACCTGGGTAGATGGCTCAACTCTTTACGTCAGGTACTGCAAGTCATCGAAGAATCTCTCTTTCTTCCAGATCGAGAAGAACCTTAACATAACGATCCCGGGTTCACAGGACCTGGACAGCATGATCTTACACATCTCATCCGGAAACGCCGATTTCTCAGGCTTCACCTCAAAGACTGTCAACGCCAAGTCATCTTCGGGTAACGTTAATATGAACTGCTCTGCTTCAGACATCATCATCAAGGCATCTTCAGGCAAGGTCGCTCTTGTTGAGGACGGTGATGCAAAGTCGATCGACATCAACTCTTCTTCAGGAACAGTCAACGTTGATCAGAAGGGCAGTGTTGATTCTGTAAAGATCCACTCTTCATCAGGTTCCGTTACTGCAGCCCTTGGCAAGGTCGGTGCGTTTGATGTTCACGTAAGCTCAGGCAAGATCAATGTTGAAGCAGAGGAGATCAATGACCTCAAGTCCTCTTCCTCAAGCGGCAAGAACGAGTACAAACTCGGCAAGGCACCTGCTACAGCTGACATTCACTCAAGCTCAGGCGGAGTTAAGGTATATATCCCTGAGGATTCCGACATTACCGTCAAGCCTCACCTTTCAAGCGGCGAGTTCAACTACGAGCTTCCTTTTACAAAGAACGGTAAAGAGTATGTCTGCGGCAACGGTTCAAACGAGATGACCATCAAGGTTTCTTCCGGAGACGTGGATATCCTTAAGAGATAAGTTCTTCAGCTACCAGATAATTTCTATATAACTTCCCAACGGGGCGCTTCGGGTAATTGCCGTGGCGCCCCTTTTTGTTTGGTTTTGCATGCACTGACGGACTAAATGAGCAAAAAGTCCCGTTTAGTCCGTAGGTTTTGTGTCTGAAACAGCCAAATCTGTCTCAAACAACGGGCTGAAACGGCAAAAATGCCTGTTTTATCCGTCGTTGACTGTCTGAAAACGTCGAAAAATGCCAAAACCTACGGACTAAATCGACAAAAACCTGTTTGTAGTCCGTCAGTCCTGTTTTTGAAAGCTCGCATTTTGGAATTTACCCATAAGAAAAGCATTTTCGCTGTTCTTATGGGCATTTTTGGCCCAAAATTCCGTTCAAAAGACCGGATTTACCCCTCAAAAAACGTTTTTTGGTTATTAATGGGTAAATTTCGGCCAAATTTCAGGGCGAATTTTCAAGTCAAGTGCAACGTGGTTGAATAAAAGACCTCGTAAGGTGTTGCATAGCCCAGACACTTTCTAGGCCTGGTGTTCAGATTATACACGACCTGTTCAACTAATCTATCTGTCATTTGGGATATGTCTGTCCCTTTGGGAAAGTATTCTCGCAGTAAGCCGTTGGTATTCTCATTGGTTCCTCTGGCCCAGGGCTGGTGAGGTGCCGGGAAGTAGAATTCGATGCCGGTTTCTTTAGTGATCTCAGTGTGTCTGGCAAATTCTTTGCCTCTATCAAGGGTTACAGTAAACACCGGTTGTCCTTTCAGGAGAGCGGCCATAACTTCATTTACATCCCCTGATAATTTGGTTTTGGACTTCCTGCTTAATAGGAAGCGGCTGCGGCGATCAGTAAGTGTTACCAGACACGACTTGTTAATAGGGCCGGATACAGTATCGCCTTCCCAATCGCCGATTCTCAATCGTTCATTGGCCTCCTCGGGACGATCCTCTATCGGGTTGGAGATTATAATCTTGCCACGCTTTTCAAATTTGCGTCTTACGTTCTTTCCTTTACGTCTAAGCTTCAGGATAAGACCTCTGCCATATTCACCCTTCTTGTTGAACTTCCTGTTGTGTAGAGCTCGGTATATGGTGCTGTAGCTTATAGAATACTCAGAATTCTCATAACTGAGACGTCCCGCGATCTGTTCAGGGGACCATTGGTACAGTTCAATCTTTTCTCTAATAGTCTCTTTCAGTGCCTCATTAGAGAGTTTAGGTTGCATACGGCAGGCTGATCTTCTTGCTTCGTATTTCTTCTGAGCAGTAGAAGCCCTATAGAAATTCTGACATGAATTCCTTTTTATCTCTCGGGATATGGTTGATTTGTTGCGTCCCAAATAATCAGCAATGGCTGTAATACTCCACCCGTGTGATAACCACAGCATTATCATTTCCCGGTCACATGATGTAAGATGATGGTAGTTGCTCATAAGGTGCTCCTTTGATGTTTTTGTTTCGCAACACCATTATATCAAGGGCCCTATGGGCAATTTTTATTTACTGTGGTTGCACTTGGTTTGAAAATTCGCCGGGCAAATACAAACGAAAGGATAAAAAACGGCTTGCAAAAGGGCATAAATTACCCCTAAGAAAAGCAAAAACAAAATCTGAGGGTTAAATCAATAAAAAAGCCGCTCCGGCGAAGCGGAGCGGCGGCTGATAATCTATTGAAATATCAGAGCGGGGGCATCTGGTCAGCAGTTGACTGCTCAGCAACGAGTGTGTTGGTGAAGAAGCCCGGTTTGATGTGCACCTTGACGTAAGCGAACCTGTTGTCAGGTGTGATGTCGACTTCTGCAGCCTGGCACTTTCTGCTCATGCCCTGAGAGAAGGTGACCTTGTAATGACCGTAAGCTACGGGGATCCTGATGGACTCTGCGTTTGCGAGGTGGCCCATGGGGATATCGTTAAGATATACGCCGAATCCTACTGCCATACCAAGGGGGTTGCCCATACGGTAGAGCTGGAGCACGCCGTCTTCAGGAAGAACGAGAGGGGTGCTGCACTTCTGGCAGGGAGATCCGCTTCCCTGGACGTCTACTACATTGCCGCAGGAAGGGCACTTGATTCTGAGTAACTGTGACATAAATGACTCCTTAGTGAATGCTTTTTCCAAAAAATGAACAACGGCCTTAATTAGACCGTTGCCATTATAACATTAAAAGTTGTGAGACATTGCGTCAGATTAGAGGGAATCTGATCTCTGCCTTGAAGAGGTCGCCGTCGATGGACAGGTCGAGCTTGCCGTTCTGAAGTTCGGTGAGGCTCTTTGCGATGGCAAGTCCGAGGCCGTTGCCTTCAGTGCCGCTGTTTCTGGACTTGTCGCCTCTTACGAATCTTTCCATGAGCTCTTCGGCTGAGATGTTCAAAGCTTCGCGTGAAGTGTTCTTGAACGTTATCAGCGCGTTGCCGTTTTCTTCCTTGAGCGACATGTAGACGCGGGTTCCGGAAAGGGCGTACTTGCAGGCGTTGTTTAGGAGATTGTCGAAGACTCTCCAGAGGCGGCGGCCGTCTGCCATTATCGAGATGGTGTCTTCAGGTATTTCGGAAACGAGAGTAAGACCGCAATCTTCCATCTTCTGCTCGTATTCACCTGCTGCCTGGCTTAAGAGCTCGTTAACTGAGCAGGGGGCGAGGATGACTTCAAGGTTGCCGGTGTTCGCTTTGGATGTTTCAACAAGATCGTCGATGAGGCGCTTGAGCTTCTCAGACTGGCGATGAAGGACCTCTGCATACTCCGTGATCTTTTCGCTGCCTGCGGGCTCTTTCATGATGAGGTCGGAGTAGTTGATGATAGACGTAAGAGGCGTCTTGATGTCGTGTGAAACGTTCGTGATGAGCTCGGTCTTCATGCGGTCGCTCTTTGTGCGCTCCTCGACTGCGAGGGCCATGCCGTTGCTGATGCTGTTCAGATTATCGGCAGCCGTTCTGAAATCCCAGAACATGCCTTTTGTGCTGACCTTATTGTCGAGATCGCCTTCTGCCAAGTCTTTGCTGCCGTTAAGGAGTTTCCTGAGCATAAATGCAATGTAGATCAGGGCAGGGAACAGGAGGACGGAACGGACGAAGATATAGATGACCTTTTCCGCCTCGTCTGCAAAGCCGACGAAGATCAGGTCGAGCAGGAAGATTGAGGCTGCAATGAGCGACGTTCTCCATACGAGCGGTGTCTTGAGAAGGAGTTTGCACAGGTTCTTGATGCACTTCCAGATGAAGTGAAGGATCATGTAGATGACTGTGTTCTTCCACCAGGAGCCGAGCTTGATGCGGGTTGCGAGGCTCATGCAGAGGCCGAGGCCGATGCAGAGCGAAACGCCCATCAGGAATAAGCCAAAGATGACTTCGACTATCTCACGGTTTCTGGCCTGGTATATGATTGCTGCGAAACCAAAGAGGATGAAGAATGCGCTTCCTGCAAGAAGATCAAACGGGATCTTGGTGCCGAAGCTTGCCTCGGGCTTGTCGGAGGTCTGGTGCCTGCCTGACGCGCACATCAGGAAGACGAAGCAGGAGAGTGCAACTATCAATGAAACAAACGCGACCACATAAGTCATGTAACGCATTGAATAGATGAGGTTCAGATAGGTGTTTATCAACGAGTATCTGTCAGCGTAAGTGAAATCCTTATTGAGCGCTACATAGACTTTTGCGTTGCCTTTTGCACCTGCCGCTCCTTCAGAAGAACGGTTAATGAAGTGGTCATCGAAATTGTAAAGATAGAAACCGAAAGTGTCGTCTCCGGGTTCCTTACCCGACTTGTAAGTCCAGGTCTTGTTGACGATGTCCTCTGAAAAATCGATGGTTATGCAGGAGATGTTCTTGCCTTCAACGATTTCTTTAGCCGCAACTTTTCCGTTGACGCTGTCCTGATAAAGGACGTTTGCCGCTTCAGACGCGTCACTGATCACCTGACCCTTGAAATTGTTTTTTCTTACCTCTTCCTTGGATGTCGTGTAGAAGTTGGATTCAAACGCGAGGAAACCTAAAGCTGCCGATCCGAAAAATGCGAATGCGGCTATTACCGCCAGGATGAAGGCCGCGACCTTGGCCGGGAGGCTGTGGGTCAGCGGGAGCTTTTTCCTTGCCGGGGAAGCAGGTGCTTCCTGAGGTTCTGCAGTCTTAATGTCTTCTGCGAGAACGAGTTTGTTATTTTCTTCCATTTTCTTTGTCCTTTTCGATTTTGTAGCCCTGTCCCCAGATTACCTTCAGGTAGCGGGGCTCATTGGGGTTGATCTCGATCTTTTCCCTGAGGTGTCTGATGTGCACAGCGACTGTATTCTCGCTTCCGACGGGGGAATCCTTCCAAACGAGCCTGTAGATTTCCTTGGTCGAGAAAACTTTACCGGGATTCCCCATCAGGAGCTTGAGAATGTCGTATTCCTTGGGACGGAGGTTAAGCTGCTCTCCGTCGAGAGTCACCTGTTTCTCCGTATCGTTGAGTTCAAGTCCGCCGATTGTGATCACTGAGACTGCCGGCGTGCCTGAACCGAGCTGTGTGTAGCGGCGAAGCTGGGAGCGTACGCGGGCTACGACTTCATTGGGGTTGAAGGGTTTTGTGACGTAATCGTCAGCACCTGAATTGAGACCCATGATCTTGTCAGCATCTTCACTTTTCGCTGTCAGGAGGATAACCGGGACGTTGGAGATCTCACGGATCTTAACCATCGCGGATATTCCGTCCATTCCGGGCATCATGATGTCCATCAGGATCAGATGGATCTCATTTGACTCAACAGCCTCTACGGCAGCGCGGCCGTTCGTAGCTTCGTAAAAGCTGTATTCCGGATTCGAAAGATAGATCTTAAGCGCGTTGATGATATCCTGCTCATCGTCGCAGATCAGTATGTTGTACATAGATCTCAGTCCCCCTTGCGATAACATAGTAACCAACAAATCTTTAAATCAAAAGCGGTAAAAACCTTAAAATTTTATTAAATGCAGACATTTGAACGCTTTCAGGCAAAAGATCGGTATGTGAAATCACGGTATATTACTTTTGAAAGTATAGGGTATAATAAAGCCGTCAAAAAATCAGAAAGCAGGAAATAACTATTAAGAAGAAGGCCATTACAGCATTATTACTGGCTTGTACGCTTTTTATCGGTGCCTGTTCGCGCGGCGAGCAGCCTACATCGGTACCTTCAATAGTTACGACCGCAACATCTGATACTGCTGCAGCAGAGCCTTCCCAGTCTTCAACATTTACGAAGAGACAGTCACTGCACGTAAGGCCTGACGTTCCTGCAAACGGTGACATAGTCATTCTCATGACGGGTGACATACACTGCGGTTTTGACAAGGGTTTTTCATTCGGCGGCGTATATGAGATCAGGTTCCAGATGGAACTCAAGGGCGACACGGTGCTTCTGGTCGATGACGGTGATGCCGTTCAGGGCGCGCCCGTCGGTTATCTTTCAAGAGGCGAAGTCATGATCAATCTCATGAACGAGATGGGATACGATGTCGCGATCCCGGGCGAGCATGAGTTTGAATACGGGATGGACCGCTTCTTTGAATTCGTTCAGAATGCGAATTACGACTATATCTGCTGCAACCTCGAAAAGGACGGCAAGCAGGTTCTTAAGCCTTATGTCATCAAGGAAGTGTGCGGCAAGAAGATCGCATTCGTAGGTGTCACGACTCCCAAGGCGATCACTCTGGTTTCACCTGAGGCGTTCCAGGACGATAAAGGCAACTATGTATACAGCTTTATGGCGGATGAGACAGGAGAACTCATCAGCAAAGCCGTACAGGAATCAATTGACAAGGCAAGAGGCGAAGGCGCGGATTACGTTGTCCTGATGGGACACATCGGAAACGATCCGACTGCAGAGCCCTGGACTTATACCACTATCACTTCACGCGTTAAGGGATATGATGTCTATCTTGACGGTTTCAGCCACGATTCAACGGAGGCTGAGGTCATGAACGCGGAAGGCAAGCTCGTAAAGCGCATTCCCGCGGGAGTCAAGCTTAACACGCTCGGGTGGGTGCGCATTTCCGCAAAGGACGGTGCAGTCACTTCAGGCGTCTATCAGTGGAAGAATGACTTTGATCCGTCATGGCTTTTCGATTTTGAGAATCCCATGACCAAGAGGGTTGAAGAGGAGAAGAAGGCAGCTGCCGGTTTAATGCCGTAAGCTTTCTTACGGTACCAGAGCCATATTGGTGATGGTGCCTATCGAGATATATCCCTCATCGAGAGCAACCCTGTCCGCATTTTCGACTTCATCTGTTTCCGAAATTGGCTCGCGGTATCTTCTCTGGCTGGGCACGCGGTCCCAGAGGATACCCTTGAAAGTATCCGGTGTGTGCGCAGGAAAGTTTACGTTCCAGACCTTGTTCCTGTCGATCTTCATCGTGAGCAGCTTTTCGATTATCCCGTCGATCTCCTGATCCACGAGTTCATAGCCGGTCGCTTCCCATTTAAGCGAGAAGGCGATAGCGGGGATCCTCTGTACGAGAGCTTCCATTGCAGCGCCTATCGTGCCCGAATAAAGGACGTCGATGCCTGCATTCTCGCCGTGGTTAATTCCCGAAAAGACGATGTCGGGTCTGCCTTTAAGACATTTGCAGGCAATGACAAGGCAGTCGGCGGGGGTGCCGTCTATGGCGTATGCCTCAATGCCTTCGATCGAAAAAGGAACTTTTCTGATACGTTTCTCAGCCTCACCCGGATCCAAAAGGTTTACGGTTATGTGCTGGGACATGCCTGAGCACTGTCCTGCCGGCGCGATCACGGTGACCTCGCCGAACTTTGAAGCGTGACGTACCAGCGTCTTTATTCCTTCAGATTCTATGCCGTCGTCGTTTACAACCCAGATCTTCATGTCTTATGAACCCTCAGCCGCAAGGATGTAGATGAGAGGTGAATTCCAGTAGACTGTGACCTCGTTTGTGGAGTAGCTTGCATTGTTATCGACATAGCACATTGAAGGTGCGGCGTTCTTGAGCATCTTCTTTGCGTAATCGTCCTCAAGACCGTTGTTGGCACCGCCTACGAGCATGCCGGGCATTGCCTTTTCTGCCGTGATGGAAGGCCTGTGATGTACGTCCTTGGGACTGAAAGTGCCAAATCCCGTAACGAAGCAGAAACCCATTGCGTTGGCACCGAGCAGATAGTCGAGCTGCTTTGAAGCGGCTTTCTTGTACGTGTCTGTCTTTTCCTTGCCGGCAACCCTTGCTGCCATGTAGAGCAGTTCGCCGTTGGATGCGATGCCCATGTTGCTGCCCCAGTAATAGTTCATTCCGAGGCTCTGGTAGTATCTGTCGTTTGCGGATGCTGCTATGAGCTTATCTGCTTCGGAAAGCAGACTTGCCTTTGCCTGCGATGAGAACTCGCAATCGGCTTTGGCGAGATCGTAAACCGCATACATTGCCATGTCGGTCCAGCCGAGACCGAGCTTGAGGTTTGCATCGGAAAGATTATTCCTGATGAAAGATGCATATGTTTCAGCGTCTGACTTCTTAGCTCCGCCTGCTTCGGCATTGGCTGCGAGGTAGAGCTCGGTTGCTGCCCAGAATCTTTCATCGAGGGTATTTGTATCGGGATATTCGCCCGTTGTCATGCCTTCGGGATTCGTGAATCCCGTGGTGTCGTTGTTGTCAGCGATGTACTTCCAGGCCTTGACTGCTGCCTCATAAGCCTTTGAAGCGAAAGCTGCGTCAAAATCCTTGAAGATGATGGCAGCTCTTGCCATTACTGCAGCGAAGTCGCCCGTTGCAGCGGTGGAGACGGGAGCGATTACCATCTGAGCGGTTTCTTTTTCAGGTGCGACAGCCATCTCAGGGAAGGTCATGCCGGTTACCTTGTGATATACGCCGCCGGTGGATTCATCCTGCATCTTGAGCATCCAGTCGAGTTCAAAGCGTGCCTCGTCGAGGAGGTCGGGAGTGCCGTTGCCGCTGTCGGGGAGCCCCATATCGTCAGACTTTACGCCGTAATCTTCATAAGCTGCGAAAAGATCCGCAACCGTCTTTGCACCTGAAACGACATATCTTCCGTAGTCGCCCGCGTCATGCCAGCCGCCGGAAACATCCTTCTTCGTATTTGTTCCGAAGATGACTGCATCGCCTGCGTGGCATACGTCATGAACGAAATCCTCACCTGCGAGCTCCTTGTCGGTGGCAACGCCGCAGCGGTGTCTGTAGAGCATCAGGACGACATCCTTGTAAAGCTTGCTGTATACGTCATCGCCGATGCGGAACGTATAGGATGCGCCCGCTGCGGTATAGATGTAGTATTCACCGGGCTTGTTGACTCCGGAGAAATCACCTCTTGCGACCTTGGATCCTGAAGCCGGGTCATCAGCAGTCTCTGAGAGCTTGCCCTGCCATACGATCTTGCCTGTTGTTGCATCGCAGACGAAGAAATCCTCTTTGTTGTTCCCGGTCTTTACGAAAACGGTCTTCTCATCGTTAAGTCTGTAGCCTGCCTGGTTAACGGCCACATTGAGATAGGAGGGAAGAGCTTCAACTGCTGCAGCCTTCGCATTTGTGGCATCCTTGACCTTAAGGCAGATGTTGTCGATGTAGATGTGATGTTCACCAGGTTTGTTTGCTTTGTCCATATCGTCCATAAACCCCATGTTGAAAACCAGGCGCGGAGAAGCATCTGACTTATCCTTCATCACGAAGTCGACGGAGAAGTTGGTGACTTCCGTACCGACTTTGATGTATTCGCCCTGATATTTGTGATAGTCACCGCCGTTGATCTGGAGGCGGTATTCCACCTTACGCTCGATCTCTGATTTGATGTCAAAGCTGTAAGTGTATTCGCATCCTTCGACGAGATTAAAGCCGTCCCAGAATGCCTGGTTGGAATAGTCAAGGTAACCTACGTTGGAGACCTTTACGTCGAGCATTCCGTCCTTGTTTGCAAGATAGAGCTCTCCGCCTTCCTTGAAGGTGCCGAAACCGGCCGTTCCGCCGTCATCGAAATTGATGTCGATGATCTTCTTTCCGGGAGCAAGAGGGTTATCCTCATCGTCGATCTTGGGAGCGTTGTCAGCAAGAGTGGCAGGTTTAAGTTCGGCGTCTTTTCCGACCTTAAATCCTTTGTAGCCTGTTCCGCAGCCCTCGAGGGCAAGTACGGAAACAAGAAGAGCTGACATGACTATCTTAATGTGTGTCTTCTTCATGGTGACCGCTCCTTAATGTTTTTAATAAAGCATTATCCTTTCAAGTATACTCCACAGAACGTGTTATTACTGTTTCGGTTTTTGGAAAGTTTGATCGTTTCGGTCATGGACTTATGATAAGATAATCGATAGTTTTCCGGCAGGGGGGAGGTTAAAAGGTGTTGATCCGTGCAAAGCGCGTGTTATGCGTATTTCTTGCGGCACTGATATCCTTTTCGCTGTTTTCGGAACTTTCCCCCATGGCATCTGACGCATCCTCAATGACCGGTGATGTTTCTGAAGAAGCATATTTGGATCTTGATGAGGGCGCGAAAAAGACCACCAAGAAGAACAAGCCTAAGACGGTCTCATTTACCCCTCCCGAAGGTGCAGAACTCAAATACCGCGCTTACATGCACGGCAGCGGCTGGGACAAGGATTACACGGCACAGGGCAAGGTCATCGGAAAGCCCGGCAAGAGCCTCAGCATCGAAGCACTTCAGATAGACCTTAAGAGCGATACCGAGGGAAAGATCTGCTATAACACGTATCTTAGAGGGGCCGGCTGGACCGGTCAGGTTGAAGGTTCCGATCTGCCTGAAAAAGTCGTTACCGGCAAGCCCATGGAAAAGATAAAGATATATCTCGCGGGAGACCTCCTCGTAAAATACAGGGTCTATTACAGGGTCTGCATTGAAACTTACGGATGGCTCGGTTGGGCCTGCGACGGTTTCGTTGCCGGAAATGACGATTACGGCAAATGCATAGAGGCGATACAGATCGCACTGGTCGAGCGCGAAAAGGGCGGCAAGGCGCCCGGAAACATCAACGGCGTTGTGAGCACCACGGGATATTATTTCAAAGATGCCTCCAAGATCCGTGCCAACATGATTCAAAAGGCGCAGAAGTATTCGAGCAAAACGAATTACATGGTGCTGGTCGACAGCCAGTACTGCTTCCTCGGCGTTTTCAAGGGCAAGAAGAATCACTGGAATCTCGTAAAGTTCTATCTTTGCGCCCCGGGTATCTACAAGATCTACTGGAGAGGCACATACGACTTAGGCGTCAAGTCAAAAGGCTTCTATTCATACAATTCGCAGGTCTACTGGGGAACCAGGATCCACAAGGAACTCTGGATTCACAGCATTACGTATAAGGGCCACAACGGAAAGACCGTCCTTGACGGAAGGCTCGGAGGCAGATTCTCGCACGGCTGCATAAGACTCGCGACCGCAGACGCCAAATGGGTCTACGACAACGTCCCGAGCTGGTCCAAGTGCGTACTTTACAAGAAAAAGATAGCTAACGTTTTCAGGCCTTACTGATCTGCTGTGCCTGAACGGCTGTAACCGCAATAACCCCGACGATCTCTTCAACACTGCAGCCTCTGGACAGGTCATTTACGGGTGCCGCAAGGCCCTGAAGGAAGCTGTATGCGTTGGCTTTGCCGATACGCTGGATAAGCTTGTAGCCGATGTTTCCTGCTTCAAGGTTAGGGAAGATGAGGACGTTTGCCTTGCCTGCAACGGGTGATCCGGGAGCCTTTGAAGCGCCTACTTCGGGAACGATGGCTGCATCGAGCTGGAGCTCGCCGTCGAGGAGCACATCAGGATATCTTTCCTTGGCGATCGCGACTGCCTGTGTGACCTTGTCAACGAAAGGATGCTTTGCAGAACCCTTTGTTGAGTGGCAGAGGAATGCGACCCTTGCTTCGGGTGCTACGAGTGCTTCAAAAGAAGCAGCTGACTCTGCGCCGATCTCAGCGAGTTCCTCGGGATTGGGATCCTGCATGAGAGCGCAGTCAGCGCAAAGAAGGATTCCCTTTTCACCGAATGTATCGTCAGGAAGCTCGAAAATGAATGCGATGGAAGCAACCTTTCTTCCGGGAGCAGTCTTGATTATCTGAAGTGCGGGGCGGAGCATGTCTGCGGATGTGTGGCATGCGCCTGATACGAGTCCGTCAGCGTCTCCGGCCTTTACCATGAGGATTCCGAAAGTAAGTCTGTCACTGAGCAGGATCTCTTTTGCCTGTTCGAATGTCATGCCCTTCTTTGCGCGGATCTCAGCAAGGAGCGCTGCATATCTGTCGATGTCTTCTGACTTGGTGTTATCAAGGATCTTTATGCCTTCAAGAGATACACCGAGGCGCTCTGCAGTGGCTTTAACTTCTTCTTCAGAGCCTAAGATTATGGGGAGCGCGAAGCCTTCTTTTACGACTGTCTCTGCAGCCTTGAAGGTGCGGTCATCCTCTGATTCGGGGAGAACGATAGTCTTGAGATCTGCTTTGGCCTTTGCCTTGATGGTATCGATGAAACCCATAAATGCCTCCTTGATGTCAGTCGAAATCAAAGCCTGAGAATACAGGCTTTCCGGGATATGTAAGTGCTTCCTCTTCGCCTCTTAAGACGCGGAGGGCGCCGTCTCTCATTGCCTCGTGCTCGAGTTCTCCGGGATAGGAGAAAACGGGTGCGATCCATGAACATGCTTCCTTGATGCCTTCCAAAACGTCATCGAAACGCATCAGTCCGCCCGTGAGGATGATCGCATCAACCTTGCCGTGAAGGACGCAAGCCATGGAGCCGATGAGCTTTGTGATCTGATAGATCAGGGCATTCCAGATGAGAGTTGCCTTGGGGTCGCCCTGCTCAACGAGTTCGTGGATGGTATCTGAATTGGATGTGCCGAACCATGAGGAGAGGCCGCCTGTTGACTGGCAGAGCTTTCTGACTTCATCGAGGGGCTTGTCGAAAAGGAACTTTATGACGTCCGTGACTGCCATTGTACCCATTCTCGTAGGTGTGAACGGGCCGTCGCCGCCTGAACCGTCGTTTGCGTCGATCATGCGGCCCTTCTGATGAGCCGTAACCGTGATGCCGCCGTCGATGTGGCAGACGATGTAGTTCATGTCCTTATATTTGACGCCGGTCCTCTTTGCATGCTCTCTCGCAGTTGCCTTGAGGTTGAGCGCGTGTGTTGCTGAAGTCCTGTAAAGGCCCTTTACGCCTGTGATCCTTGCGACGTCCTGAAGCTCGTCGACTACGATCGGATCGACCATGAGGAGCCTTCCGCCGAATTCGTCATGGAGTTCTTTTGCCATCTGGATGCCGAGCATGGAGGAGTGGTAAACGCCGCCTTTTGCCTGTCTGACATCGTTTAAGAGTCTTTCATCGACTTCGTATGTGCCGCTCGGAACGGGATAGCACGCGCCGCCCCTTCCGACGATCGCGTCAATGCCCGTAAGGTCGATGTTGTTGTCAGAAAGCCACTTGCGGACATATTCCATGCGGTAGTATAGCTGGGCGTTAATGGTATCGAAGTTGCGTAGGACAGTGGAGTCGTGGAAAATATTGTCCTTCTTGATACTCTTTTCGTTCTCGAAGTATTCGAGTTTTGTTGACGTGCTGCCGGGATTGAGCACGAATACCCTGTATGTCTTTGAATCTGACATAACGCCCACCTTCTTTGTTTAGGACTTGCGGAAAACCCATGGCTCTCCGCATATGACAAGCAATTTTAGCACAATAAAACAAAGAAGTGAGACAAAAATCCGTTAGATTTTTATTTTATTACACGCGTAATGTTATTTGACCGGAAGATTACGGTTCCGTTCTATGTTTGGTTCTCTGTTTTCCAAAAAGTGAGAACGTAACAGAGAATATAAGGCAAAAACAATGAAGATTCTCTGTTTGGTTCTCTGTTTTTCAAAAAGTGAGAACGTAACAGAGAACAACAAAAAAGGCCGCCTCAAAACTGAAGCGGCAACCCCTTTTAACATTGTTACAGATTATGAGAATACAAGCTCCAGAGCGTCGTCTGCGGACATCGGGCGGCCCCAGACAAATCCCTGGATGTAGTCGCATCCGATCTCTTTGAGAGTGTCGATCTGGGACTCATCCTCAACACCTTCTGAGATTACGCTGAAGTTGAGAACGTGACCGATCGTTACGATGGCGGCTACGTACTGCTTGGAAGATTCCGAAGTGTTCATCTGATCGATGAAAGACTTGTCAATCTTAAGCAGATCGGAAGGGAAGTTGTTGAGATAGCTCAGGGACGAGTAGCCGGTGCCGAAGTCGTCGATCGCGACCTTCATGCCGAGAGCCTTGATCTCGTCGATCCTTTCAAGGGCTTTGTCCATGGAATCGATCATGATGGATTCCGTGATCTCGATCTCGATGTGGCTCGCGGGAACCTGATATTTTACGAGTATGCCCTTGATCTCATCGATGAAGTTGTTCTTCATGAGGTGCTTTACCGAAACATTGCAGCTGATGATGAGATCGGCATCCTTTTTGCCTCTCAAAACGTCTGCGAGGAATTCAACGGCAAGCTCAAACACTCTCATGTCCACACGGTCGATAAGACCTGTCTTTTCAGCAACGGGAATGAATTCGGCGGGGCTTATGAACGAGCCGTCCGAATCTCTCATACGGGCGAGGGCCTCAAAACCGCGGAGATTGTGGTTGATATCATACTGCGGCTGGAGATTGAAGAAGATCTTCTTGTTGTCGAGGGCATGGCGGAGCTTGCGCTCGGTCTCGAGATTCTTTTCCGTATTGAGGATCTCAGGCCTGAAATGCATTACAGAACTGCCTTCGCCGAGACGCTTGACCTCGTGGAGAGCCGCGTCTGCAAACAGGAAAAGATTATCGATAACGGTGTCGTCCTTGGGATACTCGGTGATGCCGTAGCATGCCGTGATATAGAAATCGCATCCGTCGACGGTCATCTTCTTCTCAAGTTCTTCCTTGAATCTGGCAACGATATTGTCGATCTCCTCAGAGAGGCTGTATCCGCTTATGATGAGCAGATATTCATCGGCAGAAAGACGTGCCACGAACACGTTGATGTCGTTCCCCAAGGCATCCGAAAGGGCAACCCAGCGTTCGGCAACAGCCTTAAGAACAACGTTTCCGGTGTCATGGCCCATGGTTTCGTTGATGCTCTTGAAATCGTTAAGGTCAACTGAAACAAGTGCGAACTTCTCGTCACGCTTTATAAGGTCAGCCATGAGCTCATTGCAGGCGAATCTGTTGGGGAGCCCCGTAAGCCTGTCCTTTACGGCCTGATCCCTGAGTGTCTGCTGATACTTTACAACCTTGTTGTGAGATACATATATGATTACGACAGCGATGATCGTAAGGAGGTTCATGAAGAATCCCGGAAAACTGTTAAGGTTATGTCTTAAGAAAATGTTGACAACCAGCATCGGGAATTGGGAAACAAGGAGAATGAGTGACGTAATGAAACCGACTTTGCGGTAAAGCACTACGAGACTGATGATGCAGATGTTGGCAAAAGAGGAGAAGACGCCTGCAAATGCGGAGAACGGGATGTCGGAATCAAACATATGGATGATACGTCCGCCGTTCCTGGAAGTGAATATGGTTCCGAACATGGCGATGGTATACAAAAGTACCAGGAGAACATAACCGCTCTTCGGTGCTTCCTTTTTGAGAGACAGATCACGCAAGGTCTTATCGATCTGCTTGCCTGATCTCAGCTTATCGCCCATCTTCACCCTCCAATATAATAATAGCGATGATTAACCGCTTATAGGTGCATTCTATCACGCTCAAAATGCTTATTCACTATGTCTCAAGGCAAAAATCCCATTGTTTACAAGGTGTTCTCTGTTGGTTTCAAAACTTAACACTTCGTTAACACCGATAACTCCCTGAAGAGCAAAAAAAGACGCCTCATTGCGAGGCGTCTTCCGGTTTAGCTGTCAAATTGCTGAAACTTAGTCGATGTTGGTGTTCGTGGGCTTCTTGTTTGTTGTAAGGGAAGCAAGAACATAGTTGCCGTTGATCGTCTTGTACCAGCCGTTGTTGGTCTTGCCTCTGACATCGATACCGTCACCGGCATTGAGAGTCTTGACGATCTTGTAGTTTGTGCCGGGGCCTGATCTTACGTTCATCTTGCCCTTGGCATATACGGTAAATCTAACGGCAGTGATCTTTACCTTACCGACTGTTGTTATCTTCTTGGGTGCTGTTGTGGCCTTTTTCTTCTTCTTGGTTGTTGTCTCTTCCTCGGTCGTGGTGGTGGTAATCTCTTGCGTGGTAGTTGTTGTCTCTTCCTCGGTCGTGGTTGTCTCCTCGGTCGTGGTGGTCTCTTCTGTTGTGGATTCAGCTGTTGTTATCGCTGTTGTGGTTGTTTCAAGCGAAGGAGCCAGACTTGTGACGACCGGCTTCTTCTTGAAGCATCCGGTAAGCATCGAAATCAATAATATGGAAGCGATCACAGTTGCTGTGAGCTTTGCCCTGTCTATCTTAAAACTCTTCATTTCAATATTCCCTTTCTAATAAGTCCCAATAGCAAAAACCCGAAATCGGGTTACTCAACCCTATACTACACCTGCGGAGTGCACGGTATGTTTCAACAATGAGTCAAATTCGTTGCAAAAATAGGGTAAAACTGCGGTTTTCTTCTCCGGCAAGGGCAAATATCAGAAATCTTCGTCAGACAGTTCCCCGTATTCGTCGGCAATCTCGTTGACGAACTTATGGGCTGCCAAGAGCCTGTCCGTAAGGGTTTCCTGGCTCATTACGTGCATGCAGCGGTCGGTTATGTAATCGGAATCTATGCTGGCTTCTATGGCCTCTTCGAGCCTGTCGGAACCGAGCTCTTCTTCAACGAAACATTCAAGGAACCTGAGGCTGAAAAACTCATCGCAATACCTTGCCGCAAGTATCGCGAGCACATCCTGAAGGTCCTCTCTGCTTATGTCCCCCTGATTTGCAGGGTTAAGGAAATAGGCAAGTTTACGGTCCCATTTGAGCGAATCGGGCAATTCATCCCACTTCATAAGATCACCCCCTGACTGAAGCGTTTTGACAATTATATCCTTTATCACAGTCTTCAAGTGTCAGTTTTGAGGGCATTTTAGCGGTATTTGAGCAATATCTTCAGTTTGATGCTCTTATATATAATTAAATTACTATTGACGGTCGTGACAACTCGTAGTAAAATCTCTGATTGCTATAAGTATAATTATGCCTTGACATAGGGTATGCCGTTTTTACGGCGAGAGACCGATCTTCCCCTAAAGCACTTACTAAGGCTGTTTTGCTTAAGCTTAAACAAAACCTCATCATCAGGAGGATGGTCTTTTAATGGCAACAAAGCAAGGTATGTGCAGGAACTGCGGTTCCCTGGTTGTTTTTGATGACAGAGACGATACTTGCGAGTGCGTATTCTGCCACTGCGTATTCCCGTCAGAGGAGGCGGTTGCGCTTCTCGCAAATCCCGAGGGACACGAGTTCAAGAATGAAAAATTCGAAGCAAAGGAAGGCGGCAAGCATTTTTACTCTAACCCTGTAATGCCCGACACGGTTACAAAGGCAGTACAGCGTGAGGCAGTATCTTCCAAGAGTTCAGACGACTTAAAGCTCAAGCCGAGCGAATTCGAAGTCTCACCCAATGACGTTAAGGCTCCCAAGAAGCTTGTCATTGAATATGTTGTAGCTACGGTAGCGGCAGTGCTGATAATATTAGCCATCTCATTCCCGCTCTATCTTTCCAGAACGAATCTCAAAAAAGCGATCGCGGCTGACATCAACACGGCTTTTGACAGCGTTGAAAAAGAAGCCGCTTCTGACAGACAGTTCGTCATTTTCGGACTTACATGCCAGAACGTTAAGCTTTCGCTGCCTTCAGGCATTGATAAAGCCAAAGCCCAGAACTATTACAGCAAGTACTGTGAACTCCGTGCCGCAAAGAGGGACGGAAATAATTCCGGCAACGTAAAGATGGAGATCTTCACACCCGATACCATCTATCATGTTTCCAATGAGGGCGTGACAGAAAACGTTCAGGAGACAGTTGTCATCACAGAGTCAACGGCAGAGACTTCCGAGTCTAAGAAGTAAGGTTTTTCGAAGAGGTGATTTCTTATGACAGATTTTGATAAGGCCATGGCGGCCGCAAAGAAACTCGCAGACAAGAACGGCAGCATGATCACGGAGTCCGATCTCGAGTCGATCTCCGACAGCTACAAGCTCGAACCCGATGAGATGATCACGCTGCGTGCTGAACTCGATAATTCGGGCGTAAAGATCAACGATCCCGACCTCGACAGTGATGACAACGATGACGGCGAAGGCGGCGAAGACGTTAACGTCGTAGACGACTCAGTCAAGATGTATCTCAAGGAGATCGGTAAGATCGAACTTCTCAATGCAGATCAGGAGCGTGACATCGCACAGCGTATGGCAGACGGCGACGAGGAAGCAAAGGAGATGCTCATCAACTCCAACCTGAGACTCGTTGTTTCCATCGCAAAGAAGTACATGAACAGAGGACTTTCACTGCTCGACCTTATCCAGGAGGGCAACATCGGTCTCATCAAGGCAGTCGACAAGTTCGACTATACAAAGGGATTCAAGTTCTCCACATATGCAACATGGTGGATCCGTCAGGCTATCACCAGAGCCATCGCAGACCAGGCACGTACGATCCGTATCCCCGTTCACATGGTTGAGACCATCAACAAGCTCACCAGGGTACAGAGACAGCTCGTACAGGATCTTGGCCGTGAGCCCACAACTGAAGAGCTCGCAAAAGAGATGAGCATGGAGCCTGCAAAGATCCGCGAGATCCAGAAGATCTCCCAGGATCCCATCTCGATCGACAAGCCTGTCGGTGAGGAAGAGGACAGCCACCTTGTTGACTTCATTTCGAACGATGAGCTCGCTGCTCCCGAAGAGGAAGTTGCGAGGATCCTTCTCAAGGAAGATCTCATAAAGGCACTCAATTCACTCACAGAGCGTGAACGCAAGGTAATCGAGCTGCGTTTCGGCCTCAAGGACGGCATTCCGATGACGCTTGAGCAGGTCGGTAAGAAGCTCGGAGTTACCCGTGAGCGTATCAGACAGATCGAAGCGAAGGCGATCAGGAAGCTTTCCCGTGCGTCTTCCTCAAAGAAGCTGGAAGGATACACCGACTAAGATTTATTCAGGTTGCCGCCTTATGGCGGCCTGCATGGAGTGCTGATGCCGGACCGCAGGAGATATTCGTTTTACAAGGGACTTTTTCCGGGAGACGTTTTGAATTTTTCAAAGCGCTCTCACTATGTCAGGGAGATCATGCTCGAGCGTGTCTACCCGACAAAAGTCATACTTCCGATGAAGATGCATTACGGTGTCCCGGCCGTCCCCTGTGTACGCATAGGCGATAACGTTCTTGCGGGCCAGTGCGTCGGAATCCCCGAAAAAGGCACTTTCTCGGTTCCTGTTCACACAGGTATTTCGGGAACAGTCACGGATATAAAACCGATAACGCTTCCTAACGGCATTTCCACACGCGCAGTCGTGATCCATAATGACATGAAGAGATCGAGGCTCGATTCCCTGAAGCCCCGTTCCCTGATGAAGCTTTCCGCCTCTGAAGCCATCAACATCATCACCGATGCGGGCATCTGCGGCATGGGAGGAGAAGGAATACCCACAGGCGCAAAGCTTAGAAGGGCAAAGAAGGAAGGCGTTAAGGACCTTCTCGTAAACTGCCTTCAGAGTGAGCCCTATTCCACATCGGATCTGACCGCTATTACGGAATATCCCGACTACGTCGTAAACGGCGCGGCTGCATGCACGAGGACCATCGGCGCGAAAAGATGTTTCTTCCTGATCTCCGAACAGCGTAAGGAACAGCGCGAGGCACTCGAGAATTCCATCGGCCGCCTGAAAGACAGATTCAAGGATCTGACTTTTGACATTAAGATCTTCAGGGAAAGATTCCCCCAGGGTTATTACAGACTTATCGCGAAAGCACTTTACGGAAAATCGATAAGCGCGCAGGATACCCTTGAGCGTATCTGCGGAGCGGTCCTTTTTAACTGTTCCACGATGCTTGCGTGCTGGGAAGCCCTCTCTGACAACATCCCCATGATGAGCCGTATCGTTTCGATAACGGGCGACGCATCGGGAATACATAACATGCTCGTTCCTATCGGAACTCCGGTATCAGAGCTCATAAACAGCGTAGGTGATTTCAGGGCGAGCGGCGGACGCATAGTCTGGGGCAACTGCCTCACCGGAATCGAGATCAAGGATCCCGACAACACACCGATAATCAAGCTGACTTCAGCCATATCCATCATCAGAAGACAGGTCGTTCCGAGGACGCCGTGCATTCACTGCGGCCTTTGTTCAGAATGCTGCCCGATGGGTTTGTCTCCTAATACGATATACGAAATGCTCAACCAGGGCCTGACGCAGAAGGCTTCCGAGGAAGGCGCGAGAGACTGCATCGCATGCGGTTCATGCTCTTACATCTGTCCGGCAGGCATCAGCCTTACCGACAAGATCGCCGCTTTCGCGGGAGAGGGACGTGTAATCGAGGTCAACTCGCTCCTCTACAACAGCGGACATACCGCAACCGAAGGCGAGCTTATCTATGACGCAAACGAGCTCTCGGGAAGTTCGCTTCTCGAAGATTACGGTGCTTCCAAGGAGGAAGACGGCAGGGATGAGGAAGGCAGGATCGTTCTGCCCTTCGACGGAGGCAAGAAGGTATGAGCAGAAAACGCGCTGTAAAGAAAGAAGCCGTAAGGCTCGCGCCGTTCATCCATACCGAGAAGAACGCGCCTTACATCTACCTGACGCTCATCGCGGCCATGGTTCCGTGTTCGATATACGCTGCATTCTATTACGGACTGCGCGCGATAATACTGATACTGTTCTGCGTGGTCACGTTTACGCTCTCAGATCTCCTGTTTACTCATATAGCGGGACGCGGAGGAAAGGGAGAGTATTTCGATCTCAGTTCAGCTTCATCCGGGCTCATGCTCGCTTTGATCCTGCCGCCGGACACGTCGCTCATCACGGCGCTGACTGCTGTTCTTTTCGGTTCGATCGTAACGAAGCAGATATTCGGAGGACCTGGATCTAACCTCGTCAATCCGGCTGCAGCGGGCAGGCTTTTCGTAAGTCTCGTCATGCCTTCAGCTGTGAAGGGATATGCCGAAGGCGGAACGGAAGGATGGTTCATGTTAAGGACTCTGATCTTCGGTTCAAAGAGCGGTGAATTCCACGATTACACGAACTGCAGTTTCCCGGAGCTCATAACGGGCAACTTCCCGGGCAGCCTCGGTGCGGCATGCGCGACATGTGTTCTGCTCGGAGGATTCTTCCTCGTAATGCGCGGATCGATAAGGCTTTACGCTCCGATCTCGTATTTCGTTACACTTACGTTGTTCTTCCCGCTTTCAAACCTTCTCGCGAGGGGAACAAGCTTCGGTTATGACGGATACATCGCATTTATGCTGTCATCGGGCGTTGTCTTCGTCGCAGTGTTCATGTTAGGTGACCTCACGACGATGCCTTCCAGATTTACCGCGGGCTTTTTCGCGGGAATGGTATGTGCCATGCTGACGCTTATAATGCGCGCTTTCGTAAGGCCTGACACGGCACTTCTCGCTCCCGTGCTTTCGGTAAACTTCATGTCTTTCGTGCTCGACTTCCTGATGAAGACGATCTCGAGAAGGAACCTGCGTTCAAGGGAGGTGGATGTCAGATGATGACTCACAGCCAGATCAAGGTTTTCGTAACCGAGGCACTGCTGCTCGCGATCGTCAGTGCCGCGCTCATCATCGGCGGCTTCCTCTGGTCCAACGACAGGGCTGACAAAAGACTTCAGCGTGAATACAAGCAGAAATTCGGTACGGTCCTTGCCGCGGAATCCTATACTCCGCTCACGGGAAAAGTCCTCAATGATTTCCCCGAGATCAATTCGGTATACAGAGGATATGACAAGGACGGCACGCCGGTCGGATATGTTTTCGACATGACCGTTGCTTTGCCTTCCGACAAGACTACAAAACTCGATTTCAGGATCGGGATCGACTTCGAAACATCAAGGGTTACCGGACTCATGTGCGAGGATCCCAAGGTCGACAGAAGACTTCAGTATCTTGAATCAACGCTTTTGGGCAAGCAGATCCCGGTTGCTTTCCGCCGCGCGGACACCACGGTCTCTGACGATGAGACATATGCACCGGTGGAAGGACTCAAAGACGGAATCTACTATGCCCAGAGACTCATAGACGACCGAAGCAAGTTCGTCGATTACGTTGAAATGGAGATCAAGGGCGGCAAGATCACGCGTGTTAACTGGGATGCGTTCAACCTCGACATGACGACCGAAGACAGGAGCTACGCTTCACTTTCAGGCGCATACGAGATAAGCGGTCTCGACTGGGCGGTACAGTCCTACAACATCTGCCACGCGCTCTTAAAACTGCAGGATCCTGACCGTCTCGCAATGAAGTCAGACGGAACCACGAGCATAGTCGACGGAGTCACATGCAACATTCAGTGCTTTGTCGATCTTTCAAAGGAATGCATTAACTATTCGCGCGAAGGATACACCAAAGACAAGTATCTTTCCGCCATCAACAGGATCTATACGGAGACGATGGGATCGACCCCTGATGCCGACGGCGTAAGGAACAAGGCCGGATACATCGCATTCTCCTTCGAAAAGACACCTGAGGTCTATACGATCTACGATGAATCAGGTTCTGCCCGCGGTTTCAGGACCGTAAGGGAAATAGAGGCGATAATGAACGGCAAGCGTCTCAACAAGCTGACACCCACTCCGACTCCTTCGCCGGAGGCTACTCCCGATCCGAAGAATGACAGCCGCAATGCCGAAAGAGGTGCGGAAGACGGATATGTAAAGGGAAGCAGTGAGGACGAGCAGACACTTACCGACAGCATTGACGATCTTCCGATGTCTGAAGTTGCAACGTATATCTATCCGCCTTCGGATTCCTATGTTGAGGCGCGTCTGGCCATCAGGGCGTTCAACACGGGTTACAAATTCCTCAAGGCATATCTGAACTGGCGAGTGTGATATATGGGTCTGTTCAGTAATAAGTACAACACACCGTTCGATAACGAGGACATGCGCCGTGTAAGGCATGTCACCAAACCTCAGGCCACTCATATCAAGGCCACGGGTTACATGTCGACGAGGTCAGCACTCTTTCTGGGGTATGCGCTCATATCCCTGTGCATGGTATATTCCACCGGAAACAATGCCATATGGTGGCCTGCGGCCTGCTCTGCAGCCGTGCTGCTCGTATGGTCACTCACCTTAAGATTCTTCATGCGCCCGAAGCTTTCGGCATTGTCGTTCATACTGACGGCACTGCTGTTTACTGCCGCGGCTGAAGCATCCTACAGGATGGGATGGTGCAGTCCCGCAGCCGGAGCGCTGTTCATACCGATGGCGATCAGCATGATGTCGCTTTCACGTTTCAAGGCTGATGATGAAGATGATTTCTCAGTGCCTGATTTCACCGACGAGGTCTTCAAGCCTTATTTCCTTGCGCTTCTGGCATCGTCTTTCGGATTCCTGGCATCAGGATTATTCGAAAAAAGATATATCTTCACAATCCTTCTGGCAGCTATCGCGTTCCTGATACTCTTCTCATGGGGTCTTTCGAAAATCTCGGGAACGCCCAAACTCATTACTTCCAGAAGCCTTACCGAGTTCTGGGACATACCTGTCGCGGACTTTCAGGAGGTCAGGAGATTTGCTTTTTCAAGAGCTGCATTTGCGATCGTAATGCTAGTTATCGCAAGCCTTCTTTTCGCACTTTGGGTGCTGGTCGGAGGCTCTTATGCAAGGATGATCTCAGTTCCCGCAGCAGCTCTTGTACAGACACTGATATCGGTATCACTGCTTTCTTTTGCACGAAGCGGCATCAGAAAATCGATCTTCGGCCTCAGGTATTTTGTCAGCGAAACGGCAATCGGTGCGCAGTTCCTGGCGGTATTCTTCCTCGCGCATCAGGATCACGTACCGGCAGTGTTTACGATAATTATCGCGGTAGTGCTTGCAATACTGACAGATACAATGCTTACCGGCCTCCTGTCTGTTATCAGAAGGCGTCTGATCTTCGTTACGAAGTCCAGATTCCTGGACGGTCTGCCTTTCTATCTTATACTTACAGCGCTTATCTGCATGATAGTAGAGACATGTCTTTATAGTCTGACGGGATTGTGATATAATCACTTTCGCGCCAAAAAGTACACTTGATTGTGTAGCTCAGCTGGATAGAGCGTCCGCCTCCTAAGCG
>JAFWQF010000093.1 GCA_017509205.1 Clostridiales bacterium | reverse complement strand
TAGTGATAATGGAGGAGGTTCATCGTGGCTAAAGGTAAAGTTACTTTTAACGAGAATCTGTGCAAGGGCTGCGGACTCTGCGTCGCTGCATGCCCCAAGAAAATCCTCGAACTGGACAAGACAAGGCTTAACGCTAAGGGTTATCACCCGGCTACATGCGTAAATCCTGAAGAGTGCATCGGCTGCACCTTCTGCGCTACGCAGTGCCCGGATGTCGTAATCACCGTTGAGCGTGATTGAACTGCGGAGGGAAATCTATGGCACAGAAAAGAGTTTTAATGAAGGGCAATGAAGTCATTGCCGAGGCAGCATTAAGAGCCGGCTGCCGTAACTATTTCGGTTATCCTATCACCCCTCAGACCGAAGTCATGCACTACATGGCTAAGAAGATGGTCGAGGCTGGCGGTAACTTCGTTCAGGCCGAGTCAGAAGTAGCAGCCATCAACATGGTTTACGGCGCTGCAGCTGCAGGCTTCAGAGTTATGACATCTTCTTCCTCTCCGGGAGTTTCTCTCAAGCAGGAAGGTATTTCCTACATTGCAGGAGCTGAGCTTCCCGCAGTCGTAGTAAACATCGTAAGAGCAGGCCCGGGCCTCGGCGGCATCCAGCCTGCACAGGGTGACTACTTCCAGGCTACAAAGGGCGGCGGACACGGTGACTACAGGAACATCGTCATCGCACCTGCTTCCGTTCAGGAGCTTTATGAGCTCGTAGTCGAAGCATTCAACCTCGCTGACAAGTACAGAATGACATGCATGATCATGGGTGACGGTACTCTTGGTCAGATGATGGAGCCTGTTGCTTTCCGTGACGAGGAGCCCATCGTTAAGGTTGAGAAGCCTTGGGCTGCATGCGGCAGAAAGGGTGACTCTTTCCACCACACAGTTACATCCATCTACATCGATCCGGATGTCCTCGAGAAGAAGAACCTCGAGCTCCAGGAGAAGTACAAGATCGTTGAGGCTAACGAAGTACGTTATGAGGCTATCAACATGGAAGATGCTGAGGTTGTCATCACGGCATTCTCCACATGCTCACGTATCTCCCGCAACGTCATCCGCCAGGCAGCTGAGCTTGGCATCAAGGTAGGTATGATCAGACCTATCACGCTCTGGCCTTTCCCTTACAAGGCAATCGCCGAAGCAGCTGACATGCCCAGCGTAAAGGCATTCCTCGACGTAGAGCTCAACGCAGGTCAGATGATCGAAGACGTTAAGCTCGGCGTTAACGGCAAGAAGCCTGTTTACTTCCACGGCAGGCTCGGAGGCAACCTCCCGATGCAGAAGGAGATCCTCGACAAGATCGTTGCCATCCACGAGGGAAAAATGACAGAAGGAGGTAATTTCTGATGGCTGTAGTTTTCGAACCCACAAAAGGCCTTACAGATAAGCCTTTCCACTATTGCCCCGGCTGCTGCCACGGCATCATCCACAGACTTGTCGCTGAGACACTTGTTGAGCAGGATGCACTTGAGACAGCAGTAGGCGTTGCATCCGTCGGATGCACATACAACTCTTATGAATACATCGCTTGCGACATGGTCCAGGCTGCTCACGGAAGAGCACCGGCTGTTGCAACCGGTATCAAGAGAAACCTCAAGGACAGCTTCGTCTTCACATATCAGGGAGACGGCGACCTCGCTTCCATCGGTACAGCCGAGATCGTTCACGCAGCAGCAAGAGGCGAGAAGATCACTGTTATCTTCGTTAACAACGCTGTTTACGGAATGACATCAGGCCAGATGGCTCCTACAACACTCGTAGGCCAGGTAACGACAACATCACCTTGGGGACGTAATCCTGAAACACAGGGATATCCTATCAACGTTTCAGAGTTCCTTTCACAGCTTCCCGGTGCTGCTTATGTTGAGCGTGTTGCGGTAACTGATTTCAAGAACATTCAGAATGCAAAGAGAGCTCTCAAGAAGGCTTTCGACGTTCAGAAGAACAACCTCGGTTTCTCCCTCGTTGAGATCCTTTCCACATGCCCTACAAACTGGGGCAAGGAGCCGCTGGCTGCTATGGAATGGCTCAAGGAGAACATGATGACCCAGTATCCTCTCGGATGCTACAAGGGTGCTGACCTCAAGTTCGATGAGAACGGCAACTATGTTTCGGGCGCAACACCTGCTACCGCAAACAATTGCGTTAACGTTGGGGAGGTGAAGAAATGATTGATTTCTCTGTAATTTTTGCCGGTTTCGGCGGTCAGGGAATCCTCTCCGCAGGCAAGATGGCAGCAGAAGCTGCTCTTTACGAAGGCAAGGAAGTTTCCTGGTTCCCTTCATACGGACCTGAAATGCGTGGCGGTACCGCTAACTGCTCCGTCGTTATTTCCGACGAGGCAATCGGTTCTCCCGTAGTTAACGATGCTGACGTTGTTATCTGCCTCAACCAGCCTTCAATGGAGAAGTTCGAGAAGCAGCTCAAATCCGGAGCTCTCATGATCCTCGATTCTTCACTCATCAAGACAAGACCTGAAAGAACAGACATCAAGGTTATCGCTATGCCTGCTTCCGATATTGCTTCAGAGCTTGGAAAGATGATGTTTGCTCCTATCACAATGATGGGCTGCATGGCAACAGCAACAGGATGCTTCACAAGAGACTCTTTCGAGAAGTCACTTTACGAGATCCTTCCTGAGAGAAAGCACGGACTCATTCCCACAAACATGGCAGCGTTCGACAAGGGCGCAGCTTTCGCTCAGTAATTACTGTATAACAGTTGACCCAAGGGCCGTCACATAAGTGGCGGCCCTTTTTATATGCTTATTATCCGGGAGCATATAAGGGAATACTTTTTCTTTTCCTTATATGCAAATAATATAGATAATTCGTTTGAAGGGGCTTAGATGACATATAAGGAAGACTGTTTTCTTACTGTTATATGTAAACAGTGGCTGAATAGTGAAATCCAGCCTCGAAAAAGCATATAAGGAGATCAAAAAAAGCTCTGTTATATGCAAAACAGTTGAAGAAACTAACTGTATCACACCCGTCAAAGCCTTGAAATAAAGGCTTTTCAAGAATAACGGAAAAAGTTTGCGATAAACACCATAAAACAGTTGACAACAGTTATAAACTGTTATACACTGTTTGCAGATGGCAGGGAGCAACCGGTAGCCCGATCATCCGGAAAAAGAAAAGCCGGCACGCAGGCGAAGGGAATAAGCGCAGGTGCAGCCGGATAGAACAGTTAAGGAAAGTGAAAGGTATTAAGGGTTAAGAGTATGTGGACCAGAAAGCAGTTAAAAGAAAATGCAAAAAAGATTCTGTCCAAGAATTATTGGAAGGCGTTCCTCGTTACGCTGGTACTGATTACGGTAACAGGTGCAGGATCGGGAGCATTCAGCGGAGCAAGCAACAGCATATCGAGCTTCTCAAATTATAAGTTCAACAGATCCTCAGGCGATACGAAGATCTCACTGAATACCAACCGCAATGATGATCAGGACAAAGAAAAGAATAATGATGACAAGAACAGTGACAGCGGCAAGAAAGCAGACGTCAATGTAGATCTCGGCAAGGAAGGCAAGTTCAGCATTAAGGTCGATGACGGTAAGATCTACATCAACGGCAAAGAGATCAAGGCAGAAGACGGCGACGTTAAGGTTGTAATCAACGGCAAGGACTTCAGCATCAACAGCAGCGAAGGAAAAATTAAGGTTAACGGCAACGAGTTCAATATCGGTGATTCTACCGGAAGCGTTTCCTTCGAAGACGGCAAGCTTGTTATCAAGGGCGATGACGGCGCTGTAGTATTCAGCGGTGACATGAAAGACGGCAAGGAAGCAATCGGTCTTGCACTCGGAATCTTCGCAGTCATCTTCGGAGCAGTAATGTTCTTCGTCTGTGTTATCGGAACACTTCTCGACATCTTCGTCATCAATCCTGTAAGGGTCGGCGGATACAACTTCTTCAACAGACAGCGTGAAGGCACATCCAGGTTCACGAACATCTTCGGCGGATTCACACACGGTCACTACAAGGCTTCTATCCGCAACATGTTCCTTAAGGGACTTTATGAGACACTCTGGTCAATGCTCTTCATCATCCCGGGTATCATCAAGAGCTACTCTTACTGGATGGTTCCTTACATCACAGCAGCAAATCCGAATCTCTCCGCAAGCAGAGCTTTCGAGATCAGCAAGAAGACAATGAGCGGCAACAAGTGGCGCACATTCGTACTCGAGCTTTCATTCATCGGATGGGATCTCCTCGCTTGCCTCACATTCGGAATCGGATTCTACTTCCTCGCTCCTTATAAGGAAACAACATATGCTGAACTTTACGGAGCACTCAAGCAGAAGGCAATCACAGAAGGCATTGCAACAGAAGAAGAACTTGCAATTGCAGCATAATTTAAGTTAATAACGGCCGTCGCAGGGTTATAATGGAAAAAGGGACCTGCGGCGGTCCGTTATTTTTGAAACCAACGCCCGAAAGGAGACGCAATGCACATAATCATCAACAACTCATCGATGGTGCCGATTTATGAGCAGATCGTCGATCAGATCAAGGCCGCTATAGTCACCGGAGAGATAAAGCCCGGTGACTTGCTTCCGTCTGTGAGGCAGCAGTCCAAGGATCTGAGGATAAGCGCCCTTACGGCGAAAAAAGCATATGACGCTCTTGAAGAAGAGGGATTTGTCACCACGGTCCACGGCAAGGGAACTTTCGTGTCGGAGACCAACAAGGACAGGATCTATGAAGAGCAGGTACGTGATGTCGAAAAGGACATGGCGAAGGCTGTTTTGAAGGCGCGCCAGTCAGGCATCAGGGATGAGGATATCAAGAGCATATTCGAAATGATCATGGAGGACAGATAGAAATGGCACTGCTTTGCATGGAGCATGCCTCGGTGAGGTATGACCGTTTCAATCTCGATGTCTCCCTTAATGTGGAACCCGGAATGATCACCGGACTTATAGGAAGGAACGGCTCAGGCAAGACGACGACATTCAAGGCGATCGTCGATGTCGTAAGGGCAGGGGGGAAGACCGAGATATTCGGTAAAGACAACATAAGACTTACTGAGGAGGAGCGTTCGCAGATAGGCATCGCCTATACAGACATCTTCTTCAGCGGTGAATACAAGGTGTCCGCGGTCAGGCGGATCCTGAAAGCTGCATATAAGAATTTTAATGCAGCTGAATACGACAGGCTGATCAAGCGTTTCGACATTCCGACAAGAGGAAAGATCCGCAATCTTTCAACGGGTGAACTTGCCAAGCTCAGGTTCATCTCTGCGATGTCCCACGACGCAAAGCTCGTTATCCTGGATGAGCCTACTTCGGGACTCGACGTTGTTGCAAGAGACGGCATTCTTGATGAGCTTAGAAGCTACATGGAAAACCATGAGGACGCGGCGATCCTGCTTAGCTCCAACATTACGCAGGACTTAGAGGGACTGACCGATGACGTCTACATGATCGATGAGGGAAAGATCGTCCTTCACGAGAACACGGACACGATCACTGACGATTACGGCCTTGTAAAGTGCACCGCCGAACAGTTTGAAAAGCTCGACAAGGAATACGTCAGAGGCTTTAAGGATGCGCCTTACGGAAAAGACGTGCTGGTATCGCAGAAGCGCTACTACATGGAGAACTATCCTGCGCTGGCAGTCGAGGACGGAACCCTTGACCAGTGCCTGATAGTGCTTGCGGGAAAGAAGGAGGATAAGAAATGAAAGGTTATCTGACTTACTTTTTCGAACAGCACAAGAGGATGGCATTGGGCTACGGCGCGATGCTCCTGATAGTCCTGATCTTTGCCGTCAGCCTCAAGACAACGACGATACCGGTATCGGTTGCGATCCTTTACGTAAGCATATTCGCATCGCTTTCTCCGGTGGCTTCACTCAATTCCGACAGGGAGATAGATGAGCTTTTGTCGCTCCCGGGCGGAAGAAAGAACCTTGTTACTTCACAGTATCTGAACGCGGTATTCGCGCTTTTGGGCAGCGTAGTATCCGCTGCACTCGTTACGCTCCTGGCTCTGGCTTTCACACTCGGCAAAGCTCATCTGCCTTCGCTCATGGTGATCTCACTCGTTATCTCGGTTTCGATGATAATAACCGCGATAATGGTGCCGCTGTCCATGGTATTCGGTAAGAAGGGCCTTCTGATCGGATTTGCAGCGACAATGTTCATAGGTTTCCAGACTGTTGTCAGGATGCTGCTGACGAACGGAGGGGCAGTCCTTTTCAAGATATTGAAGGACTATACGGTAGGACATCAGATCGAGGGTATATCCGTCGTGATCAGTGACAATATGGCACTTCCGGACATAACGAATCCGGTGTCCGTGATAACGACGGCAGGCACCGCGATCACTGCGTTTGTGTCGTCTTATATCATCGCGCGGCTGGTCTTCTCACGGAAAAACTTCCAAGTGAACAAATTGTAAAATTGCACAAAACGCGGTAATTCTTACCGCGTTTTTTTGTGTTTTCGGATGGTAAAATTTTCTTAATAGTATATAATTAGAACAGCGTGGATAATTCTGCGCACTATTCGGCTTGCCTGTTTTTGCCGCGGTGGGCGTCAGGGGCCGGACGAAGTTTATTAGGAGGCACAAAGCACGTATATGGATGCTGCTTATTTGTTCAACAAGGGCGAGAACTACATGAGCTACAAGTTCCTCGGGGCTCACCCTTACGAGGATGAGTACGGGAAGGGATTCGTTTTCAGAGTCTGGGCACCCAACGCGAGAATGGTCACTGTCATGGGCGATTTCAACGACTGGAATCCGAATGAGTGCCAGATGTTCATGCTCGGCAAGACAGGAATTTGGGAACAGAAGGTTCCGGGCGCACAGCAGTGGGACCGCTATAAATACAGAGTCGTAGGCAAGGACAACCGCATTTACGAAAAGGGTGATCCGTTTGCCAGACATTTCGAGACGAGGCCTAACAACGCTTCGATCATCTACGATCCGGAAGACTATATCTGGAACGACGATGAATTCTGCAGAAAGCGTACTGACGCTCTCGCACCGAAGCCCATCAATATCTATGAGCTTCACTTGGGTTCCTGGCGCCGTCATCCCGACGGAAACTTCTTCTCGTATAGAGAGCTCGCCATTGACCTTTCTGATTACTGCAAGAAGATGCACTACACCCACATCGAGCTTATGCCTATCTTGGAGCATCCGCTTGATGATTCATGGGGATATCAGGTAACGGGCTACTATGCCGTAACATCAAGATTCGGTACGCCCGCTGACTTTAAGTTCATGGTCGACGTTCTTCACCAGAACGGCATCTCGGTCATACTTGACTGGGTTCCCGCGCATTTCCCGAAGAACCTCGAAGGACTTGTAAGATTTGACGGCACGCCCTGCTACGAGTACGCGGATCCGAGGATCGGCGAGCACCGTGAATGGGGCACCTATGTTTTCGATTATTCCAAGAACGAAGTCATCTCGTTCCTCATTTCCAACGCGGTATTCTGGATCGATGAGTTCCACCTTGACGGTATCCGTGTGGACGCCGTTTCTTCAATGCTCTACCGCGATTACGGCCGCACTCAGTACATTCCGAACAAGTACGGCGGCAATGAGAATCTTGAAGCCATCGAGTTCTTCAAGAAGCTCAATTCAACACTCAGAAAGAACTATCCTTATGCGATGCTGATCGCAGAAGAATCCACGGCATGGCCCAAGGTTTCACATCCCGTTGAGGACGGCGGACTTGGTTTTACACACAAGTGGAACATGGGCTGGATGCACGACACGCTCGATTATTTCTCGACTGATTCCTATGCGAGGGGATGGCATCACGATGAGTTCTGCTTCTCGATGATGTACGCCTTCGCAGAGAACTACATCCTGAGCCTTTCACACGACGAAGTCGTTCACGGAAAGCATTCCCTGATCGACAAGATGCCGGGTGACATCTGGAGAAAGTTCGCGTCTCTTCGTACCATGATGCTCTATCAGATCAGCCATCCGGGCGCCAAGCTCAACTTCATGGGCGCGGAGTTCGGTCAGTTCATCGAGTGGCGTTTCTATGAGCAGCTCGAGTGGTTCCTGCTCGACTATGAGTCTCACAGGCTCCTGCAGAACTTCAATTCAGAGCTCAACAAGTTCTACATCGATCATCCTCAGATGTGGATCGATGACCATACATGGGCAGGCTTTGAATGGATCGCCGCAGACGATATCAAGAACAATGTTTTCGTATACAAGAGATCTTCGCCGAACCCGAAGGAGAACGATATCTATGTCGCTCTCAACATGGTTCCGCAGCCTCTTGAAGAATATGACATTCCCGTCTATGAACTCGGCACATACCGTCTCGTTTTCAATACCGACGACATGAGCCACGGCGGATCCGGATATCCTACCGGAACTGACGCAATGGGCTGTGTTGAGGCTATCGACGAACCCATGAACGGCAAGCCGTATCACATCACGATCAATCTGCCGCCTCTCGCAGGAATCTACTTCATGAAGGTGAAGGATCCCAAGACGAAGAAAGCAGCAAAGAAGGCTTCTGCCAAGAAGCCGGCAGCAAAGAAAACTGCTGCCAAAAAACCTGCAGTTAAAAAGGCTGAAGAGAAGAAGCCCGCAGCAGTAAAGAAGGCTCCAGCAAAGAAGCCTGCTGCAGAAAAGACTGCAAAGCCCGCGGCTAAGAAAACAGCCGCAAAGAAGCCTGCGGCAAAGCCCGCCAAGGCAACTGAAAAGAGTAAATAATTAAGGATATAAACCGGAGGTAAAATCATTATGGCTAAGACTGAAGTCGTTGCGATGATACTCGCAGGCGGACAGGGAAGCAGACTCGGCGTCCTTACGAAGAAGATCGCCAAGCCGGCAGTTCCGTTCGGAAGCCGTTACAGGATCATCGATTTCCCGCTTTCAAACTGCGTAAACTCAGGATTTGAGATTGTCGGTGTTCTTACGCAGTACCAGCCTCTCGCACTCAACACTTACGTCGGTAACGGACATCCGTGGGACCTCGACCGTAACAACGCTGGTGCGTATATTCTTCCGCCTTACCAGACGGCAGGCGGTTCTTCCTGGTACAAGGGAACCGCAAACGCGATCTACCAGAACATGAGCTTTATCGACGATAACAACCCCAAGTACATCGTTGTTCTTTCAGGCGACCACATCTACAAGATGGATTACGCCGCAATGCTCAAGGCACACATCGACAAGGGTGCTGACGCAACTCTCGCAGTCTATGAGGTACCGTGGGAAGAGGCACCGAGATTTGGTATCCTCAACACCAAGGAAGATGACATCATCGAGGAATTCGATGAGAAGCCCGCAAAACCTAAGAGCAACCTCGCTTCAATGGGTGTTTATATCTTTACATGGGATGTTTTGAGACAGGCTCTCATCGATGATGAGAATGATCCCAACTCAAGCAATGACTTCGGTAAAAACATCGTGCCTAACCTCCTTGCCCAGGGCAGAAAGCTCTGCGCTTACAGATTTTCCGGTTACTGGAAGGACGTAGGAACGATCAGCTCCCTCTGGGAGACCAACATGGATATCCTTGATAAGCCTGAAGAGATCAACCTCGTAGACAGATCCTGGAAGATCTTCTCAAGGAACCCGGTCAAGCCTTCACACTTCATCGGAAGCGGCGCGAAAGTTAAGAACTCCGCTCTGACGGACGGCTGCCGCATCTTCGGTGACGTTGAGCATTCGGTTCTTTCCGAATCAGTAATCGTAGAGAAGGGCGCGATCGTTAAGGACTGCGTTCTTATGCCGGGTGTAGTAGTACAGGAAGGTGCACACATCGAGCGCTGCATCGTTGACTTCGGAACCATCATCGGAAAGAACGTCACGGCAGGTGCATTTGTCGAAGGTGAAGGTGCTTACACCAACAAGAAGATATGCTCTGAAGGCATCTGCGTTTTCGAGCGCGGCCTGAAGATCAAGGACGGCGTTGCCATTCCGGGCAACAGCATGATCGATACCGATGTAAAGGTCTCTGATGAAGAGAACGTCATCGAATCAACATTCAGGGTGTGAGCCAGGGAAAAGGAGATACAGATATGTTTAACAATGCAATGGGCTTGATCTTAGCCGACAACAAAAAGATATCATTAGGTGAGCTCTCCAATCCGCGTGCTCTTTCGGCAATGCCTTTCGGCGGAAGATACAGGATCATCGACTTCATGCTTTCGAATATGGTCAACACCGGTATCAAGAACATCGGACTTCTGACTTACAACAAGTACAAGTCACTGATGGACCACACAGGAACAGGCGGAGCATGGTCTCTCGACCGTAAGAACGACGGTCTCCACATCCTGCCTCCATACGTAAACTCAGAGGCTACCGGTATGAATTCCGATGAGGAACTTACGGGCATCATGGACTTTTTAAGACAGTCCCGTACGACATACATCATCGTTACAGGAGCCAACATCATCCTTAACACGACTTTTGATGCATTCATCAAGTCTCATGAGGAATCCGGCGCTGACATCTCCGTCATGTACAACCGTGACGGCACGAAGTTCGGAAGCCCTTCATACATCTTAGACATCGATGAGGACGGATTCGTAAGAGACATGCTCTACAATCCGAACAAGGCTGCTTCGACGAAGTCTTCACTCGGCATTCTCTGCCTGAGAAGAGACCTCCTGATCGACATCCTCGCGCGCCAGATGGCACACGGCCAGCAGCATTTCGGAATCCATTCGATCGTTAAGATGTACGATGAACTCAAGGTTCACGGATTCGAGTATTCAGGAGTTGCTCTGAGGATCAACAGCGTTCAGACATACTTCAACGCTTCGATGTCTCTCATTAACGATTCAGTCAGGAACAATCTGTTCTGGAGCGGCGATCCGATCTACACGAAGGTCAAGGACGAAGCTCCTACACTCTATTTCGACAACGCGGACATGAGCAATTCGATCGTATCCGATGGTTGCCGCATCTACGGTAAGGTTGAGGAATCAGTCCTCTTCAGAAGTGTAACGATAGCAAAGAACACGACGGTCAAGAACTGCGTCATCATGCAGGACTCACACATTTCCGAGAACTGCCATCTTGAGAACGTCATCCTTGACAAGAACGCCTTCGTCAGGCCGGGAGTGCGTCTTGTAGGCCATCCCGATTACCCCATCGTCATAGGAAAGGGAGCAGGTATCTGATATGGAAAAATCGATCAAAGTTCTTCTCGCTTCATCCGAGTGCAGTCCGTTTGTTAAGGTCGGAGGTCTCGCTGACGTAGTAGGCAGCCTTCCGGTCGAACTCAACAAGCAGGGAGTAGATGCAAGAGTCATCATCCCGCTGTACAAGAAGATCAAGGTCAAATACAATGACAAGCTTCAGTTCCTCGGCTGGAAGATGGTACACATGGGCTGGCGTTCACTCTATGCCGGACTTTTCTCAATGGAGATGAACGGTGTCACGTTCTATTTCGTTGACAATGAGTACTATTTCAACTTTGACCAGATCTATGTCGACTATGTTTTCGACATTGAGCGTTACTGCTTCTATCAGCGTGCAGTACTCGACTTCATGGGAGACTTCATGAACTTCGAGCCGAACGTTCTGCACTGCAACGACTGGCAGACCGGCATGATGCCCATGCTGCTCGACTGCCACTTCAAGAAGCACGGCTATCACAATGACGTTCAAACCGTTTACACGATCCACAACCTGAAGTATCAGGGCGTTCATTCAACGGACGTCGTACGCGAGATGCTCGATCTTCCCGATGATTACTTAAGAGATGATTTCTGCATCAAGGACAAGGCCATCAACTTCATGAAGGCCGGCATCGTGTTCTCGAATTCAGTAACGACTGTTTCACCTACGTATGCATACGAGATCATGACCGACTACTACGGCGAAGGTCTTAACGGAACACTGCAGAAGTATGCTTACAAAGTTTCCGGTATCCTCAACGGAATCAACGAGCAGGAATACGATCCTTCAGTTGATAACAAGATCCCTGCGAAGTATTCGATCAAGGATTATGAGAAGGGCAAGGCAGCCTGCAAGAAGTCATTGCAGGAACAGCTCGGTTTGGACGTCAATCCCGGTGCGCCTCTGTGTGCCATGATCTCACGTCTTGTTGACCAGAAGGGTCTGGATCTCCTGCTCTACGTTCTCGAGGAAATGCTCTACGACGGCATGCAGGTGGTCATCCTCGGTACTGGTGATCCTTACTACGAGAGAGCGCTTACGGACATCGCAAACCGCAACCACGGCAAGATGTGCGCATGCATCGATTTCGACAGCGGTCTGGCTCATACGATCTATGCCGGTGCCGACATCTTCCTGATGCCCAGCTTATTTGAACCCTGCGGTCTCTCACAGCTCGTCTCCATGGCTTACGGCACAGTTCCCGTAGTTCGTGAGACAGGCGGCCTCAAGGACACCGTAACGCCTTACAACGAATATACCGGCGAAGGCAACGGATTCTCATTTGCAAACATCAATGCACACGAGTTCCTGTTTGTCACCAAGTATGCAGCTGATCTTTACCGTCATCACAAGGATGTCTGGAACAAGCTCATCGAGACAGGCATGAAGGGCGACTATACATGGAAGAGAAGTGCAGGTGAGTACGCTGGTCTCTATTCACTGATCACAGGCATCCCGATGCCCAAGGCTGAAGAGCCCGCACCTAAGAAGGCAGCTCCCAAGGCTGAGAAGAAGCCTCAGGCAAAGGAAGCAAAGCCCGCAGAGAAGAAGGCTCCTGCCAAGAAGCCTGCAGCGAAAAAAGCGGCTCCCGCCAAGAAGCCCGCTGAAAAGAAGCCTGCGGCAAAACCCGAGGTAAAGGCAGAGACCAAGACTGAAAGCAAACCCGAGGAGAAGAAAGACTGATGGAGTCCCGCGGGACAGACAAGCATAAAGCAAATTCACAGGCGCGGTGCATTCATGCATCGCGCCTTCCTGAGTACAGGACACCTTTCGGAGCAAGGCCCGCTGACTCTTATACGGAGCTGTTTTTCGACTGCTTCAAGGAGGCCACGGGCGTAACGCTCTGCTATACGTACGGCCTGTATTCTTTCTCATACCATGAAGAGCCGATGTACCGTGTCGCGGGTTCATCAAGGTATCACGTAAATCTCATGATGCCCCATGAGCCTTCGATACTGTTTTATTGGTTCAGGTTCAGGATAGCAGGCGACAGTGAAGAACTGCCTGAATGGCTCTTGTGGAAGCGTCCTGAAGATAATAACGATCCCGTGCCTGAACTCACGTTCTTTTACGGTGCGGCGATGGACACGGTGAACGGAGAGGGAACCATTTACCATGAGCCTCCGCGCGTAGGAGCGAACGAGGACAAGTATCCTTTTGCGTTTCAGATAACCGTATTTAACAAGGATTTCCACACGCCTGATTATATGAAAGGCGCAAACATCTATCAGATATTCCCTGACAGATTTGCAAGGGATTCAGGCTTCACTGTGAAGGCCATGATGAACGCAAATCCGCGTCCGGAGCGTGTGTATCACGAAGACTGGTACGAGGATGTCGACATCTACGGAAAGCCTGAGACAGGCTATCTTGCGTGTGATTTTTACGGTGGATCGCTGCGCGGAATAAGGGAGAAGATCCCTTATCTGAAAGAGCTCGGGATCAACATCCTTTACATGAATCCGATCTTCGAGGCGAGATCTTCGCACCGTTACGATACTGCAGATTATTTAAATGTCGATCCGATGCTCGGAGGAATATCCGCATTTAACGAACTGTCCAATGAAGCTGAGGAAGCCGGCATCAAGATCATCCTTGACGGCGTTTTCAGCCACACGGGCGCTGATTCTATCTATTTCGACAAGTTCGGAAGATACGGCAGTGAAGGCGCCTATGAGGCCTTCAGAGACGGCACGGAGAGCCGTTTCCGCTCATGGTATAACCTGTACCGCAGTGCGGACGGAAACATCAATTACGACTCATGGTGGGGCTTTCCGGATCTGCCCAACGTAAACGAGGATGATCTTTCATACAGGAACTTCATCTTCGGCGAAAAAGGTGTCGTCGACACATGGACTTCAAGAGGCGCTGACGGCTTCAGGCTCGACGTTTCAGACGAACTTCCCGACGGTTTCATCAGACAGATGAGATCCACTCTCAAAGCCAAGACAAACGGCGAGGGAATGCTTGTCGGAGAGGTATGGGAAGATGCTTCAAACAAGTGCAGCTACGGCTCTTACCGTGACTTCATGTTAGGCAATACACATGACTCCGTCATGGGCTACACGTTCAGACACATCCTTTTGGATTTCCTCTGCGGATACATATCTGCGCAGGTCGCTGATTCAAGGTTTGAAGGCTTCCGCGAGAGATATCCTTCAGAAGCTTACTACTG
>JAFWQF010000092.1 GCA_017509205.1 Clostridiales bacterium | reverse complement strand
GCAGTCAAAGACTTTCCTGTCAGTCAGATCCTTATCCTGATAAGGGCTGTAGGTCTCTAAGCCGAAGCTTTCGTGGCGGATCGCCGAGCTTCCGAATCTCGCACCGGGCCTAAAGCTCGTCGTCGAATCGAACGGTGCGCCGAAGATGGCGATACCGGATTCGGAATACTCGCTGTCACAGCCGATAAATGTTTCTACGTTTTTATTCACGGCTCAACCTCCATAAGCATCTTTTCGAGGTATGCGGGCAGATAGAACGAACCGATGTGCAGCTTTGTCGTATAGTACTTCGTGCTCAGGTGCAGGCTCTTCCATCTCTCCTCATCGAAATCATCGATCGGATGATACTTCTTGCTTGCAAAACCGAACAGCCAGTAGCCTGCGGCATATGTCGGGATATGCGCCTGATAGACACGGCTGATCGGGAACGTGTTTACGATCCTTTTGTGGCTTCTCTGCATCGCCTCGGCATCGTGCTTGTAGAAAGGGCTTCCCTGCTGGTTAACCATGATGCCGTCGCTTCTTAAAGCGTTGTAGCAGATGCCGTAGAACTCTCTGGTGAAGTAACCTTCGGAAGGTCCGAACGGATCGTTGGAGTCAACGATTATAAGATCGTATTCCTCACAGCTTCTTCTGATGAAACGAAGCGCGTTGTCGAAATAGATGTGGACACGGCTGTCATCGAGCTTGCAGGCATTCTCGGGAAGATAGGTGCGGCAGGCTTCGATAACCTGTCCGTCCATCTCTACGAGGTCGATGCGCTTTACGCTGTCGTATCTCGTGAGCTCCTTGACGACACCGCCGTCTCCAGCACCGATGACGAGAATGTCCTGAACGTTGGGATGAACCGACATCGGAATGTGAGTGATCATTTCGTCGTAAATGAACTCGTCGCGCTCAGTGAGCATGACGTTTCCGTCAAGCGCCAGCACTTTTCCAAACTCCGGCGTGTCGAAGATGTCGATCTGCTGATAGTCGCTCTTGCTCGAATAAAGGTGCCTTGTGACACGCATGCTGTGCCTGACGTCAGGCGCATGATATTCGCTGAACCAAAGATTCATCTTATGAGCCCCTCCTTATAACAGAACGTTGATGTTGTTGATGTCAGGATCCTCAGGACCCGTCATCGAACAGCCCTTTGCCTTGGCATATTCGATGTACTCAAGGATGCCCGAAGTGATCCTTTCACCAGGTGCGAGGATCGGGATTCCCGGCGGATAGCACATGACGAACTCGCTGCAGACATGACCGACACTTTCATTGAGCGGAAGGCTCTTCTTGTTTGAATAGAAAGCGCTCTGAGGACTGCATACAACTTCAGGTGCAATGTATTCCTGGCTTAACAGGCCGGCAGGATCCTTCTTGTATCTTCTGCGGATCTCGGCAAGTGCACTTACGAGTCTTTCGAGTTCCTGCATTCTGTCGCCGATGGAAAGATATGCCAGGATGTTTCCGATGTCACCGAACTCGATCTGGATGTCATACTCATCTCTTAAGATGTCGTAGACTTCGATTCCGGCAAGGCCGATGTCTCTGGTATGGACACTGAGCTTCGTCGGGTCGAAATCGAAGATGGAATCGCCGTTGATCATTTCACGGCCGTAGGCATAATAGCCTCCGATCGCATTGATCTCTTCTCTTGCATATTCAGCCATCTCAATTACTTTTCTGAATACCTCTTTGCCGCGGAGCGCAAGGTTTCTTCTGCTGATATCAAGGCTGGACATAAGCAGATAACTGCCTGATGTAGTCTGTGTAAGGTTAATGATCTGGCGGACATGTCTTTCGCTAACGTTCCCGCCGATAAGCAAAAGGCTTGACTGCGTAAGGCTTCCGCCGCTCTTGTGCATTGAAACTGCCGACATGTCGGCACCGGCGCGCATTGCCGAGATCGGCATGCTCTCACCGAAATAAAAGTGTGTTCCGTGAGCTTCATCGGCAAGGCAGAGCATGCCTGCATCGTGTGCCATCTTAACGATGGCTCGGATGTCGCTGCATATACCGTAGTATGTCGGGTTGTTGACCAGAACTGCAACGGCATCGGGGTTCTCTTCGATCGCCTTCTTAACCTGGTCGCGGCTCATGCCAAGGGAAATACCCAGTCGCTGATCAACTTCGGGATTTACGTAAACGGGTATGGCGCCGCAGAGAACGAGAGCGTTGATAACGCTCCTGTGCACGTTACGGGGCAATATGATCTTGTCGCCATGCTTGCAGCATGAAAGCACCATGCTCTGAACAGAACTCGTTGTTCCTCCGACCATCAGGAATGCGTGGCTTGCACCAAAAGCATCTGCCGCAAGGATCTCCGCTTCACGGATGACCGAAACGGGATGGCAGAGATTATCCAGCGGCTTCATGCTGTTAACGTCAACGCCGACGCACTTCTCGCCAAGGAATGCCGTAAGCTCGGGGTTGCCCTTTCCGTGCTTGTGTCCCGGTACGTCAAACGGAACAACTCTCATCTCACGGAACTTTTCAAGCGCCTCATATATCGGGGCGCGTGTCTGATCTATTTCCGTCTTTTCCATAGTCCACCTCAAACAAAAAACGCAAGCTGTAATTCCACAACTTGCGTTAAATCTTCAATATGACCTTATTCATCCGCATAAGGGTGCGTTTACACCGATACCAGATATCAGGCAGAGTCTATATAGCAATACTACTTTTACTACTCTTATTGACCATTTCACAAGTTTGCGCAAATTACGCATCCGGTTATAAAGTAACCAACTTATAAAACTGAGCTTTTAACTCAATCAATAGATCGGAAGAACCGATCATCGGCAGTGGACCCGGCTGTCCGTATGGCCTTAACTCCCTGAAGAGTGGTCCGTAAATCACTTAAGACTCTGATAAACATCGTCTAAATAAATATCGGTCATTATACAAACTAAAGAGGGTTCCGTCAACGATAAATCAGGCATATGTCGCCTGATAATAGAGCATTATCTTGTCACCCGTCGGTTCCTGGGAATTCTTGGAGTTGACACTGCAGAAAAAGTAGACGTAATCATACTGTTTTGCATTGAATTCGCCGTTGTTTGTAATATCAGGTGTACGCTCCAAAAGCTTTAGAGCCTCCTCTTCAGGAAGCTTCTCTTTTGTGAAGTACACTTTCCATATAACGTATGAAGACGGATCAAGCTTTCCAACGGTCACTTTTGAGTGGGAACCCAGCTGTTCAACGTAATACCCTTTTTCAAAAACATCCTGACCGGTGATGTTTCTCTGGTAAGTAACAGGTTCTCTTTTGTGAGTCGGCTCGGGTTCATTCTTTTTACAAGCGGCGAAACACAGGACCGTCATTACGGCCAAAAGTAAAACAACCGCTATTTTGCTCATGTTTTTCATCATTTTTTCAGGCCTCCGTCGCCAACAAAACAATTATAACATCCTTTATTCACCAAGCCCTTACAAGACCGCAACAGTTCGTTCAAACATCAAACTGGTTGAGGTGCTACCATATGTATAGAAGGCTTGGCCCCTTCATGCAACCATCTTTCATAATTTAATGTGTCAAAGCTTCCGGATCTCCTCCTTTCTGCCGGAAGCTTTTCTTTTGCAAATTAAAACGGGCACCCCGAAGGATGCCCGTTCAGTGATTCGTTTTGATCTTACTCGTGATCGTAAGGGTGGATCGTCTCGATCGTTCCGTCTGCTGCGATGTTCAGCTTGGTGAACTTGACTGATCTCTTGTGTGAGCATCCGCCGGATCTCTTTGCATCGTGATAGAACAGATACCACTCGCCGTCGATCTGAACGATGGAGTGGTGTGTAGTCCAGCCGATGACAGGCTCCATGATCCTTCCCTTGTATGTGAAAGGACCTTCAGGTGAAGTGCCTTCAGCATAGCAGAGGTAGTGTGTCGTGCCTGTGGAGTATGAGAAGTAGTACTTGCCGTTGAACTTGTGCATCCAGGGATCTTCGAAGTATCTTCTGTCCTCGTCCTTTGCCTTGATGGGCTCACCGTTCTCGTCGAGGATGGTGATCATCTTGGGAGCAGACTTGAAAGCCGTCATGTCGGGAGTGAACTCTGCAACGAGGGGACCCAGAGCCTTCTCATCGCCTTCGGGGCGGTGCTCATCGGGATTGAATGTGCCGGACTGCCACATCTCGAGCTGGCCTCCCCAGAGACCGCCGTTATAGCACCAGATCTTTCCGTCATCGTCCAGAAGGACTGCCGGGTCGATGCTGTAGCTGCCCTGGATGTAGTTTTCCTGAGGCTTGAAAGGTCCGACAGGTGAATCAGACTCAGCTACGCCGATCCTGAAGATGTCGTCCTTGTCCTTTGCGGGGAAAACAAGATAGTACTTGCCGTTTGTATAAACCGCGTCAGGTGCCCAGAGCTGTCTGGAAACCCACGGAATGTCATTCTCGCTGATGGCAACGCCGTTATCAACGCACTCGCTGTCCAGAGAATCCATGGAAAGGATGTGATAATCTTTCATTACATACTGCTCGCCGTCATCATCCTCGGGAATATCGAGGTCTTCATCGTGGGACGGATAGATGTAGATCTTGCCGTTAAAAACATGTGCAGAAGGATCTGCGGTGTAGATGTTGGTGACAAGATCTTTGCGTTCGAACTTTTTCATAGGCACCCCTTAAATGTTTATTTTGACCATTTGATACTATCACATCGCAACTTTTAATACACCTTATATCTTGCTAATTGATTATCATTTTTTGCGATTGATCAGCGGAAACGTCAAGACGTTCCTTCGAATCGTCCGTCTTTCAAAGTGTCCATGGCAAAATCCTGTTACCAGGAAAGCGGCCGGCAGCAAGAAAGGACAATTCTACTGCTACGATCCATATTGCGTCAGCGGCGGCTTCTTCTTTACTGCCCGTTAGTCACTCCTTTGCAATTAATTAATATTCTTATAAAACACGGCCGCCTTAATTAGGTTTATAATTCTAAAAAAGCAAAAGGCATCGCATAATGATCAGTTACCTGCAGAGCATACAGTTCGACATAATGTTGATCCTTAGTGGCATCTCCGCGGCCACTGCTTTTTATTTGGCTTTATCCAAGAGCCTTGACCCCGAGCGTAAGGTATTCCTGATACTGACAAATGTCTTCGCAGTGCTCCTGCTCTACTTTGAACGTCTGACGGCAGTTTTTGAAGGCGAAGTGAGCATGACCGCATTTTGGGTGGTCAGGATCAGCACTTTTATCGTCTTTGCGATGGTCCTCCTGATCATATGGGCATTCAACCATTACGTACGTGACATCTACAGTGATGAGACCGGGTTAAAGCCTCCTTTCAGGCTTGTCATCGTTGATTTCATGGTAATGGCGGGACTGGTCCTTCTCGGAATATCACAGGTTACCGGACTTTACTACACCTTCGATGAGGTCAACAGATACCAGAGGTCTCCGCTCTATTTCATAAGCATGCTGATACCCTGCACGGTCCTGATAATGCAGATGACTGTCGTATTCCAGTACCACAAGTATTTCCGCAACGGCCTGCTGATATCTCTGGTCCTCTTCACCACCCTGCCGCTCATCGCAGGCATAATCCAGCTTCAGTTCTACGGACTCAATCTGATCAACATCACCACGGGTTTCCTTGCCAACATGCTCTATCTCTTCGCTCTGAAGGACATGAACGTAACCGTTGAACGTGCGAGAAACCTTGAGGTCGATTATCTCAAAAAAGAACGTGCCGCCACGAAACGACTATTCGAACAGACGGCTGAAGCATTGGCAAGCGCCATCGATGCCAAGGACAAATACACCAAAGGTCACTCTTCAAGAGTCGCGGAATATTCAAAAAAGATCGCAGAGCTCGCAGGCAAGAATGCTCAGGAATGCGAAGAGGTCTACTACGCGGCCCTCCTGCATGACGTAGGTAAGATCGGTATCTCAAGAACGATCCTCAACAAGAAGGACAAGCTCTCTGATGAAGAGTACAAGGTCATAAAAGAACATCCGGACATCGGTGCGCAGATCCTCTCCTCGATCAGCGAATCCCCGTATCTTTCCATCGGTGCCAAGTCGCATCACGAACGTTATGACGGCAGAGGCTATCCCGAAGGTCTCAAGGGCGATGACATTCCCGAGATCGCAAGGATCATCGCCGTAGCAGACGCTTACGACGCCATGACTTCGAGAAGAAGCTACCGTGATATGATCCCCCAGCAGGTCGTAAGAGAGGAATTTGTCAAGTGCCTCGGCACGCAGTTTGATCCTGTCTTCGGCAAGCTCATGATCCACCTCATAGACCTCGACAGCGAATACCAGATGAAGGAAAAGGAAGAGGTCAAGGAGCTTGCAGGCAAGAACGAGCTTACCTGTGAAGAATACCGCTCCGAGGTTTCCGAAGGCATCATTACCACAGGCGAGATCACAAGGATCAAGCTTACCAATACGCCGAAAGAAGGCTATCCTGAAGCACTCTGCATGCCTTCGATCATTCTGTTCGATTCGCTCGACGGAAGGATCCACGATGACGAAAAAAACATCGCAAGGCTCCTTTATTTTGAATACGGCGAGATCAGATTCGACGGCAACGTCGTCCGCAAAGGCGCACGCAAGATGCAGACCAATGTCACCAAGACAGAATCAAAACCTGATAAGTCTCAAAGCATCTCTTATGAGATCGAAGCCGTTAAGATCAGAGACCACGTTCAGATCAAGATCAAATCAAAAGAACAGACCGTTGATATCACGGTTGCACTTCCCGACAGCGCAAGATGGGCATACATCGGTCTTACGGGCGAACACTGCCACATCAGCAATGTAGCAATAACACGAGATGAAGAAAGCGTTCCCGCGGATTACATCAAGAGGATCGCGGAAGAGATCAGTTACATCGACGTACCCGAAGGTGACCTCCCCAACATCCAGGCAGACGGATACCGTTCAGCAACGACTGACGGATTGCTCATAAAAGACAAGCTTACGATAAGCTTCCATACAATGAGCCTTCCGACTGCAAGACTCGTATGGCACTGCCCTTACTTCAG
>JAFWQF010000010.1 GCA_017509205.1 Clostridiales bacterium | reverse complement strand
TGCCTGCGCCGACGACTATGATCTTCAGTCCCTTTTTTGCCATTGTAACTTCCCCTCAATACCCAAAAGCCGTCAGATTGCGAACAGGCCTTTGACAGCTTCCTTGTTGACACCTGAACCGATGACAACGATCTTGCCGGTAACGTCAGAAGCACCGATACGTACGTCTGATTCTCCGGGAACATAGTCGAAGTTGATCCACTGGCCGTTCTCGCCGGCAACGATTCCCTTTGATCGGAGGATCATGCCGTACTTTGCGGTCTCATCAAGAGCAGTAAGAGCTGCCTTTATCTCATCGATGGTGAAGTGCTTTGATGTCTCGAAACCGATGGAATCGAAGACCTCATCGGCATGGTGATGATGGTGATGCTCGTGTTCGTCTTCGTCATCATCGTGGTGGTGATGATGTTCATGCTCATGATCGTGATCATCATCCTCGTCATCGTCATCATCGTCGTGATGGTGATGAGATCTGCACTCTTCGCAGTCGCAGTCCTCGTCGTGGTCATGGTGATGATGATGGTGCTCATGCTTCTCTGCTTCGAGAAGTGCTGCTGCCATGTCTGCGGCGGTAAGAGGCTCCTCGATGGCCTTGAGGATCTGAACGCCCGAGAGTTCGTCCCAGGGTGTGGTGATGATCTGTGAATGATCGTTGATGGCGCGGATGAGTTCGATCGCCTGATCGAGCTTTTCCTGCGAGATGTTGCCCGTACGGCTCAGGATTATCGTTCCTGCGTACTTGATCTGGTTCTCGTAGAACTCCTTGAAGTTCTTGAGGTATACACGGCACTTTGAAGCATCGATGACCGTTACCGTTCCGCAGATCTCTGTGCCTTCAACGCGCTTTACGGCTGCTACTACGTCGGAAAGCTTGCCTACGCCTGAGGGTTCGATGAGGATCCTGTCAGGGGAGAACTTCTCGATGACTTCCTGAAGAGCTGTTCCGAAATCGCCTACGAGGCTGCAACAGATGCAGCCGGAGTTCATCTCCGTGATCTCGATGCCGGATTCCTTGAGGAAGCCGCCGTCGATGCCGATCTGGCCGAATTCGTTCTCGATGAGGACGAGCTTGGCGCCGTTGTAACCGTCAGCAATGAGCTTCTTAATGAGCGTTGTCTTGCCTGCTCCTAAGAATCCTGAAAAAATGTCTACCTTTGTCATTTCTATCGCCTCTTTCTTAGTTGAAATAGATTACGTCGTTATCGGGCTTTGAAGTGAGCGCGTATTCTTCTGCCTGGAGGCAGGGGACAGCGATCTTCTGGCCGTCAGGGGTTTTGTCTTCAAAATACCTTACGGTTCCGGTTACCTTGAGCCACTGGCCTGCAGGGAAGCCGGGCTTGAGCTGATACAGGCAGAGAATGCCCATCGGCTGCAGGTCGGCAGCGCAGCATGTATATGCCTGGCGCTCAAGGGCAAAAGCCTTACCCTTATACTCGGGGATCGGGATGGCCTCTCCGATGAGGCTTACGCGCTTGCCCTCGTAACGGGCCCTGTTGTCCATGGAATCCGTGTAGAAAAGTCCGAAGTCGTCTGCCGAGATGTGGCAGGGATTCTGCTTAAGATCGTAGGGAAGATGGTCTTCGATCCTGACGATCTCGTTTTCTTTGGATACGAAATTGATGCTCATGCCGGGGTTGACCGCCTTGACTGAAGCTCTCATCTTGGGGAGGTTGTCATTTTCGGGATCAACTCGGTTGAAGATGACCGTATCGCCGTATCTGAAGTAGTCGGCGAAGAAAGTGGTCATATTCTTTAAGGAATTGCTGTAAGTCGAGGCGTCTATTATGACGACTGCTGCTGCGAGTGCCCAGCGCTCGGGAACGTCGACCTTTTCGAAGAACTCCGCGGGGGAGACAGTGCCGTTCCACTCGATGAAAACGACGGAGGGAGAATACTTCTTCTCGATATCGAAGGTCATTTCCTTGGTGACTTCGTCAGTCTCGCAGTTGATAATGACGGGCTTGGTGCCTTCCAAATGTTCGTCGTCGAATTCCTCTGTGCCTTCCTCGGTGCAGATGACGACGGACTTGCGGTTCTTGAAATTATCGTTGGTCAGCCATGAACAGATGCAGGAAGTCTTTCCGCTGTCGAGGAATCCCGTGAAAAAATAAACCAGACAATCATCCATAATTCGTACCTCTTTTTAACTCACGTGTATTATTTTGTTCTCTGTCTGTAATTATTTCAAGTAAAAAGTAGTATAAAATCATCTACGTAGAAATCTACTATTTGGGAGAAATAATGAATTCAGTCATTGTAGGCGGAATCAAGATACCCGGTAACGTTGCGCTCGCGCCGATGGCGGGGGTGAGCCACATCGCGTACCGCGGGATCTGCAGGGAAATGGGAGCAGCTTACGCTCCGACCGAACTGGTCTCTGCACGTTCCATCAGATACAACGGTCTCGAAAAGAGCATGCAGTATCTGCGTATCGACCCGGAGGCTGAGGGGATCACCGCGATCCAGCTTTTCGGAGCCGAGCCTGATGATTTTACGGCCGCGATCGAAAAGATAATGGAAGACCCGGTCCTGTCGAAAGTGGACATAATCGACATAAACATGGGCTGCCCGGTTCCGAAGGTGGTCAAGACGGGCGCGGGATCCGCGCTTATGAATTCCCCTGAAACTGCCGCCGCCATTGTAAAAACGTGTAAAAAGGTGCTTGAAGGACTCCCCAGGCACATACCCGTTACAGTCAAGACAAGGATAGGCTTTGATGCAGGCGACAAAGGAAAGCCGGATTTCGCAAAAGCCCTTGCCGACGCGGGCTGCGACATGCTCTGCGTTCACGGCCGGACAAGGCCCCAGATGTATACGGGAAGCTGTGACAGAAAAGCCATAGCCTTGATGCGGGAGGCGGTAAGGGAGTATGATATACCGTTCTTTGCAAACGGAGACGTGACAGACGGCCCTTCCGCGGCTTCGCTTATGGAAGAGACCGGGGCGGACGGTGTCATGATAGGGAGAGCCGCACGCGGAAATCCCTGGATATTCTCCGAAGTTGCCGCATATTTGGACGGCAGAGGTGATATTATCACTCCGACAGAACAGGAAAGAAAGCAGACCCTGCTGCGCGAACTTGAAGGCAGATGCCGCTGGTGCGATGAGGAGATCGCCGTAAGGGAGTTTCGGAGCGTGATGCCCTTTTACGTGAAGGGAATGCAGGGGGCTGCCAAGCTGAAGGTCAGACTGTGTTCGGCTCTGACCGTTGATGAAGTAAAGGAGATTTTGGAACTTTGACGGAACTGATCCTGATAGGCATGGGTGTCATCATCGGTGCGGTCATCTGCTTCAACGGTTATAAGATATTCCGTTTGTGTCTTGCCGTACTGGGCGGCATGCTCGGATATGTTTTGGGCGAATTCGTATGCAATTTTGCCCAGGGACAGGGCCAGCAGCTCTCTCTGGTCGCAAGGCTCCTGATCACGGGAATCCCGACCATAGGACTCGCGGTCGCGTCTTTTGCTCTCTACATGAAGGCTCTGATAGCTCTGACAGCCCTTTTCTGCGCATATTTTGTCTATAAAGATTACGGCAGTCTCTTCCCGGGAACCGGTCCCGCAAAGGTGCTCATGCCGCTTCTTGCGGGCTTTGTGGCGGGGCTCCTGCTGGGCGTCATCGTGTATTTTGCACAGAAATGGACGATATGCTTCTTTACGGCTTTTCTGGGAGCGAGGATCATCGCATCGGCGACCGCTCCGTACCTTTGGGGTCTTTTGAAAGACAATCAGTATGCTTTATATTTTCAGGACACGCTTTTGGGGACCAGAATTACGGAAACTCCCGCACTGACCGCATGCTTCATAATCGTTGGTTTTACGGCCGCGGGACTCGTTGTACAGCTGAAATCCTCAAAAAAGCGTAAATAAAGCAATAAAAAAATCAATTGACCGCAGGGCCATATCTTGTTATTATTTGGCTAGTAATGAGGCGTTTGAATAGGGGACCTCAGTTACTGAGGTCTAGTAATTAATTTCTATACGACAGTTTTCTTAATCTATCCCTTATTCCATGTCGATGGCATCTTGTTTCGTAACAAGGTGCCATCGGTATATTTGGGGATATTTTTCAGTTGACCACGTTGACCGGGCTGCCCTTAAGGAATGCATCAAGATTGTCTGCCGCAGCATCGATGAGGCGGATCCTGGTCTCTTTGGCTGCCCATGCGATATGGGGCGTGATCACGCAGTTCGGGGCTCCGAGCAGGGGATTGTCAGGCAGCATGGGTTCGACCGAAACGACATCTGCTCCGTAACCGCCTAAAATGCCCGAATCGAGGGCTTCTCTGACTGCCTTTTCATCTACGACGGGACCTCTTGCGCAGTTGATGAGGAATGATCCCTTTTTCATTGAGGCAAGACGCTCTTTGTTGATGAGTTCCCTTGTCTCATTGGTGAGCGGGCAGTGGACTGAGATTACGTCAGCCGTCTTTATGCCTTCCTCAACCGTTGTGTAAGGGATCTTATAACCGTCAACGGTGCCTTCCGGGCCGTCCGCGTGATGAGGAACGGCCGAAACGTTCATTCCGAGCGAAGAAGCGATCGCGGCAACGCGTCTGCCGATCTTTCCGAAACCGATGATGAGCATGTTCTTGTCCATGAGCTCGGTAAGAGGGGCAAGAAAATAGCTGAACTGAGGACTTCTGCACCAGCCGCCGTCCATGACGTCATTGCTGTGCATTCCGGGACGGCTTGCAAGTTCGAGAAGAAGGGCGATCGTCATCTGTGCCGTTGCGTAAGTTGCATATTCGGGGACGTTGGTTACCGTGATGCCGAGTTTTCTGCAGCATTCGAGGTCGACTACGTTGAATCCCGTGGCAAGCACGCCAATATATTTGAGGTCAGGAAGCTTTTCGAGAGTTGCCTGATCGAAAACAGTCTTGTTCGTGATGCAGATCTCAGCGCCAGAAGCCCTTTCGACCACCTGATCCTTGGATGTGTAATCGTAAGCTATGACTTCACCGAAACGTTCCAAAGGTGCCCATGAGATATCTCCGGGATTGGCGCCTGCACCGTCTAAGATCACTATCTTCATATATCGTTACCTGCCTTTTTGTCTGAGTTTTCAAATAATGTATCATTCGGGGACTTATATGGTAAAGTCAGAGTAATATATGTTTTCCTCGCTAAGGTCCTCCGCGCTCGCGATGCTCGCTTGTGCGGAAATCGCTCGAAAAGCATATATCACTCTACAGGGCGGAATATTTGAGAATCGGAGGACGCGGTATGTATCTTCTTTGCTACGGCAGATCTGAAAGTGCCAGAAAAACAGGTCAGCGCCTGATCGATGCCATCGGAGGCAGATGGATCGACGGTGATGATTTCCTGAGCGGGGCAAGTGTGGTTCCCGAGATGACGGGAGACACCGCTGTCGTCATGCTTCTGCCTCTTGAAGCGGCCGTCAGGATCACGCAGGAGATGATACCTGAGTCAATGAGAAGGCTCCCGGTCATCTGTGTGTCCGCTGAAGGACTTTATGCCGCGGTCATCAGAAGGGGAGGAGCCGTTGAGGCTGTCTACTGCCTCGAGATCTATTCCGAGATAAAGAAAGTATTGGGCGGGAAGTGTTTCACCGAATTCGGCGGAAGTGCTGACGTCGGAGGCAACCTCGCTGAAGTGGCCGCCAGATGCGGCATGGCCGTTAGTGACAGGAACCTGCTCTCCAAAGTTGATGACAGGCTGAAGAAAGGCCTGCCTGCAAGGATCTTCACGGATCTTAAAGTGTCTTACGGCGATCCAGTCTTAGACCCCATGATCTACGACCTCAGAAAGTATCCTTCCGACATGAAGGAGGAATTCATAAAGCAGTACTACCGTTCGCGCCTCGATGCACAGAAGGAGGACACCGCACCCGATGTCTTCATTACATGCTCAAAGCTTGACGGCATAACTGATTCAGGCGTTCTGGGCCTTGCTCCGAAGATACTGAGCATAGGAATCGAGCAGCGTACGAGAACGGATCCGGAATATGCGGCCAAGGGCATAAGGGAATCGCTCGAAAAGCATATGCTCGAGCCCGTTTCCGTAGGAACCGTGGCTGTTCCCTATACGACCAGGGAGAATGACATGGTCAAGAAGGTGGCTGAGGAACTGGGCGCAAAGATCGTCTCTTACGACAGCACCGAGCTGTCAGCAGCAAGGCCGCCCCTCACGATGACGTTCGCACCTGAGAAGATAAACGACAAGGCAACCGCGGCCTGCTATCTTGCGAGCGGCGGGGGAGACATAATCGTCAGGAGGAGCACATCCGTATCCGGAATAATCTTCTCCGTGGCAGTGAAAAAAGGCGCCATCCTGCTGTCATGACTTTTTGCGGAATGAGTCTTTGAAAATGCTTAAAATGATATAATTAATAAGTTGAAACCATTTGAGACACTAACGGAATAACGGAGGAATATAAATGCGCATTAATCCTCAAAGATCAAGCAAGATCGTTGCAGCCGGCATCGCGGGTGCAATGCTTCTGGGCATCGTAACGGCATGCAGCATTGATTACGCAGGCCTGACCGAAGGATTGAACGACCTCGGAAATGCCATGGATATCAGCTACGGCAAAACACCGGCATCTCCTGAGGAGACCACGGCTGTAATTACAACGACAGAGACGGCTGTTACTTCCGAAACAAAGGAGACAACCGAAGAAACGACGTCAGAGACCTCTCAGACTTCGGAAACAACGTCCGGGACAGATGAGACGGTTCCTTCCGAGAGCACATCGGGAACTTCAGGCTCTTCAGAAACTTCTGAAACCACTGAAGGATCAGTTCCCACGCCCACTCCGACACCCCGTCCGACAAACGAGAGAGTTGATTTCTCCGGCCTGACGACAAACAAGGTCTCCGAGAACTTCACCGTTGACGTTGAGGAATTCTCTGAGAGCGTTGATGCCGATCAGCAGCCTATGGCATTGTTTTCGGGCAAGAGGATGCTCGTCAGCAAGGCTGAAACAGACAACGTGACAGAAGCCGTCAACATCATCCTCGACAGTTTCTATCAGGAAGCTGCAGGCCTTTACACCAGATATGCCGGCGAGGCAAAGGCTGCCTACAATCTCTCAGGCACGATCGACACGGTCTACAGCATCGAGGTCAATTTCGACTATTCCTTCAACAAGCGCATCCTTTCCGTGATCATGAGCTACAAGGTCACTGCAGACAAGAACGTGATCGCAACCAAATCCGAGACCGTAAGCTTTGACATGCTGACAGGCCAGTACATTACGCTCGCAGCTGTTGCAAGCGACTGGGAAGGCCTCCAGAATGCTTTGAGGACCAAGCTTGCCAAGAATGTGACGGTCAAGAACGCCGCTTCCATTACGGATCTTTACGTTGCAGCCCAGCAGCCCGGCGCGCAGACCGCAACTGTCGAGATCTACGGTATGTGCAACGGTGAGATGATCCACACGACCGGCGACATGAATGAATTCGCCCAGTATCTCAACCGTTACGGCAAGATGATCTACGGCGTCAGCGAAGATGAGCCTGCCGGCAACTGACGCGGCTGAATAACGAGATCAAGATGGTGCTGTCTCTTAACAAAGAGGCAGCACCATTTTATTTTGCCGCGCAGGCAGGCGGCCACGTTTTTCAATGAGATTCCCGAAAACTGTCTCTGATATAGAGCAGGTTTTCGAGCAATCCGGGCTGTTTTGCCACGAAAATCCAGCAAACAGTCTCTATGATAGAGAAGATCTTCGAGCAATCCGCAATTTTTATCAGGCTTTAGATAATTAATGGATTCTTTATACCTTTTTAGGAAGGAATGGTATAGAATTAATTTACTTTTCGACAAATAAACCATAAACACGGAGGCAGCCAAAATGAAATTTGGACACTTTGATGATGCGGCACGTGAATACGTGATCGAAACGCCGAAAACACCTTATCCCTGGATCAATTACCTCGGAAATCAGGGCTTTTTCTCCCTGATCTCCAACACAGCCGGCGGCTACAGTTTTTACATGGACGCTAGGCTCAGAAGGATCACACGTTACCGTTACAATAACGTACCTTTGGATATGGGCGGTCGCTATTTCTACATCAATGACAACGGCACTGTATGGAATCCGGGCTGGTCTCCGGTCAAGACGGAACTCGATGAGTATGAGTGCCGTCACGGTATGGGCTATACCATCATAAAGGGTAAGAAGAACGGCCTTAAGGCTGAAGTCACATTCTTCGTTCCCCAGAACTACGACGGAGAGGTTCAGCAGGTTGTTCTCACAAACGAGAGCAGCGAAGCAAAGGATTTCTCCATCTTCTCAATGGCTGAATGGTGCCTCTGGGACGCTCAGGATGACTGCACAAACTTCCAGAGAAACTTCTCCACGGGCCGTGTTGAGATCGAAGGTTCAACGATCTATCACGTAACAGAGTACAGAGACAGACGTAATCACTACGCTTTCTATACTGTTAATGACGAGATTGACGGCTATGACACAGACCGTGACGCTTTCCTCGGAAGTATCTACAACGGCTGGGACAACCCTGAGACAGTCAAGGCAGGCAAGGCTTCCAATTCCTTCGCTGACGGCTGGTCTCCGATCGCTTCACACTACAAGAAAGTCACTCTCGCTCCGGGCGAAACAAAGACCCTGATCTACATCCTCGGCTATGCTGAGAACCCTCAGGACAAGAAGTTCGCTTCAGAGAAGCCTGCTAACCTCCTCACAAGAGAGCAGTGGGTCCTCAACAAGGAGAAGGCTTATGCCATGATCGACAAGTACAACACACCTGAGAAGGTTGCTGCAGGACTTGAAGAGCTCCGCACGACATGGGAGAACCTCCTTAGCATCTACAAGGTTGACACACCTGATGACAAGGTCAACCGCATGGTCAACATCTGGAACCAGTATCAGTGCATGGTTACATTCAACCTTTCACGTTCTGCTTCCTACTTTGAGTCCGGCATCGGCCGCGGAATGGGCTTCAGAGACTCCAACCAGGATATCCTCGGTTTCGTTCACCAGATCCCTGACCGTGCAAGAGCAAGACTCATCGACATTGCTTCCACACAGCTTTCAGACGGCGGATGCTATCACCAGTACCAGCCTCTCACCAAGAAGGGCAACGCTGACATCGGCGGTGACTTCTCCGATGACCCGCTCTGGATGATCATGTCCGTAGCTGCATACATCAAGGAAACAGGCGACTGGGGAATCCTCGACGCAAACGTTCCTTTCGATGACGATCCGGAAGGCAAGCACACGATGCTCGAGCACCTCAACGTTTCCTTCTATCACATCGTAAACAACCTCGGACCTCACGGACTGCCTCTGGCAATGCGTGCAGACTGGAATGACTGCATCAACCTTTCATGCTTCTCCGACACACCGGGTGAATCTTTCCAGACATATACCAACCCGAAGTTCAAGGCAGAGGGCGGCTATTCCAAGATCGCAGAGTCCGTATTCGTTGCTGCGCTCTTCACATACACAGGTCCTGCTTACGTCGGCATCCTCGAGCACCTCGGAAAGACAGAAGAGGCTGCAAAGGCTCAGGCTGAGATCGACAAAATGAAGAAGAACACAATGGAATCCGCATTCGACGGCGAGTGGTTCCTCAGAGCTTACGACGCTAACGGCGAGAAGATGGGTTCTCACGAGTGCGAAGAGGGTAAGATCTTCATCGAACCCCAGGGCTTCGCTGTCATGTCTGAGATCGGTAAGGATCAGGGCGCTGACATCAAGACCCTCAACTCCATCGACAAGTACCTGAACTGCGAGTTCGGTCTCGTTCTCAACAACCCCGCGTTCACCAAGTACTACATCCAGTACGGTGAGATCTCCACATATCCTGGCGGATACAAGGAGAACGCAGGTATCTTCACGCACAACAACGCATGGATCATCTGCGCTGAGGCTTATGCGGGAAGAGGAGACAAGGCATTTGAGTACTACTCAAAGATCGCTCCTGCTTTCACCGAAGAGACATCAGACATCCACAAGACAGAACCTTACGTTTACGGTCAGATGATCGGCGGTAAGGACGCCAAGAACTTCGGTCAGGGCAAGAACTCCTGGCTCACCGGTACTGCTGCTTGGAACATGGTTGCCATCTCCCAGTACATCCTCGGCGTTAAGCCTGAGTTTGACGGACTTTCCATTGATCCTTCCATCCCTGCAGCATGGGACGGATTCAAGGCTGAGCGTAAGTTCAGAGGCGACATCTATGAGATCGAAGTCAAGAACCCTGCTCACGTAAACAAGGGCGTTAAGTCTCTTACTGTTGACGGTGTTGCAGTTGACGGAACCGTCATCCCTGTCGCAGGCGACGGAAAGACACATAAGGTCGAGGTAGTTCTCGGCTGAGGTTAAATATCCCTTTCGGATATTTGGATCACGAATCAGTCGAAAGCCCCGCGCTCACTTTTGAACGCGGGGTTTTCTTGCTATAATCTACGGGTAATAAATATACCCCTGCACGGAGGTCGTTTTTATGGGCTACAGAAGCGAGAGAGCCAGACAGGAAAAGTGCACCGCAACACAGCAGCTGAAGAATAAATTCCGCGAAGCAGGCTGCAGCGGCGGTATTTCCGCACAGTACGTCAGGTTCGGCACAAAACCGGTGGTAATCGGTATAAGCGGACTCAAGTTTGACAGCATGCTTATCAGCGTCATAGCTGAAGATAACGAAGTTTTCGCAAAGCTTTCCGAATGCGCTGCGAACGGACAGAGCGTTATGTTCGTGAGCGAAGGCGGAAAGGTGAGCGCGTTGGTTGAAAAAGACGGTACAGTAAGTCCCGCCCAGTTCTCCGACACGATCCTTGAGACCGTTAAGGCTGCAATAAGCGCTTCTGAAGAATGGGGCGGCAAGCTCAATGAGAAGGGCGAACTGATCCTGGATCCCGCTACTCCTTCACCCGGACCTCACTATTACACAAACATGCTCATCGGAAACCGTATCGGTTTTGACCGTCCTCTCCAGTCCACACCTAAGAGTGCGATCGACAGGATGGGCGGCGGATCCTTCAGATCCCATGCCGACAAGCAGGTTCTCGCAACAAGATGGGACTATCTCCCTGACGAGAACGGTTTCCCCGCAAACAGACAGTTCTACCTTGCGGAGAACGGAAAGCAGATCTTCTGGTCAGGCGCCGCAAAGGCAGAAGGCCTCAAGAAGGTTACCACGATCCATTCACAGAACAGGACCGTCATCAGCTATGAGCTTGAGGGCGGAATTGAGGTAAAGCGTACGATCTTCATCGTCCCCCAGCATGAGGGCATGCCTCTCGCTGCCGAGGCACAGATGATCGACATCGTAAACAAGGGTTCATCTGACAGGAACTTAAGACTCGTTTATACCGGCATGTTCGGTACTGCCGAGACACACGCTCTCTCCGAAGACGTCATCTTCACGACTGTCGTCACACAGTCCGAAGTCTTCTTCAACGAGAACGACGAGATCAGGGCGATCAGCTTCAATCCCAACGCAAAATACAGAAAGGGCGACATCAGGTTCAACGAGCTCGTTGTCCACACCGATGACGGCAATATATTCCCTGACCAGTACGCTGCAAGATACGGTGATTTCGTTGGCGCAGGCTCTCTCGAGCACCCTGAGTTCATCGATCCTCTCGCATGCAGACCTTCAAGAAAGGGTCCCGGCTTCTTTGCAATGTCAGTACCTTTCACGGTCAAGGCAGGCGGAGCAGTACGTGCCGACAACCTCACATGCATGTCTTCAGACGCAGTAAATCCGGGATTCATTCCCGATGTCACTCCCGTCAGGGAGATGGAGGCAGTATGCGCATACATTTCATGCGCTACAAACCTTCCGAAGGATTTAGAGGACGTTATCGGCTTCACGAAGAAGTATGCTGACTACATGCAGATCAGCCACAAGAACAAGGACTTCGAGGCTTACGTAAACAACAACCTTCCGTTCCAGGTCTTCTATCAGACATTCGTTTCGAGATCACTCGACTGGACACAGAAGGGCTATCGTGAGATCGGTTTCCGTGAGATCCAGGACATCTATGCATCCATGTACTATTTCGCAGGAATGGGCATGGAGGACTTCGTAAAGAAGATGCTCGCAGGCTGGATCGAGAACGTATACGAAGAAGGTTTCACAAACCACAACTTCTATTGGATCGGAAAAGAACCCGGCTGGTGGTCTGACGACGGACTCTGGCTCCTGCAGGCTGTTGACCGTTACCTTGGTCTTACAGGCGATTTCGCATTCCTCGATGAGGAGTTCGTAATGGCAGGAACTGTTGAGAAACCGGGTGACGAGGGCGTAAAGAGACCTCTTAAGGACACTCTTAAGGCTATCCTCATGTACAGTGGAAAGATCTCTCTGGGCAAGCACGGCATCCCGCTCATCGACCGTGCTGACTGGAACGACTGCCTCAGAGTCGACCCGGATTCTATCTCCGGCAAGGACAAGATCGCACAGTACAAGGAGCAGCTCGCTGCAAGCGGCAAGGCTTACGGTGAAGTTCCTTATGAATCTGAATATTCCGAATCCGTAATGAACGGATTCCTGCTCAAGGTTGCTACTGACTGCGCGGTAACCATGTTTGAGAAGATAGGTGATACGGCTTTTGCTTCCGAGATGAAGGATCTTTCTGCTTCACTCGAGAAGAGACTGCAGGACAACTGTTGGAAGAACGACTTCTACTGCAGAGTCCTCTTCAACCGTTCAAACAAGCCGAATCTCGATTATCTCGGTGCTGCAGGCGACGGCCTTGCAGTAGAGGAAGGCCATCCCGGCTCATACTTCCTCAATTCTTTCTCTTGGTCACTTCTCGCTGAAGTTGCCACTGAGGATCAGATCTCCACGATGCTCGATTCTCTCGACAAGTACCTGAAGTCACCTTACGGCTTCAGACTCTGCTCGACTGTCGACTATCCGCAGATTGCACCCAAGATCGACGTTGCTCTTTATTATCCGGGCGACCGTGAGAACGGCGGCGTCTTCAAGCACGCCAACATGATGGCATGCTCTGCCATGCTCAAGGCTGCAAAGACCGTTAAGAACGCAGAACTCGCAGGACGTCTTACCGATACCGCTTACTGGATCATCGACATGATCTGCCCGTTCAGGACACTCGTTTCACCTTTCACCGTATGCGGCAACCCGAGATGGTGCACACAGTACAACAACAGCGAGTCAGGCGAGAACATCGGACCTACGCTTTCCGGTACTTCCACATGGCTCCTGCTCTCACTCTTCCAGTGCTTCGGCGTTGAGTTTACGTCTGAAGGATTAAGAGTCGAGCCGCTCCTCAGAAAGGACGATACGGAGCTTGATATCAGGGTCACCATCGCAGGAACCGGATATCACATCCACATCAGCAAGCCTGAGGGATTCCGCCGTACCGCGGAGGGCGTAAAGGTCACTTTGGACGGCGTTGAAACAGCAGGCACGCTGCTTCCTGTCGCAAAGGACGGCAGGGTCCACGAGGTTACAGTAAGTTTCTGATTATCGGAGGTTTGGGTAAATGCCTTTTTCGAGCGTTTTCCTTTCAGAGATCGTAAAGAACTATGATCTTGAGGTAGTTTATGATTCAGGAGACATCAACGAGCGCCGCATCTGCGTTGCAGACGTTACGCGCCCGGGTCTCCAGCTGGCAGGATATTACGACCATTTCGGCCCTGACAGAATCCAGCTTATCGGCAACATGGAGCACGCGTTCCTCGATCACCTCACTCCTGAAGAGAGGCTTGCTTCGGTTTCGGCTCTTTTCGAAAAGAACATTCCGGCGCTGATCGTCACCCGTGACCATAAGGTCCACAAGGAGATAATGGATGCCGCAAAGCAGTACAGCACGCCTGTCCTGCGCACATCCCAGGCTACGTCGGATTTTTCTTCCGAGCTGGTTAAGTACTTAAAGCTCGAGCTCGCTCCCCGCGTCTCGATGCACGGAGTTCTTGTCGAGGTTAACGGTGAAGGTATCCTGATCTTAGGTGAGTCAGGCGTAGGTAAGTCGGAGACCGCTCTCGAGATCGTTAAGAGAGGTCACAGACTCATAGCAGACGACCAGATCGAGATCCGCAAGGTTTCCGAGACAACACTCCTGGGACGCGCTCCCGACGTGATCAAGCACCTGATCGAGATCAGGGGCATCGGTATCCTTGACGTTAAGGAACTCTACGGTGTTTCCGCGGTAAAGCCGCAGGAGAACATCGATTTCGTCATCAACCTCGAGCTCTGGGACGAGAAGAAGGTCTATGACAGGCTCGGTTTGAACGACGAGACAACGGAGATCCTCGGAATAAACGTTCCTTCAGTAACCATTCCGGTAGGACCCGGACGTAACCTCGCGATAATCGTTGAGGCTGCCGCTATCAACTACAGGGTCAAGAAGATGGGCTACAACGCCGCCCAGGATCTTGTTTCCAGAGTATTCCCGGGGAAATAGGCTGATGACTGAAATCTCGATAAGCGAAAATGTCAGCCTTGCGCCTTACTCGACATTCAGGACAGGCGGGCCGGCAAGATTTTTCACGGAACCTTCCAATGAGGAGAAGCTCAAAGAGGTTTTCCGCTTTGCCGAAGAAAAGGGCCTTCCCGTATTCGTTCTTGGCAACGGATCCAACTGCCTGATCTCGGATAAGGGCTTTGACGGACTGGTCATCAGGATCGGAAAACTCATGGGAGACATATCGTCTGAGCAAAGAGATGACGGTCTTACTTATGTCACAGCAGGCGCCGGATGCCTTCTTTCGAAGTTCGGAAACTACTGTGCGGAAATGGGTCTTGAAGGAGCGGAGTTCGCATGCGGGATCCCGGGAACGGTCGGAGGCGCGGTCTTCATGAATGCCGGAGCTTACGGGCGCGAGATCAAAGACATTGCGGTCAGCGTAAGATATCTGGAAAACAATGAAATAAAAGAGATCCCTGCTGATGAATGCGGTTTTTCATACAGGACCAGCATCTTCGACAAAAAGCAGGAGGCAGGAGCGCAGCCGGTGATCCTTTCAATGACGGCAGCACTCAAGCCGGGCGATAAGGAAAAGATCGCCACATACGTTGCCGAGCTGAGGCAGAAGAGATCTGCAAGCCAGCCGCTGGACGTTCCGAGCGCAGGTTCGACGTTCAAAAGACCCGAAGGGTATTTCGCGGCTAAGCTCATCGAGGATTCAGGACTCAAAGGTTTTGCTCTCGATGATTCCGGTGCGCAGGTCTCGCCGAAACACGCAGGTTTCGTGGTGAACAACAACGGCAGTGCATCGGCGGAAGACATATTGAAACTCATTGATTATGTAAGCGGTAAAGTATTTGAGGATTCCGGAGTCAGGCTCGAAAAAGAGGTCAGGCTCATAGGTGAATTCGGAGGTGAAGGGTAAATGGAACTTATAATTCTCACGGGAATGAGCGGTGCAGGAAAGAGTGCTGCCGTACGTTATCTTGAGGATCTCGGCTTTTTCTGCATGGACAACGTTCCTCCCTATGTTCTTCCGGATCTGGTAAGCGGTTTCTACAAAGGCAGGAGCGGTGAAGGCTTCGGCGTGAGCAAGCTCGCGTTCGTCGTTGACGTCCGTTCGTCCAAGTATCTTGACGGTTTTTCGGATGCGATGGCCCTGATCGATGACATGGGCATTCCTTATAAGATCATATTCTTTGAGGCTTCAGACCATATCCTGATCACGCGTTATCAGGAGACCAGAAGAAAGCACCCGCTCGCGGGAAAGATGTCCCTGACCGATGCGATCGCGGCAGAGAGGGCAAAGCTGCAGAACGTCCGCAGCATGGCCACCAATGTCATCGACACATCCAGGATGAGCGAGAACAATCTCCGCATGAAGCTCGGAGAGATAATCGAAGCCGGCGAAGGCAGCGCGATGGTCATCTTTGTAGAGTCGTTCGGCTTTAAATACGGCGTTTCGACCGATTTCGACTACTGTTTTGACGCAAGGTTCCTTCCTAACCCGTACTACATAGCGGGACTTCGCAATCATACGGGTTCTGACAAACAGGTTTCGGATTATCTTGAGACTTTCCCCGAGACCGCTGAATTCGTTGACAGGGTCGCAGGCCTTATGAAATTCACCATTCCGTTTTATATAGATGAAGGTAAAGGAAGCCTTCACATAGGTTTCGGATGCACCGGCGGAAGACACAGATCTGTCTACTGCGCCGAAAAGGTCGCATCGCTCCTTGAGCAGGCAGGGTATAACTGTGTTCTGCATCACAGGGACATCGACAAGGAAGCCTCCCGTTACGGCAAGCAGGAGAATACCTGATGGAATCGGCGAGTTTTTCTGACGCCGTAAGGACGGAAGTCTGCCAGCTTCGTGCGAAAAGCCCTTCCAGACGCTATTTTCTCGCAGGCCTTCTATGTTCCCAGGCCGATCCTGACCAGAAAGACATGCCTCTCAAGGTCCGTCTTAAAAGCATGGACACGGGAAAGATCGAGGGATTCTTTTCTGACGAGGGCTACAAGGTCTCATACGACAGCCAGACCCTTATGCTGACCCGCAGGGAAGAAGGCACGGATACCACGCTGCTTGAAGATCTCACCTTGGAATGTCTTTCCGGAACGCTGCCTGAAGAAGCTGAGACTGATGAAGACGGTACTCACAGGTTTGCAAGGTACTTCATGAGAGGGGTCTTTCTCGGTTGCGGATACATCTCGGATCCCGTAAAGACCTATCGTGCGGAATTTCACGTAAGCAACGGAATATGCGCAATGCTGACGGTGGAGATGCTCGGGCACCTCGGAATAAATGCATCTCTTACATCAAGGGACAGCTATGCCCAGATATACTTCAAGGCAGGGGACAGCGTATCGGATTTCCTGGGATACATAGGTGCCGTGAAGGCGGTCCTTGAGTTTGAGAACATAAGGGCTACCAAGGAAGTTAACCGCCAGGTATCGCGTACGGTCAACTGCGACGAGAGCAATTCGAGACGCCAGTCGGAGGCCGGTGCTGTCCGCAATGAGCAGATCAGGAAACTGATGAAGTCGAATCTTGCCAAGTGTCTTACTCCTGAACTCAAAGCTGCCGCGGATGCCACTCTGGCGAACCCCGGTGCATCGATAGGTGAACTCGGGGCACTGATGGATCCGCCGATAAGCAAGTCTGGTATGAATCACCGCATTTCAAAGCTTTTGGAGCTTGCTGAAGGCCTCTGAAAAGGGTCTGTTATACAGTAAAAAATCCTTTATAAATTTGTGAATAATATAGAGCCGTGTTAAAATAGGCGTTATCTTTTTGGAACGGCAGCGGCAAAAACTGCCTGAACGACTACGAGGAAGGCCTATGAATCGCGGGGATCAGTACATCGAACCCGATAACAGCTTCTACAAGCCGTCAAGGGATCCCAATGAGACGACCATGATGATGGTCGTCACGCTTACGGTGCTTTTTGTCATCCTTACAGCCATTCTCGCAGCGGTATATTTCCGAAAGACAACTTCCACTGAAACCGCCGCACCGATAGGTTCAGGCCATTCCATTTACATTTCCGTCGCGTCACCCACGCCTTCCCCCATCCCGCCGATGACACCCAACCAGAACCCGGTACTCTATCCGGGACTTGCGTCAGTAAAGATGGACCCCGAAGCCAAAGTTGAGAGCGATGCGGTTCCTTCAAAGCGCGGTATTTCAGAACAGGTTTTCGTTAATAAGAAGATTGTCGATGCCAAGACCGGATACACCAGAACCAATCAGATCTTTTTCAAGGATCCGGTTGATTTCGGAGCGGTCCCCGGCATTTTTACTTTCAGGGGAAATAACTTCCGCAACTGCGCATCTTTCGGATACACGAGCGTCGTAGCCGGAACGCTGAACCAGAAGTGGGAGTACAACAAGCTCGGCAAGCGTCTTGCTTCAACGCAGAGCTTTGAATGGCAGGGCGTCAGGTGGACAGGTCAGCCGCTGGTCGTTGAGTGGCCGGACGGATTAAGAGCTGTCATGAACATGTACGATTCAGCCAAGCAGCAGGCTGCTCTCGCGGAGGTCATCATCGCATCACTCGACGGTAAGGTCTATTTCCTTAACCTCACGACAGGCGAACCCACGAGAAAGCCCATTGATGTTGGCGCATCCATAAAGGGAACTCCAGCACTCGATCCGAGAGGCTATCCTCTGCTCTATGTCGGACAGACCGACAACAACGGCGGAAACACTTTCGGTATGTACATCTATTCACTTATCGACGGTAAGCTCCTCTGGTCTTACGACGGTTCCGAGGACGGTGCCTACAGGAGCAACTGGTCGGCATTCGATTCATCGCCCATTGTCAGCGGTGAGACGGATACCCTCATCTGGCCCTGCGAGAACGGCCTGATCTATACATTTGATCTCCACACTGCATATACCGCAGGATCGGCTTCGATCGCTGTCGCACCTGAAGTTACTCATTATAAATATATATTCACCGATAACACTACATCCCACATGGGTGTTGAAAGTTCGATCGCCTGCTACGGCAACTACGGCTACTTCGTCGACAACACCAAGAACCTCTGCTGTCTTGATCTCAACACGCTCAAGATGGTCTGGACAAGAGTCCTTGGTGATGATTCAGACGTAACGCCCGTCATCGATGAGCAGGACGGTGTTCCTTATGTTTACATCGGCACGGAAGTCGATAACCAGGGCGGCACGGGCAAGTACAGCGGAGCCGGTTACATCTACAAGATAAACGGACTTACCGGCAAAGTTGAATGGCAGTCCTCAGAGCCCTGCTACACGTTTAACGGCGAGACTTCCGAGACCGACCAGAGCGGCGGATGCTTCGGAAACCCGATAGTCGGAAAGAAGAGCATCTCCAATCTTGTTATCTTCTCATTCAGCATGACCAACGATCTTGCAGCGGGCAACAAGCTCATCGCCTACGACAAGACCCTCGGCACCAAGGTCTGGGAATATAACATGAACATCTATTCGTACAGCTCACCGGTCGACTTCTACGATTCCGACGGAAACGCGTATATAGTCATCTGCGACTCGATCGGTCAGGTACACCTTGTAAACGCGCAGACCGGAGAACGAATTAAATACATTCAGACAGCGAAGAACCTCGGAACGCCCGAGAAGACCTCTTCAGGCATCAACATCGAGGCGTCTCCCGTTGTCTATAACGGAATCATGGTAGTCGGAACAACTACCGGAAGCATCTTCGGAATTACTATTGAATAAGACGGGTTGAAGTAAGTGATGAGTTTTAGTGTTGATTATGACAACATAACTGTTCTTGAAGTAGGGATAACCTCTTTCGGCAATGAAGGTTATGCCGTTAAGTATGACTTTGTAAAGAAAGTGATCCAGTGGCGCGACAGCTACATGTGGAATAACAATTTCACCCGTTCGCTCAATGAGACTGATTTCCGCACGCTTAAAGAGGAACTGCCCAAGAGCGGGATGCTCGAATGGATGAAGGGTTATAACAGCGGCCTCGAAGCTGATTTCGGCGATCAGACACAGATCCCGGGCGAATGGAAGATCACGGTCGTTTTTGCTGACGGCACGAAGATCACCGCCGGCGCTGAACAGCACTTTCCAAAGAAGTGGAAGTTCCTCAAGACACTCATCGAAAAGACCACAGGCTGCAGTTTCGTATTAAGATAGTGTCCTGGTGTCACTGTCTTTTGAACGGTAAAATTCAAAGAACGCATTAAACATACCGGAGGTACCCTAATGAGCGATAAGAGAGCCGATTACCTGTCATGGGACGAATACTTTATGGGAGTTGCATCCCTTGCTTCAAAGAGATCAAAGGATCCGAACACACAGGTCGGTGCTTGCATCGTTGACAGGGAGAAGTACATCATCTCCGTCGGATACAACGGAATGCCCTTAGGTTGTTCTGATGATGAGTTCCCCTGGGACAGGAGCGGCGGCACGCTTGATACAAAGTATGCTTACGTAACCCATGCTGAGCTTAATGCGGTCCTCAACAGCAAGACCGCCGATCTCGAAGGTGACACGGTCTACACCACGCTCTTCCCGTGCAACGAATGCACGAAGGCGCTCATTCAGAAGAAAGTCGGCAGGATCGTTTACCTTGACGACAAGTATCACGATACCGAGACCGCACAGGCTGCACGCCGCATGCTTGACGCTGCAGGCGTAAAGTACGAGAAGTACGAGTCTTCCGGCCGTAATATCAATCTCGATCTCTGAGGACAACTGAATATGCGTTTCGATTCAATTACCCGCAAGGCTGCGTTCCTGGCCGCGGTAATCTTTCTTATATGCCTGTTTCCGGTAAATGTTTTCGCGGCTCCTTCGGGAAAAGCATCGAGCAACTGCTGGGGCAACGGCGGACAGCTGACCGTGGAGCTTTCAGGCTGCAGCGGCTACAAGACCATCACGGTCACGGCCGAGTTCTCGGGCACTATAAAGAAGGCATCCGGCTGGGGTTTTGATTCCTATAAGATCAGCGGCAAGAGGGTAATCGCGACAGTTTCCTCAAGCGGTTCCAACAGCTGGGCATTCAACGGCAGTGTAGGCATCCAGGTCGACGGCAGCAACATCAAATCCGCAAAACTCATATCAGTAACGGGTGACGGCGAAAGCGGAACTGTCAGCAGCGGCAACGCAACGAACGCTACGCAGAGCAGCGGAAACGGAGCAGACAACGGTCCTACGAAAGCACCCGCCAAGAACGTCAAGGGCGAAAAGGGTGATGACTGGCTCACCACCAAGGGTTCAAAGATCGTAGACATGAACGGCGACCAGGTCTGGCTTACAGGCTGCAACTGGTTCGGATACAACACCGGCACGAATCTTTTCGACGGCGTATGGAACTGCAATCTCAAGGAGACATTGGAGGCCATTGCCGATCACGGCTTCAATCTCCTCCGTGTCCCCATGTCTTCCGAGCTCCTTCTTAAGTGGAAGAAGGGTGAATATCCGAAGGCAAACTACAACAATGCTTACAATGAAGAATTAAATAAGATGAATTCACTCGAGATCTTCGATTACGTTCTCTCCCTCTGTGAGCAGAACGGAATGAAGATCATGGTGGACATCCATTCGGTAAAGACGGATGCCGCAGGTCACAACCACCCCGTCTGGTACAACGACGGCATTACCGAGGCTGACTACATCGAGTCTCTCAGATGGCTCGCGGCAAGATATAAGGACAATGACACCATCATTGCCTTTGACCTCAAGAACGAGCCTCACGGCAAGCCTCCGGAAACGCCCCGTGCGATCTGGAACGATTCGGACGATCCCAACAACTGGAAGAAGGTCGCCGAGAAGGCAGGCAAGGCAGTTCTCAATGAGAATCCCCACGCCCTGATCGTTATCGAGGGCATCGAGATATATCCAAAGGATATCAAGGCCAACAACTTCACATCGAACGACAAAGAGGACTACCGCATTACCTGGTGGGGCGGAAACCTCATGGGTGTCAAGGACTATCCGGTCGATCTCGGTTCTGAAGCGTTCAATAAGCAGATAGTCTATTCACCTCACGATTACGGCCCGACCGTCTATAAGCAGCCCTGGTTTGAGAGTGAATTCACATACGAATCCCTCAAGAAGGATGCCTGGACACCGTTCTGGCTTTACATTACCGACGAGGACATCGCTCCTCTTCTGATCGGTGAGTGGGGCGGCTTCATGGAAGGCGACACCCTCAAGTGGATGAATTACTTAAGACAGCTTATTGACGAGAAGAAACTGAACCACACTTTCTGGTGCTTCAATGCAAATTCAGGTGATACGGGCGGACTGGTAAAAGACGATTTCAAGACCTGGGACGAAGATAAGTACAATCTGGTTAAGAAGGTCCTCTGGCAGAACGATGCCGGCAAGTTCGTCGGTCTCGACCACAAGGTCCCTCTGGGGGCAAACGGCATTTCACTGTCTGAGTTTTCGGGAAAGATAGTAACTGCCGCACCTGAGACCACTGCGTCTGAAAGCAGTGCTGCAGCTGAGACGACGCAGGCTGAAACGCCCGCTCCGTCAGTTTCGGAGACGGCTGCGCCTTCAGCTGTTCCCGAATCAGGAACGGGAATGGTGCGAAGGATCGTTTTGGCGGTTATAATAGTTATTGCAAGTGCAGGAGTTTTGGTTTTCGCCGTAGCCGCAGGAACGCGTGCAGCGGCATCAAAAACATCCGCAGATAAGGAGGATGCCCCGGCCGGTAAAAGGAATGGAAAGGGCGGGGGAGACGATCAATGATCGATTTTAGTGCTATTGATAATAATCTGCTTTACGAGAAGATACTCTGGATAATAGTTCCGGCAGTGCTGCTCGCACTGATCATCGGCTTTGCGATCTGGAGAGCGATCGAGGACCGTAAGAGAAAGCGTGAACAGGAATGGGCTGCCGAGAGACGTGCGATCGAGGTCGTAGACGGCATCGCAGAGCGTAAGGATGACGGCGGCAGGAAGATGCGCGAACTCGAGAGGGCAAGAAGGGAAGCAGAGTTTTTTGCAGAAAAAGCTGCTGAGACTACAAACACTCTCATAGGCGGAAAGAGTGAAGCCGAGCGCGAGGCAGAAATCGAGAAGAAAGCCGTTAAAGATAATTTCGGCCCGCTCGGTATCTCTTCCAAGAAAGCAGAAGCGATCGACCGTCAGAAAGATCAGATGGTCATCAACGGATATCTTCAGAAATCAAATACCGCGCCTATCAGGCCTGTTTATTCAAACACTCTTGAGGCAAGACGCGAGCAGAAGGCAGAGCTTGATTCGGATTCCGTAGGCGAAGAGGCAAACACGCCCGCACTGGTCATGGATTCGGCAGCACCCGCGAAGGTCAAGCCGACTGCTCTAAAGAGACCTACTTCCGCAAGAGTCGGAAAAGGTTCATTTGCCGCAAACATCAGAAGAAAAGCTGAGGGCGAGGAAGACGGGGATCCCATGCTGCAGAATGTCATGAGACCCGAGATCGGCACAGAAGTCGAAAATGCGGTGGTCGAGCGTCCCGCTGAGGTCCAGGCGGAAAAGCCGGACATCATGAAGGTCGGCGAAGAGGCGATCCTGCCGGCTGCGGAGAAGCCTTTGGAAGGTTTCAAGGGTTCTGAGGAACCGGAGAAAAAGCCCGTCCAACACAAGCGTCCGTCTTCCAGCGTAAAGCGCAAGAAAAAGGAAGCGAAGACCCGTCCCGGAAGCGGAGATGTCAAAGCAAAACCCGACTCCATCACAGGCCAGAGCATAAAGGACGCCTGAGCATTCCCGTGCATTTTGAATGATTGAATAACCGCAGATGCAATTGTTTCAAGCATCTGCGGTTTTGTTCAAAATGTCCTGACATATATGTTTTTTGCTTGTAATTTTTTGTACGGGCTGTATAATTTACTTGTTAACAAAATGTTAACACCAAAATATTAATACTATTTTGCGCCCTGGGAGGGTTTTTTGATGACGGCAAGCAATAAGTTGAGCAGGATTATTGCGGTCTTTTTATGTGTGGTCATAGCCTTTGGCATTGTTGCTTTTGTCTCTCCGAGACGCGAGGTCCTGGCTGCGACGCATTGGGTTGAAGATGTCCATCCAACCACGTGTAAGATCAGGATTATCAATGGCAATAAGGGTAATAAAATTTATGTACACCTTTCCAATAACATTCAGCACCTTGTAAGGGTAACAAAAGCCACTGGTTCCAACGGATGCGAAGCAAAAGTGGAAAACAATACGACGGTCGTCGTTACCATTACAAAAAGCATACAAAGCAAGAGTTTTACTGTTGACTGTGTATTTACCACCAAACAATCTGCCAAGCCTACTAAGAAACCTACCAAGAAGCCCACTAAAAAACCCACTAAGAAGCCGACTGAAAGAAAAGCCACTCCCACAAAGAAAGTTGTAAAGAAGAAGACGGTCAAAGCGACGACTTCCACCGGAACTGTTATTTCATCTACGGAAAACACCACAGCAGCTGTTCTGGCTGCAGTCGACAGCGGAGAAGGCACAACAACCACCACAGAGCCGACAGAAGAGGCAACAGAGCCTACCAATGTCAATCTGTCCCATACTGAAACACCTAAGAACAAGAAGTCATTTGCATGGCTTTGGTTTGTTCTCCTTCTTGTCATTGCAGGTCTTTGCTATCTGAGAGTCAGATATCTCAAGAATCAGGGCAAGCAGGGCAAGGATATCGCTCTTGACTTCATTCCCGGAGTCGGAGATCTGGTCTATCACCTTGGTACAAGAACCAAGTACGAACCCATCGCTTCAGATACCCAGCATGGTTATATGCGCAATATGGCTGCTTCCAAGAAGGAACTCAAGGCGATCGAGGAAGTGGAAAGGAAGGCTGAGCTTGTTGCTACAAGGACTCCTGTCCAGATGCACAAGCGCCCGAAGGAACTTTCAGTAAATCACGCAGCTGCTACTGTTACCGATAATGCACAGCCTGTAGTTTCCGGCGGCGTTGTAGCTGCTTCTGCAGCAGTTGCCGGTACCGTTTCACGCGATGCCAATGCAAACAGACCTGCATCTCCTTTCAAGAAGGTGGAAGGCGCAGCACCTGCTCCCGCAAAACCGGAAGCTCCTTTCAAGACTGCGACACAGCAGAACGCAAACGGCGCGATCATGACATCGGCTTTCAAGCCTTCCACGGGAGCTCACAATCCTTCAGACAAGATCGTTTCATCCGCATTCAAGCCTTCAACGGGCACTCACAATCCTTCTGACAAGATCGTCTCTTCTGCGTTCAAGCAGTCCCAGAAGTTCACTCCCCAGAAGGGCCCCGATACAGCTGTAGCTGCAACTGCAGTCCATTCAGACAATGAAGCTGTTAAGCTTGCAAGGGAAAGAGCAGAAGCTGCCAGGGAACAGCAGGCCATGCGTGAGGCAATGAAGGCACAGA
>JAFWQF010000091.1 GCA_017509205.1 Clostridiales bacterium | reverse complement strand
CCTTACAACGTAATCAGATTCTTCATCCTGCTCGGTCACTACAGGAGCCCCATCAATTTCTCTGATGAGCTTCTTGCAGCGGCACAGACGAGCCTCGGAAGGATCAGCAACTGCGTATCACAGGTAACATTCGCGCTCGAGAACGGAGCTGATTCACATCCTGCTGATTCGGAGACTTCAAAGAAACTCATGGATGCGGTCAAGACAGCAGAAGAGAGCTTCATCGGCCATATGGACGACGATCTCAATTCCGCTGACGCTATCACTGATATCTTTAACCTCGTAACAGAGACCAACAAGGCGCTTGCCGCTGACGATGCTTCCGCTGATTCGCTTAAGGCGGCTCAGGCTAAGCTTGTTGAACTGACTGGCGTTTTGGGTGTCAAGCTTGACGAGGCAAAGGAAGAGATCCCCGCAGAGATCATGGAGCTCGCAGAAAAGCGTGCTGAGGCCAAGAAGGCTAAGGACTTTGCTTTAGCTGACAGCATCAGGGATCAGATAACCGCACTCGGATACAGCATCAAGGACACTCCAAAGGGTCCCCAGCTGGAGAAGATCAAGTAACGGAGCAATTGTATGATAAAGCCTTTTATAGCATCGGATCTGCGTGAAGTGTCGCCGCTCGTGCTGGCGTACATCGGCGATGCGGTCTATGAGGTCTATGCAAGGTGTCATGCGTCGAATTACGGCGCGGGCAACAACAATAAGCTCCATAAGAGAACGATTAAGTATGTGTCGGCAGAGTCACAAGCTGAGATCGCAAGGCAGCTCATGGACGAACTGACGGAGACGGAACAGAACTATTTCAGGCGCGGAAAGAATTCGAATCCCCACGCGTCATCGAAAAATGCTTCTCACGCCGATTACATGTATGCCACGGGTTTTGAGACCCTGATTGGATATCTGTTCATGGATAATCAGGAATCACGCATGGAATATCTGATCCAGCGCAGTTTCGAGATCGCTGACGGCATAAAGTCGATCAATGTGATAGAAGACGAAGATACAGGAGATGAATGACTTGGAAGAACGCCGCGGTAACAATAACAAGGCCGGAAACCAATCCGGTGACAAGATAGAAGGCCGCAACGCGGTCAGTGAAGCTCTTGCCGCAGGCAGGACAATCAACCGTATCTGGATCCTCAAACCCGAGGGCGGAAAGCGTTTGGAGCCTGCTCTTGCGAAGATCCTGGATGCTGCGATCAAGCAGGATACGGTCATTTCACGCGTTCCGAGAAACGTTCTGGACCGCATGAGCACCACGCATAACCATCAGGGTGTAATTGCCTCAGTTGCGCCTCATGAGTACGCTGATCTTGACGATATAATCAGTAAGGCCAGAGACGAGGGCAGGGCGCCCATACTCATTGCGCTTGATGAGATTAAGGACGCATACAATCTGGGATCCATGTTAAGGATCGCGGACTGCTGCGGGATCGACGGCGTCATCATCCCGGAGAGACGCTCGGTATCACTCGATTCGATGGTCGCAAAGGCTTCTGCCGGTGCCATGGAATATGTTCCGGTCGCGAGGGTTACAAACCTTGCACAGACTTTGAGAAATCTCAAGGAAAAAGAGGGCTTCTGGGTTTGCGGAACTGACATGAACGGCGATGTGATGTACGATAAGGCTGACTATTCCGGAAGCCTTGTAATCGTCATCGGAAGCGAAGGTGACGGAATGAGGGACGGCGTCAGGAAGTGTTGTGACTTTACTGTCGAGATCCCGATGGTCGGACACGTAAACAGCCTCAATGCGGCTGTTGCCTGCGGAGTCGTTGTCTTTGAGGCGGCAAGGCAGAGAAGAGCGGAGAAATAAGGACTTATGAAGGCGAGGGCGGAACAGTTCGGCAAGCAGATGGCAAGGAGGGCCGGTGCGGTCCTTCTGGTCGTTGCCATGCTGTTCTCGCTTTCATCCTGCAATATCGTACAGCGCATCCATAAGCGTTTTGACAACCACAGCGAGGATGTTTCCAAACAGGAGCTCGCTCGTCTCGTCAGCAGCGCGATCATGGACAAGGAAAATGTTGCTGACAGCTATTCATCGATCCCAGACAATCAGCTTGACGGTATGTCGTACTCCGTGTTTTACCAGTACTGCGACATCTTAAGGGAAATGTCTTCCAGACACGGAAAGATAACCGCTTTCAGGTTCCTTTCCGATGAGGAGACCGCCAGGTTTTATGCGGACGCCGACAAGAAAGCCGGCAAAAATGCCATTTCGATGAAGTCTTACACCGGACTTACGATAGTCGAGCTTATCTACAAAGAGGATTACGACAAGACAAATCCCTGCAGATTCGCGCTTCAGTATAAAGACGGGGCATATGTGCTCGCCAGCGACTATGCTTCAAAAGCCGTGGAAGCTTACGATTACATCTCGCATTATTTCAAGATGATAAGCGACAGCAATACCGCAGGTCTTGAATCGATAATCAAGCCGATGCTCAAGGACGACATCTACATTTCTTCCGTTGTCACTTCAAAGGCAACCTGCCTCATCGACTTTTACAAGCAGCGCGTAAAGAGTCCTGTCAGGGAATATAAGCTCAAGACATTCCTGCCCACTCTGGTAAGTTATGAGATCCCTGAGACGGTCGATGCTTCAGGCGAAAACATAATCTCAAGAACGGTCAATCTTTACCGCAAGCAAGACGGCGTATTCTACATTGAAGACACGTTTGTCTCCAAGGGAGAGGAAGTCAGTTTCTGTCTTAACGGGACACCCGCTCTGAGCTGCGGACAGACATATTCAAAAACTGAGATCCAGTCGCTTTTCGGCGAGCCCGTGATCGAGATGATCAACAGCTCTGACAATAAGGGCCTGGCAGAGATAACGCTTGCATTTAACGGCGTAATGCTGCATTTTGAGGGAACTTCCACTGCTGACGGTTCCTGGAATTCCGGCAGGCTCGTTGCAATCTTCATTTACGATAACGGGTCTCCTGCACCGACATTCGACGGAAAACTGTTTGTGGGAATGAATATTTCAGAACTCCTGCTGGTCTATCCGATGATCGACGAGACCGGCTATGTCTACACATACGAGACTGAAGGCGGTACATACAAGCTTGAATTTGATTTCGATGAAAACAAGAATGTCAAGAAGATCCGTCTCGGAGAGGTTTCATACAAGACAACCTGACATTATTCAACGCACTTGGCTTTAAGAGCGATGATCTCCTCATCCGTCATTCCGTTGAACCTGAAGAAATTAGTTATGTCTCCGGACCATTTCTCATCGACATAGTCAAGGAAGATATTCATGTTGATCTCATCAGATCTCAGAAGGTGCCTCATGTCGGGAGGCATCTTGGCCATTCTGCGCTCAAGGTGCTTCTCAAGATATTTGTATGAGACTTTATAGTTTTCGATGATGTTTTCGCGTGAGGCTCCGGCAAGAAGATAGAGCATTGCCGTGACGGCACCCGTGCGGTCCTTGCCGTGCGTGCAGTGATAGAGAGTGAGACCCTTCGAGTTAAGAAGGTATCTCATGACCATGATTACTTCCTTGCCGAGATCTTCGCAGATCCTTACATAGTAGTCTCCCAGGTGCCTTGTCCTGATGAAGTCGATAAGGTCATCACTCAAGTTGTTGGGATCACCGGGGAAGAGAGGGACAAAATGGAAATCAACGTCCGGGTCGTTCTGGAAAGGATTTCCGAAATCCTTGAGCTCGGCTTCGGCTCTGAGGTCGACAACGGCCTTAACTCCGTAGTCCTTAACTTCCTGAACCTCTTCGGGAGTGAGGCGCTCGGGAGAACCTGACCTGATGAAGACGCCTTTTCTGAAGACTTTACCGTCTTCCAGGGGCATTCCACCGAGATCGCGGCAGTTCATGAGCTTTAATGATCTGATAAGCTGGCTGTCAGGATTGTATTCCGTCATGGGCACCTCTTTTCACGTGCGCTATTCTAAACAAGTTTTGATTGACATTCAAGCGGTCAAGTAATATTATAAATAGGCTATTCGGAAAACCGAAGCAAATATGCGCCTATAGCTCAACTGGATAGAGCGTCTGACTACGGATCAGAAGGTTGTGGATTCGAGCTCTGCTAGGCGCGCCAGACACAAAGCTGTAGCATTCGCTGCAGCTTTTTTAATTTCTGAAGGAGGACAGACTTATGAAGAGACTGCTTATTGTCGTTGACTGCCAGAAAGATTTCATTGACGGCGCACTCGGTTTTGAAGGCGCAGACAAGATCATTCCCGGAATCATAGAGCGTATCGCAGAGTATAAGGCTGCCGGCGATGAAGTCGTTTATACGATGGACACCCATACTCCTGATTACATGAATACCCAGGAAGGCCGTAATCTTCCCGTTGTTCACTGCGTTAAGGGATCTGACGGCTATAAGCTCGATAAAGCTCTCGAAGAGCCTCTTTCGGGCTGCAGGGGATTCGACAAGCCGACTTTCGGATCACTTGAGCTTGCAAACTACATTGCGTCCAATGCTTCTGTCTATTCTTCGATTGAAGTATGCGGCCTTGTCTCAAACATCTGCGTTGTATCAAATGCAGTGCTGGCAAAGGCTGCGGCACCCGAGGCTGAGATCATCGTTGATTCAAAGCTTACGGCTTCTTTTGACCCCAAGCTCCATCAGGCTACGCTGGATGTTTTGGGCGGAATACAGGTTAAGGTTCTTTAATATATTTATTTATTGCAAAAACAGCATGCGCTGTGATACAATTCTTACTCGGTTATTAAATTAATAATTATTATTTGGAGGATATAACATGGCATCCACAATTGAGAAAAAAGAGCACTCACAGGTAGTTATCAGCCTTGAGGCCGGCATTGAAGAGTGGAAGGCTGCGCTTAAGCAGGCTTACAACAAGAACAAGGGCCGTTTCCAGGTACCAGGTTTCCGTAAGGGTAAGGTTCCTTTCCAGCTCGTTTGCCAGTACTACGGTGAGGGCGTCCTTTATGATGATGCTATGAACGAGATCGCTAACAAGCAGTATCCCGAAGCAGTCAAGGAGCATGAACTCAAGGTTGTTTCACGTCCTGAGATGGATGTTACAGCTCTTGATGAGAACGGCCTCAAGTACACGATCTCCGTTTACGTTAAGCCTGAATTCGAGCTTGGCCAGTATGAGGGCGTTGAGGTTCCTTACAAGGATATCGAAGTAACTGACGAGGATGTTGCTGAAGAACTCGACCGTATGGCTAAGCGTAATTCTTCACTCGAGGAAGTTTCTGACCGTCCCGCAGCAGAAGGCGACACAGTCACGATCGACTATGAAGGCTTCAAGGACGGCGTCGCTTTCGAAGGCGGCAAGGGCGAGGGCTACAACCTCAAGCTCGGTTCACACTCTTTCATCCCCGGCTTCGAGGATCAGGTTGCTGGTCACAGCGAGGGTGAGGAGTTCACCATCGAAGTTAAGTTCCCTGAGGATTATCACTCTGAGGATCTCAAGGGCGCTGATGCTACATTCAACGTAAAGATCCACGCGATCAAGACAGAAGTCATCCCTGAGCTCGACGACGAGTTTGCAAAGGATGTTTCCGAGTTCGATACACTTGACGAGCTCAAGGCTGATATCCGCAAGAACAAGGAAGAAAAGGCTGCAAAGGACAACAAGGCAGCTTTCGAGAACGAGACAGTACGTGCAGTATGCGACAACTGCGAGATCGACATTCCTCAGTCCATGATCGACAGCGAGGTTGAGCAGATGGCTCAGGATCAGAACGCACGCATGAGCAGCCAGGGCATCGAGCTCTCCATGTATCTGCAGTATCTCGGCCAGTCCATCGAGGAGTTCAAGAAGTCCCTCGAGCCCATGGCACGCGTTAGAGTCAAGTCTTCACTCGTTATCGAGAAGATCACAGAGAAGCTCAATCCTGAGGTTTCCGATGCTGATTACGAGGAAGAACTCAAGACAATCGCTGATTCCTACAAGATCGACATCGAGAAGGTTAAGGAGTCAATCGGTGATGATGCTTCTTTCATCAAGGATTCCATCCGTGCAAGAAAGACAGTTGAGTACCTTGCATCAAAGGCTAAGAAGGTTGAGCCTAAGGAGCCTGTAGCAGAAGAAGAGAAGAAGCCTGCTAAGAAGGCTGCAGCTAAGAAGACAGCTAAGGCTGACGATGCTGCTGAAGAGAAGCCCGCTAAGAAGACAGCTTCCAAGAAGGCTGCTGATGATGGCGAAGCTAAGGAAACAAAGGCTAAGAAAGCTCCCGCTAAGAAGGCTGCAAAGGCTGAGGAAGCTCCTGCTGAGGGTGAGGAAAAGCCCAAGAAGACAAGAGCCAAGAAGGCTAAGGCTGACGAAGAGTAATTCCGTCTTTCAATTAAATGCTTTATCAAAGAGCGCCTCGATCTGAGGCGCTTTTTTCATGCGGCCTGCAGCCCTGATATCGCAAGCTATTTTGACAATCTCTTTACAGCTTCTTTTCTATTCATAAGGGTTTGTAGTTTCACGGCAGTTAGTGTGGTATACCCGAATTATTCTAGGACGAACAGCGTCTTAGTTTAAGGCTGCTGTTTTTTAGAAATACCCGGGCGAGGGTTCAAGGAGGAGTTGCATGAAAGTGAAACGTTTACTGGCAGGTTTTGTTGCTACAGCCATGACCGTCGGAATGATCCCGACTTTGGTACTGGCAGAAGAGGCCGTAAATGAGCCGGCGGAAACAGAGGTCGTAGAGACCACTGAGACTGAGGCTAAAGAAACCGCCAAACCGACGGCTAAGGAAACTGCAAAGCCGGCTGAAAAAGAGCCTGAGAAGACAAAGGAACAGGTTCCTTCAGAAACTGAAGAACAGAAACCACCTGAAACCAAAGAAACTGAATCTTCCAAGGCTCCTGAGAAGGAAACTGGGGAGACTGAAGAGGCCGAGGTTTCTCTGCCTTCAGAGACCGAAATAGAACCCGCTGAAACAGAAGAGACAGCACCTTCTGAGTCAGGTGATAAAGAGACAGAAGAAAAAGCTCCTGAAACGGCTGCAGAAGAGCCTGCTGAGAATAATGAGAAGGAAGAGGCCGTACCCGAAGAAGCCGAGCTTCCTTCCGATACAGATAAAAAGACAGCTAAAACAGCTATTGAAGACGGCGATTACGAGTCTCTCAAATGGGCATTTAACGATGAGACGAACGTTCTTACCATAAGCGGAAAAGGCGCGATGAACGACGCAACAAACTCCGGTGAATATCCCTGGGCTAGATTCAGTGATAAAGCAACAAAGATCGTAATTTCCAAAGGTGTAACGTCTGTCGCTGACTATGCATTTTCAGGTTTTGACAAAACTAAAAGTGTTACGCTCCCTGCAGGTCTGACCAGAATAGGAAACCAGGCATTTTCAACCTGTGTGGCACTCCAGACTGCTGCGCTTCCTTCGACTGTTACGTCGATCGGAAGCAAGGCTTTTGAATGCTGCTACAGCTTAACCAAGATCGTTATCCCCAAGGGTGTTTCCAAGATCGGTGATTATGCTTTCCAGTCGTGCTCAGACCTTGCAAGTGTTACGATTACAAAGGGCGTAAAGGAGATCGGATGCGGCGCATTCAATTACTGCACTGCGCTTAAGAGCATAACGGTCCCCGGTACGGTTTCCATTATCGATACCGAGGCTTTCCAGAACTGCTACAGGCTCAGGACCGTTTCGATCGCAAGCGGCGTTAAAGAGATCGGAGACTCGGCGTTTAACTGCTGCACATGCCTTGGAACCGTAACGATCCCCGGCACTGTTACAACTATCGGTGAATCGGCATTTGAAGACTGCAGATTCCTTGATGCACTCTCCCTCGGCAATGGTATCAAGACGATCGGAAACAAAGCGTTTGCGGGACTTGAGTATATTTCAAAGATAGTGATCCCTGGAAGCGTTGAGACCATCGGCGAATCTGCGTTTGCTGAATGCTATAACCTCAGAACGATAACCTTTGGTTACGGCGTTAAGAATATCGGAAGCAAAGCCTTCTACAGCTGCTACAGACTGGAAAACCTGATCATAGCAGACAGCGTTGAATCTGTTGACGATTACGCTTTCCAGAACTGCGGAAATCTCAAGGCCGTCAGCCTCACGGAAGAACTGCACGCCAAGATCAACAGCAGCACGGTTTTCAGCGGCTGTACGGATCTGATGACGACAGGTTTCACCCATCTGCAGGACAATCCGTTTACTGTCACAGGCAAGACCGCAACTCTTAAGGTTAAGAAACTGAAGAAGAAAGCCCAGTCTGTTGCAGCGGGAGCAGTGCTTACAATTACGCCTTCCGGAACGGGCCTTGACTGCGTCAAGCTTTCAGGAAACAAGAACATCACTATCAACAAGAACAACGGAACCGTTACCGTAAAGAAGAAGACCAAGAAAGGCACATATACGGTCAAGATCAAGATAATGTCTACAGGCAGTGCCGAGTATAAGGCATCCGGCTGGCTGACGGTTACTTTCAAGATCAAAGTCAAGTAATAAGACTTCTTATCAGCGGAGGTTTTATATGCGGATAAACAATTTTCTGAAAGCTGTCTCTTTAGTGCTTACAACGAGCATTGTCCTGAGCATTGCCGGCGCAACCAGGACCGTTGCGGCAGAAGGCATCTCACTTTCAGGCTCGGCCTATGCCCAAAAGTATGAAGACATCGAAGGTGTCTGGGATGATTCGAGCGCGACGCTCACATTAAAGGGAAATACCAGCGAAAACAAAGAGTACAGGCCGATCGAAGCCATGACGGTCAGTCTCAAGAATCCTACCGGGATCGAGGGATCTCTCAAATACAGCGTTTATGTCCAGAGCAAAGGCTGGCAGGATTACCAGACTGAAGGCAATGAAGCAGGTATAAGAAACAAGGGCTTGAGGATCGAAGGCTTCAGGATGGAACTTACCGGTGCACTTGCTTCAAAGTACAGTGTCGAGTATTCAGTTCAGCTCCAGAAGCAGGACAATTCCCAGGGCTTTGTCTCTGATGGTGCAGTTGCCGGTTCTCCCAGTGATTCCCGCATGATCGAAGTAATCAAGATCAGGATAGTCTCTGCCAATCAGGGAACGAAAACAAACGTCAATTACAGAGCTCACAGAGAGAGCCTTGGCTGGGGCAGCAAGTGGGCCAAGAACGGCGGAGTTTCCGGTGCTGAAGGCAAAGCCAAGCAGATCGACAGCATCGAGCTGAACCTTACAGGCAATCAGTATAAGGGCGGTATCTCTTACCGTTCCAAGATCCAGAAAACAGGCTGGGAAAGCAGCTGGGTCTCCAACGGACTTACGAGCGGCACCCTGGGAAAGAGGACTGAAGCCGTTGCCATCAAGCTCACAGGTGACGTTGCCGACCATTACGATATTTATTACCGTGTGTGCGTACAGTCTTTCGGCTGGCTCGATTGGGCAAAGAACGGTGCGGAAAGCGGCGTTTCGGATCTTTCCTACAAACTTGAAGCGATCCAGGTAACTCTTGTTGCCAAGAACGGCGACGCGCCCGGTGACTTAGGCGGCATCAAGAGCATTGAAGGCATTACGAACATCAATCCCAAGACACCGCTCCTTCCCGGAGCAGGATTGTTCAAGATGGGCAAGAATGCAAAAGTATCCTATGCCGTAAAGACATCGAGCGGCTGGTCGGCAATCAAGTCTGACGGCGCAATCCTGGAGGTAACGGGACAGATCACCGGACTTGCCGTCGGAGTAAATGTTACCGGCAGTGAACTGGATCTTGCCGTGGACATGCCGGATTTCGGTGATGCGAAAGAAGATACCAAAGATAAGTATGACGCACTTTATGATCTGAGGATCGTTGACGCAGGCAAGAGGCTCGAAAACGTGAGAATTGCTCTGTATGGCGGTTACTATTACTGCAATGATGACTATGACGAAGAAGAATACTATTCTTACAATTACAACCCCGATTACAGTATCTTCTACAGGGTAAAGACATCCGGCAAAGGTTGGATGGCATGGACCAAGGACGGTTTAAGATGCGGTACTGACGAGATAGGAAATACCATCTGCGCAATCCAGATAGTAGTGCTTCCCGCAGGCCAGACTCCTGATGAAAACCTCGGCGGCGTCAAATCCGATAACGAGAAATCCGTTCTCAGGATGAAGGATTATCCTGCACCGAAGCTCGTTACGGCAAACAACAAGTTCGCAAGCTGGTGCCTCAAGCAGTTTCCCAACAATCAGAAGGCATCGGACTATCTCAAACAGCATAAGCACCCGCCGAAGTACTTATTCTACAGCATTGCGGCTACCTGGCCTTATAAGCTCGGCGGTAAGACAAAGAAGAAGTGCGACTGCACCGGATTTGCCGTCTGGGTATACAAAAACTACCATAAGAAGAAGGTCGCACATAATTCGCATAAGATGGCTTTTTCCGGCAAGACCGTCTCCGTCAAGAATGTAAAACCCGGAGATATTCTCTGCGAATGCGATACATATCACGGCGATGTTTTCTTCTATGTCGGAAAAGATGAATACGGTCATGACGTCATGTTGGACGGCATGACACCTAAGATCAACGGCAAGATCAGCCATGTATATCCGTGCCTGAGATATATAGATCTTGAGAAATGGGAAGCCAAGAGCACCAACCATATCAGGAGGAAATGATCTAACCCAAAAGACCGATTACTCAAAGTCCCGCCGAAAAGCGGGACTTTTTTTGTAAGTTTAAGCAAACTGAAATCGTAAAAAAACAACACCAAATTAACATAATAAAAGGGCACTCATTGTTAAAATTCGCAGTGCAAAAAGGAAACAGGTTCACCGAAAAGTTTTTCCTGCAGAGGAAAAGAATTTGTTTCCCTTTCTGTTTTGTCCGTTACAAAAGCCGCCCCTGATGGGGCGGTTTTTGCTTGTGATACAATAATTCCGATGCGCAGACATTATATCGACAACCTAAGAAGCCTTGCGATTCTCGTTCTCATCCCGTATCACGCCGCTATGGCGTGGAATTCCTGGGGTGAACCAAATTACATGATGTTCGGGACAAACAGGGTTCTTAGCAGCATCGTGGTGGCTTTCAGCCCGTTCCTAATGCCTCTTTTGTTCCTTCTTGCCGGCATGAGCACGAAGTTTGCATTGGGTAAGAGGACGGCAGGGCAGTATGTCCTTGAAAGAGTTAAGAGGCTTATCATTCCGCTGCTGTTCGGGACTCTTGTATTCATGCCGGTCATGACATACCTTGCCGATAAGCATAACTGCGGCTATCTGGGAACGTTTTTGGGGCATTACAAAGTGTTCTTCACGAAGTTCACCGATCTTACCGGAGGCGACGGCGGTTTCTCGTTCGGTCAGTTCTGGTTCCTCTTATACCTGTTCTTGATATCTCTTATCTGTCTGGGAATCATAATGCTTCAGAAGAAGGCTTTTCCTAAGGCTGAGGCAAACGCGCCCCTGTGTCTTGCCGTGCTGCTCGGGATCCCCGTGCCTTTGATAAGCGGGCTTCTTGAGATAAGCGGCAAGAGCATTGTTCTTTATGCCTATATCTTCCTCATCGGATACTATGTTTTCTCAAATGATGAGGTGATCGCAAAGATAAGCAGGTTCAGATTCGTTTTCCTCGTGTTGGGACTTGCCGCTGATATTGCAAATGTCTATATGTTCCTGTGGGCTTCGTCATCGAACGCAATGATCAACAACATTGTTAAGGATGCTGCAACATGGTTCATGATGCTCGCGCTCCTGGGAATAGGGAAGAGCGCTCTGGACAAGTCCTCAAAACTGTCCGCTTACCTGTCTTCGAGGTCATTCGCGTTCTTTTCTCTGCACTACATCTTCGTTACCGTGTTCCAGTACCTGTTCTCGGGCGTGTTTGCAGGGAACACGGCAATGCTCTATTTGGTTCCCGTGCTTATCTCTTATGTGCTTACGTTCCTGCTTTGCGAAGTGTTCGTCAGGATCCCTGTATTAAGTTTTCTTATTGGCGTGAAGCCGTTAAAGAGAGACAGCGATTAAAGGTATCTCAAGCTCTTCTTTGGTGAGGCCCGCATGGCCGCCCGGCATCTTTTCTGCTTCGATGTGAGTTGCAAAGACTGCGTCTTCGGCTACGGAAACCGCTATGTAATCGCCGAGCATGTCACGGAACAGTTCATGTTCTTTGCCTATGCCGAAAAGCTGTTCTTCAAGTATCTCATCCTTCGTAAGAAGCCAGAACTTGTCTCCGAACGCCTTTTTGAATATCTCCGGAAACTCTTTCTTATATTCATCTTTTACGAAAAAGCTCAGTGTGCGCGGCTCGACTGAAGGCAGGCGCACAAGGCATTTCAGGATCTCGGGATAGTCCATTATGCAGTGGTTTTCGGTCGCAGTCTGGCTGTGGTCCGCGGTGATGAGAAGAAGCGTGTCTGAAGGAAGGTGAGAAGAAAATTCCTCGAGCCTTTTTTCGAGCGAGAGCATGAGCTCATGCGCTTCGCTGCTGTAAGGTCCCTTGGCATGCATGGTGCTGTCGGGTTCGCCCCAGTAGGCGTAGATGAACTTCTTTTCTGGTTTTGCGCAGAGCTTTTCAACTCGTTCTAATATGCTGTCCAGATCCTGCGGGTTAGGTTCTGCGAAAGGACTGGAGAAATAAGCGTTTCCGCCTGCCTCATTTATCTTTTCGATTATGTTCTTATACGGGCAGTATCTGAAGCCTGCGTGGAAATCAGCTGCAGCGGCGGGTTCTTTTATGTTTCCGTTCTCATCTTCCGTAAGCTGTTCAGTATTCGAAAAGATGGTTACGTTCTTGCCGAGTTCAGGGAAGAACATGTCCCATCCGTGCCAGCCGTGCTCGTTGGGATACATGCCTGAAAGGATGGACGTGGTTGCTGCAACGGTCGTCGGAGGGAAGACTGAACTGTAGTTTCCTGCCAGGTGTGAACGCAGGAACCCCGAAGGCTCAAGGTGCTTTTCGATGATGGACGTTCCCATGGCATCCATGAGGAGTATGATGACGTTCCTGTAATCGCGCTCAAGAAGACTGTCTGCGAGCTTCAGTGTTGGTGCAGTCGTTTCCGCACCGAAGTATCTTAATATCGAGTTGCTCAGGTTGACGAGGCAGTTTTCGTAATCGGGTCTTGGGTATTCCATAAGCGTTTTTCCGTTCTTTTTTGAGAAACAGTTTAACACGAAGTGCCGGATTCAGAGTGCTATAATCTTGCTATGTATAAGATCTATGTGGTTGAGGATGATAAGGGTATTGCTGACGGTATCGCCCAGTGCCTTGGTGCGTGGGAGATGGAGGTCACAATAGTTTCCGATTTCAGGAACGTGCTTAGCGAGATCAAGGTTCTTGATCCGCACCTTATCATCATGGACATCACGCTGCCTTACATGGGCGGATATCACTGGTGCCAGGAGATCAGAAAGACTTCCAGCGTTCCGATAATCTTCATCTCGTCTGCGACAGACAACATGAACATAATCATGGCGATGAACATGGGCGCTGACGATTACATTCCGAAGCCTTTTGACCAGAGCATTCTCATCGCAAAGGTACAGGCGCTGCTTCGAAGGGCATACGATTTCAACCAGGGCTCATTTACGCTTACGGCAGGCGGAGCGGTCCTCAACACAAATGACAACACGCTGTCCTATAACGGCAATAAGATCGAACTTGCGAGAAACGAATATAAGATCCTTTTAACCCTCATGCAGAACAAGAATAAAGTCGTTAGCCGTGAGAAGCTCATGGAAGCACTCTGGGAGACCGACAGCTTCGTGGATGAAAATACCCTTACCGTAAACGTCGGAAGGCTCAGAAAGACGCTGGAGGCCGCAGGACTGAAGGATCTCATCAAGACGAAGTTCGGAGTCGGCTACATCCTGGAGGATGAGGGATGAAACTGTTCTTAAGTTATCTTAAGAGCCGCTCGAAGGTGATCGCCGTCTGCGCCGTTTTCATCGCGGTCTTTGCATCATCTTATCTGCTTTTCGACATGCCCGCGATCTCTGTTTTGTATCCTCTTAT
>JAFWQF010000009.1 GCA_017509205.1 Clostridiales bacterium | reverse complement strand
TATGGAATTATCGTAATGCTTCATGTCTTCATAGAAGTAACTGACCGTTCTGTGATTGAGGATGCCGATCTTCTTCTGCTTCTTGAGCATGGGCTTTTCGAAGAATTCCTTGCTCTTGGGATTGGACAGCTGGTCGAGCTTAAATCCGCAGTTGGATTCCTTGATGATGGCTTTAACGACCTCATCTATGGTCATCTGAAGCTTTTCTGATTCTGTTTCGGGAGTGGTCTCGGCCGTTGTGGTAGTGGTTGCTTCAGTTGTTGTGGTTGCCTCAGTGGTTGTAGTTGTTGCCTCGATCGTCGTTTCGGTTGTCTCGACCGTTGTTTCGCTTGCCGGAATGGTGACGCTGCTGATGGACTTTGAGCTTACGCATCCTGTCATGAGGAGCATGGATGCTGCGAGAAGTGCTGCGGTTAATTCCTTTTTCATATATGTGCCTCCGTTAGGTTCTTATCCTGATAAGCGTATCTTAGTCCTTTTAAACCCTGCTGACCGGATTTGTGGCGGAATGCACTTTTGGCGTGGTGAAACGCATGTAAGAAACAGTTAAGGATCGTGCAAGGAACGGGTTAAGACTCCTTGAAAGTCTGTCTGTATAGTAAGGGCAGGAAGCTGAAAGGAGCCGTTTCATGGACTTAAAGGAAAACAGGGTAAGGAACTCGGTAATTATATTCATAATCTGCCTCATCGTACACGCGGCAGAGGTTTTCTTCATCAGGACAGATGAGACGGTCTTTGCCGAGTGCTTTATCAACAAGGTCTTCGGGATCGTTGTGCTGTTTGCTTTGCTCCGCTTGCTGAAGCAGAAGTGGAGTGATATCGGCTTCAAGAGCTCCAGGTTCCTGCCTGACTGCTTCAAGGGCTTCCTTATCTGCACGGTGTTTTACACTATCGGCTTCGCAGTTGAATTCATTACGCTTGCAACTTCCGGAAATCCCGGCCACATGGAGTTCTTCGTGACGGGTTTCTCTCTTACGGGCAACGTCACCAAGCAGACCGGTATCGGCTTCGTTCTGATGTGCATCGGATTCAACATCATAAACGTATGGATGGAAGAGGGACTTTTCAGAGGATTCTATATCACATACCTTAGGGAAAAGATCGGTGTGAAGGGGGCGCTCTTCCTCGTGGCACTCCTGTTCGGCCTCTGGCACCTCGTAACGCCCCTCAGGAGCGTCGCTGATGGTGAGATGAATATTCTCACGTTTGCGGTCATGAGCGTCGGATACGTCGTCCTGTCGGGCCTCATGGGCATCAAGTGGGGCATGCTCTATGAGCAGTCCGGTTCAGTCTGGATCGGCCTGGCGGATCACTTCTTCAACAACTGTGTTGTTACCAACCTCTTGCATGTAGTAACAGAGAGCGGCGTGGACGAGTATCAGATCCTGCGCGTGCTCGTGGGAGAACTTACTTCGCTTGTTGCAGTAGTCGTATTTGTTAAGCTTAAGAAGGCTGGCCGTATCAGCAATAAACCTGAAGGACAGGTTATCGTATCCAGTCGACGTTGATCTCGTGGACCTTGCTGTTGTCCCTCTTCTCGATGAAACCCGGGGCAACCTGCGGGAACATGGCGCAGCTTAAGATGTCTTCCTCGCTTTTGGCGATGTCTGCATACATCTCTTTTGCTTTCTTAAGTTCGGGCTTGAGACGGTCAGCAGGGCGGCAGGTGATGACTTCGTCGTCGCCTATCGCGAGCTTTCTGACTTCCTCGTTGACCGTTCCCGGGAGCCTTCCGTATTCGCCTCTCAAGAGATCCTTGGATTCTTTGGTGAAGTTCTTATAGCGGCCCATGAGGGTGTTGAAGACTGCCTGAGTGCCTACGATCTGGCTCGTGGGAGTTACGAGCGGAGGATATCCGAAATCCTCTCTGACTCTCGGGACTTCCGCAAGAACCTCGTAGAGACGGTTCTCGGCATTGGCCTGCTTGAGCTGCAGGATCAGGTTGGAGAGCATTCCGCCAGGAACCTGATATATGAGCGTATTCGGATCGACACGGAGCACCTTGGTGCTGATCAGGCCCTCAAGCTTCATCTTGGAGGCAACGCCCTTGAAATGGACTGCAGCCTCGTTGAGCTTCTTGAGGTCAAGGCCGGTGCTTCTGTCTGTTTCAGCCAGTGCTGCGACCATTGATTCGGTCGCGGGCTGAGACGTGCCGTTTGCGAAAGGGGAGAGGGCGCAGTCTACGATGTCCACACCTGCCATTGCAGCCATGAGGTAGACCATCGAACCCGTGCCCGTGGTGTTGTGCGTATGAAGGTGGATAGGCACTGAAACCTTTTCCTTGAGCTTCTTTACGAGGCTGTATGCCGCATTGGGAAGAAGAAGGTTTGCCATGTCCTTGATGCAGATCGTGTCAGCGCCCATCTGTTCGAGCGTGACTGCCTTGTTCACGAAGTATTCCTCGCTGTGAACGGGGCTTAATGTATAGCTGATGGCTGCTTCGACCGTTCCGCCGTACTTCTTTACGGCATTCATCGAGGCTTCCATGTTGCGCTCGTCGTTTAACGCGTCAAAGATGCGGACGACGTCTATTCCGTTCTCGATGGACTTGCGGCAGAACGCTTCGACCATGTCGTCGGCGTAATGGCGGTAGCCAAGGAGATTCTGGCCTCTAAGGAGCATCTGAAGCCTTGTGTTGGGCATTGCCTTGCGGAGTGTCCTGAGCCTCTCCCACGGATCTTCTCCCAGGAAACGCATGCAGGCGTCAAAAGTAGCGCCGCCCCAGCATTCAACGGACCAGTATCCGATGCTGTCCAAAGCCTCGCACGCGGGGAGCATGTCCTTGAGCTTCATTCTGGTGGCAGCCTGGGACTGATGCGCGTCGCGAAGGATCGTATCGGTTATAAGCAAAGGCTTTTTGCTTTCAAAAAGTTCCCCCATTGTCTGCCTCACTTAACCTCGAAAAGGGCTTCGCCTGCTGCCACGGTGCTTCCTATAGAAGCGCTTATGGAAGCGATGGTGCCGTCTGCGGGTGCGAGGATCTCGTTTTCCATCTTCATTGCCTCGAGGATCATGACGACTTCACGCGCAGTGACTGCGTCACCGGGATTTTTGAAGATCTTGATGACCGTTCCGGGCATGGGAGCGACTACTGTTCCTGCGGTAACTTCTGCAGGAGCCTGCTTGGGCGCGGACTGGGCGGCAACAGGTGCTGCTGCAGGAGCTGCCTTGGGCTGTGCCTGGCTTACGGGAGCCTTAGGAGCTCCGTTTCCGTCGATGAGCTCGACGTCCATCTCATATGTTCTTCCTTCGATTGTAATGCGGTACTTACTCATGCCCTGGAATCCTCCAACTGATATTTACGGTAACTTATCTTGTTCTCTTCTATATACTGCTGCAGACTGCTCTTCGGGATTTCCCTGAAAGAGCGGACGATGACGTGCTTCGGGTCAACGCCGCTTTCTTCCGCAACACAGGCTACTGCCATAGCCAGTACTTCTTCGATCTCCATCTTTATCTCCAATCTTAAAGCGGGATGTTCCCGTGCTTCTTTGCAGGGATGCCGCGCTTCTTTGTCTTGAGCATCTTGAATGCGGAAGCGATCTTCTCCCTCGTTTCTTCGGGGAGTATGACCTCGTCGACATAGCCGTGCTCTGCAGCGACATAAGGGTTCATGAACTTCTCGTTGTATGCGCTGATGAGCTCTTCCTTCTTGGCTGCGGGGTCTTCTGCGTTGTCGATCTCCTTCTTGCCGATGATAGATACTGCACCCGAAGCGCCCATTACCGCTATCTCCGCGATGGGCCATGCGTAGACGACGTCAGCGCCGGTGCCCTTACTGTTCATTGCGATGTATGCGCCGCCGTATGCTTTTCGCATGATGAGGCTGATCTTGGGGACCGTTGCCTCCGAATAAGCAAAGAGGAGCTTTGCGCCGTGGCGGATGATGCCGCCGTGCTCCTGCTGGCTGCCGGGCAGGAAAGCAGGAACGTCGACCAGTGTGAGGATCGGGATGTTGAAGCAGTCGCAGAGACGGATGAAACGCGCGCCCTTGTCGGATGCGTTGATGTCGAGAGAGCCTGCCATGAAGCGGCTCTGGTTTGCGACGATACCGATGGTCTCTCCGTCGAGTCTTGCAAAACCGATCACTATGTTCTGCGCAAAGTTGGGCTGGATCTCATAGAAACTGTTCTGATCCGCGAACGTATCGATGACGTCTCTTACGTCGTAAGGCTTCTTGGAATCAGCGGGAACAAGTTCGCTTAAGGTGGCGCTCATGTCGCGCTTCGTGCCTTCAACGGTCATGGAATTCTCATCGTTGTTCTGCGGGAGATAGCCTAAAAGACGGCGTACGTCATTGAGGCATGAAAGCTCGTCGGGGCAGACGAAATGCGCAACGCCCGAGACAGAGCTGTGGACCTGTGCGCCGCCCAGTTCGGAGGAAGTGATGACTTCGCCCGTGACTGACTTTACGACTGCGGGACCGGTGATATACATCTGGCTGTTCTTCTCTGTCATGAAGATGAAGTCAGCGATGGCAGGGGAGTAGCATGCGCCGCCCGCGCAGGGGCCCAAAATAACTGAGATCTGCGGGATCACGCCTGAAGCCATCGTGTTCCTGTAGAAGATGTCGGCATAGCCTGAAAGACCTGCGATGCCTTCCTCGATCCTTGCTCCGCCGCTGTCGTTGATCGAAATGAACGGAGCTTTCATCTCCATTGCCTTATCCATTACGCGGCAGATCTTCATGGCGTGTGCTTCACCCAGCGAACCTCCGCCGACGGTGAAATCCTGTGAGGATGCGAACGCAAGCCTGCCGAGGATATATCCGTAACCCGTAACGACGCCGTCGCCGGGTCTCTTTTTCTTATCCATGCCGAAATCCGTCGCACGGGAAGCGATCATGTCATTTATCTCGACGAAAGTATTGTCATCGAAAAGCGCTTCCAGACGCTCTCTTGCCGTAAGCTTTCCGGAGGCATGCTGTTTTGCGATGCGCTCCGCGCCGCCTGATGCGGCAACGCTTTCTCTGCGCTGGCCTAGCGCTTTATTGCTGTCTTGCCATTTCTGATCCATTCTGTCCGCTCCTCCAAAGGAATGTCCGCCCACCTGACCGTTTCTATGTTTAAGGGGCCGGAAATCTCCAGCCCCCGACAGTGAGCGAATCCTCTAAACAACATAAAATATTATATTGAAAAGGCTCTTTTTAATCAACAGAATGTCAGAGGAGACCTGCCTTGATCAGATAAATGATAATGTCGATGAACAGGACTAAGAAGACCAGCACGGTATCACCTATATAGAGCCACATTAAGACTTTGCCGAACCTGTATTCTTTTCTGCGCAAACGAACTCTTATCATGAAGAACCATGAAAGAAAGTAGGACAAATACATCACGAAAACCTGGAGGACCGGGAATGAAACGGGTTCGGATGTGTCACCCTGATTCATTGTACGCATCGCGCTGATCAGGAACGGGATAACACTGAAGATCAGCGCCAAAGGCGGCACGACGTACCTTAAGAGGAGTGAAGCAATGCAGACCTTTCTGGCCTTGCTTTCGGTATATTCCTTGTCGGCCGGGCCAAACGCGTCACTGTCGAGATAAGACTTTTCCATTTGGCTTTCCTCAGTTGTCGGGATCCATGATCTCCACCAGAATACCGAAACGGCATGAACCGTCCGGGTATTTCAAAACAACATAGTAATGTTCGATGTCGGGATCGTGGCGGGTATCTTCGAGAGGCAGGAGTTTCTTGTTTACATAGTAACGTGTGACGGGTTTATAATTTGTATCCTTCGCTTCTTCAGTCCTGCCGTTTTCCAGGGCATTCGTGATCGCATTGGAATAACCTTCGGGCAGAGCATCTTTCATCTCCTGCACGGTCTTGTACTTGTCTGTTTCGAGAGCCATGTAACCGGAATTGCCCTGATATTTTGAAATCGCTCTGTCCCTGATGAATTTCTCCAGAGAAGGGAGCTGCGCTTCATTGCAGTAGTAATTTACGCTGGCGCTTTCTGTAGCAGCATGATAGTTGCCTACGCCGATGATGCCGATTATGCCGAACACCATGAAACCTGCAATGATCAGGAGAGTGGTCTTGATGGCGGAACCCCAGGTGACTCCGGCATAAGGGTTTGGACTGTCAATTCTTACTGCCATGAAACGGACCTCCGATAAGATTGCTTTGAGGTAATGATAGCATCGCAGTTATCAAAATGCAATAATAATTTATCGAATATCGATATATCACAGAGCGATAATGTGTTCCAAAAATCCCTTATAACTGACTGCAAGTTCAGTAAGTGAACTTGCAGTACAGTATAAGAGAATCGGAAAGGGCTTTTTTACCTGATATAATTGTCTTATCTGAAGGAATCAACCAGAGCGTTTTGCTATCAGGCGACCGGAGCACAATATGGCTGATCAGAAGAAAAAACTGAACAAGAAGGCTTTGACGGGTTTCATGCTCGCCATATCTTCGCCGGTCTTAACGGCCGCTCTGATGTTGGCTTTTGATTTTCTGTATAGATACGTTCACTACCGGGTAGCCACCGTGATCCTCATAGTCACAGCCGTTCTGTTTCCCGTGCTGGGACGTGTATTCTCGATAATAGGACTCATCATGTCGATTATAAAAAGGGAGAGTGGCAAAAAGCTCGCCATAGCAGGAATAGTAATAACCGCGCTCGAGTTCATTGTTTATTTCGGCATCTGTTTTTTTCAACTTCTCATCATGCTCTGCGGCGATGTACAAAGGCCTGTAACGTCAACAGCTAGTGCGTTCATTTCACTTTTGATGTTAGTACTGAAACACTGATCCCTTAATCTTTAGCTTAATCAACGAAACGGGCCGTCATTACTGATTGGATCGACCCGAGTCTGCGTGGATAATGAGAACGTTAAACAAACTCATTTGAACACGGAGAACAATCATGAAATCATAACTTAATGTTGAGCAGCTTGACCAGGTTAACGGAGGCGGGATCTTTTCGCGCTTCAGAGATAAGCAGTATGCCGCGGCAGGCATTACGGTAAAAGGCGCCGGATGGTTTTACAACGACGGCTATGAGTATAACGGCAAGGAGATTTCCACGGACGAGGCCAACAGCTACGAGTACGATTATTGCGATCACTGACGGTACCTAAAGACTTACTTCGAGGTGTTTCGAAATGGTAAAAAGTCTGTGAAGGCGGGTCATGGGCCAAAATCCCTGATATAATAAGATTTATCAAAAATATTTAAAGGGAGACCCATGGAATCTGCTAAGAGCCTGAAAAGATTCATAATAATCTTCATCAATGTGGTCGTCATGGCCGGCATCCTGATATTCGTCGTGCTCTATTCAAGATTTGAGAGCACTGATTCTTACCGCAGGCAGATAGAAAACTTTGAGAACACGACTGGCACCATGGAACAGGTGACTGCGAACTATCTTGAAGGCGAGCAGCGTGTCTGCGACGTATGGGCTCAGTACATCAACAGCAGGAAGATGACGGTGAAGGAGGCAGCCGATTACATACGCGCTTCCCACGTTCTCAAGAACACTTCTGCACATGTTATCCTGCTTGACTCTCTGACAGGCCTTTCCACGCGCCCCAAGCTCGGCACTTCAGATGACTATGCCGTTTCCTATGAAAGACTGAACCTTTTAAATGACGTTAAGTGGGTCAATGAGATAGGCAAGTCCATCAACATTACCCGCGCTTTTACCAATCCGATGAACGGCGAACAGTCGCTTGCTTTCTGCAACAGGATCTCGCTCTTTGAGAACGGCACTGAAAAGCAGGCTGTATTGCTGCGAGTTATCCCGATTTCAGAACTCGAACAGAAATGGGTCTTCCCGCAGACGGAGCTCGTAAACGCCGAGCTCTCCATGATCGACTCGAACGGTGATTACATCCTCAAAGGTTACGGCTTTAAGAACTCCAGCTTCTTCGAATTCTACGAGTCCTATAATCCCACGGAACCGGAAACATCGAAGAAACTGTTTGAGAAGATCACTTCATCGACCGGATCTTTTTCGATGAACGACTCGCACGAACAGGAATGCATACTTGCGTTTACCCCCGTTGCCGACACGGACGGCTGGATAATGCTGGGCATGGTTCCTGCGAAGGATCTTAATGTTAAGAAAGGAAACCAGGCGCTGCTGGTGGTCGTTTCAATAGGCCTGCTGATCCTGTTCATCAGTGACATTGTCTATGTGCTCTACTTCAACAAGCGACTTAAGATCGCAGCAAGGAAAGCAGAGGCCGCAAACAAGGCCAAGACGGACTTCCTTTCGACGATGTCCCATGACATCCGTACTCCGATGAATGCGATCATAGGCCTTACCGCCATTGCAGAGAAGAACACAGGCGATGAGGAATCGACGAAGGAGAGCTTAAGGAAGATCAGTCTCGCGGGCAATCATCTGCTGACGCTGATAAACGACATCCTCGATATCTCAAAGGTTGAGAGCGGAAAGCTCAAGCTCAGCCCCCTGACGTTCTCTATCGTTGAAACTGTTGAGAATCTCGTAAACATCTCGCAGCCCATGATCAAGGAAAAGAACATCGAGTTTTCTTTCCACATTAATCAGATAGAAACGGAATACCTCTATACGGATCAGCTCCGTCTGAACCAGATCTATATCAACATTCTTTCCAACGCGATCAAATACACAGAGCCCGGCGGAAAGGTCAGCGTGGATCTGCGTGAGGAAAAGAGCGAAGTTCCGGGCTGCGTAAAGCTTACTTACGTTGTTGCCGACACGGGCATCGGTATGACACCTGAGTTTATGGATAACATGTACAAGCCATTCTCAAGGCAGGTGGACAGCCGTGTTAACAGCATTCAGGGAACAGGCCTGGGCCTCGCCATAACAAAGCAGATGGTCGAGCTGATCGGAGGTACGATCGACTGCCGGAGCGAGCAGGGCAAGGGAACGACATTCACCGTCGTGCTCGACATAACTGCAGCAGACAGGCAGAGGGATGACATGCAGCTTGAACCCGTTGACGTCCTTATCGTAGATGACGACGAGATGATGCTCGCGACCGCAGCTGATACGTTATCTTCGCTCGGAGCAACGGTTGAGCAGGCAAATAACGGACTTGAAGCACTGGGCATGATCGAGCACAGGCATCAGTCCGGAAGGGACTACAACGTCATCATCATTGACTGGAAGATGCCTGACATGGACGGACTTGAGACGATCAGCAGGATCCGCTCAGAGATAAAATCAAAGATCCCGATCCTCCTTGTTTCGGCATACGACTGGTCTGACATAGAGGACAAGGCGAAAGCTGCGGGCGCAAACGGCTTTGTAAGCAAACCGCTCTTCAAGTCCACGCTCTACGAGAAGATCAACGACCTGATAGGCAAAGAGTCCGCATCCGTTGAGCCTGAGGACGACTATTCAGATCTCAAGGGCCTCAACATACTCGTGGCAGAGGACAACGACATCAACTGGGAGATCATATCAGCAATGCTCTCGATGTTCGGAATAACCACCGAACGAGCGGAGAACGGCAGGATCTGCGTTGACAAGATGAAGACCGCCGAAAAGGGCAGGTATGAACTCATCTTCATGGACGTGCAGATGCCTGAAATGAACGGCCTCGACGCAACGCGAGCCATCAGGAAACTTGAGGATCAGTGGGCATCGTCCATCCCGATCGTTGCAATGACGGCAGATGCTTTCTCGGAGAACGTCATGGAATGCATGGACGCGGGAATGAACGGACACATAGCAAAACCGGTGGACATCAAGCTGGTTATCAAGGAGATAAGAAGGATCAAGGAGGATAGGGTATGAAGATGAAAAAGACTGCAAGCCTGCTCTTATCAGCGGCAATGATGCTCGGCATGGCTTCATGCAGCCCTGCGAAACAGAAGACGGAAGATAAGGCATTTAAGCCTGCCCTGGACACTTCATCAAGCTGCGACATAAAGATTGCCGGCGGCTACGATAACTTTGAGGCGCTCGAGACCGAGTTTGAGCGTTTCAACGCTTATTATCCGAATGCGAAACTGGTCTATACGAAGATCGATGACTACAACAACATGATCGGCACGGTCCTGAACGGAAACGACGCGCCCGACATCTATTTCAATTACTCCTGGATGTACGGCCGTGACAAGTACAAGTCTTCGATCGACCACGCGGAGAACCTGGCTGATCCCGCACTTAAGCTCGACCTGAACTGCATCCGCAGCAACATCATCCTCAAGACAAGCGACGGTACGCTTCCGATGGTGCCTGTCTTTTCGAACACATACGGAATGCTCGTAAATGAAAGTCTTTTCGAGAAGGAGGGCCTCAAGGTTCCAAAGACCTATCAGGAACTCGTTAAAGTGTGTGCCGCTTTCCGCGAAAAGGGATATAAGAACCCGATCATGGGATTCACCAAGAAGGAGACGACATCGCTCTTCACCCTGTCTATCTATCCGTACTTCTTCAGCACGGTCGCAAATGATGCGGGAGCCGTCGAAAAGCTCAATTCAATGGATGCTTCGGCAGGCGAATACATGCGTCCTTCCTTGGAGAAGATAAAGCAGTTCATGAGTGACTGCTCCGTGGATCTTGCATCCTGTGATGAGATCGAGAACAACTACGAGGCCGTCATCCTGCGCTTCTTCAAGGGCGACGTGCCCATGATTACCTGCTCTGGTGACACCGTTTCAGGAACGAAGAAGCGTGAGAGCCGTTCGGAGGAGTTCATTGCAAATCCCTTTAAATACACGTTTGTACCAGTTCCGATGTCTGATGACGGCTCTGTTTTCGTTGACATGGCAAATCTGCAGTTCTCGGTAAACAAGGACAGCAAGAACCTCAAGATGGCCAATGAATTCATGCGTTTCCTCGTTACTCATCGCGAGCTCAGCGAGATGGCGCAGAACAAGGGACTCATGTCTCCTACCAAGGACCTTTCGTTCAACAGCATGTATGCCGCATTCGGAAAGGTTCCTGAAGCAAAGATCCTTTCACCGGAAGTGATCGGTGTTACCGATGATGCGGTCATGCAGGTTAGACTGGCATGCTTCCGCGTCGGAACTGGCAAGATGACCGTGGATGATGCAGTTGCTTCCTACGGCAAGCTTGAACAATGACCTGACTTAAGTTAATACCTGATCAAAAAGGCCATCCGGATATGAACCGGGTGGCCTTAGTGTTAGTATGTTATGGAAATGCATACAGAGAGGTTAGTTGAATGAGTTCATCAGATAAGGGGATACAATACGGTTCTGATCTGGCAGGTGAAAGGCAGCAGGCCCTGAGAGAGTCCGGCAGCATGGACGCCGGTTTTCAGGAGATGGCTGATAACGTGTATGCGCATCTCAAAGATGAGATTTCAAAGAAGATCTTCGATGCCAGGATGAAGTATGCTTCCACGGGCGATGTGGGCTATATTACTGGCCTTGAGTCAAAGTACAGAAACCTTAACAGCGACATGCAGGTGTATGTCGAAAAGCTTCAGAAAGGCTCACACTGTCTGATCTACGGCGCGGGTGCCGCAGGACATTATCTGTTTGGAAGATTCAAGCGCTTTGGCGTTGTTGTCGACTGTTTCATCGATCCGGATGAGAGCAAGGGACCCGTTGATGAAGCGACCGGGATAAAGGTGATCACCGAGAAGGAACTCAATGAGAATAAAGCTCTGTATATGGATAAGACGTTCGTCGTTTCTTATTCCGTGAAGTCCGCGGCTGATGAGGTCAGGGGCCGTCTTATCTCGGATATCGGAATAGACGAAACGAACATCATCAGCGGGATCTACGACTGGCGCAATAACCAGGGACAGTATTTCGACTATTTCGCTGCAAAGGAAAACGAAGTGTTCGTGGACTGCGGCTGCTTTGACGGTGCGACCTGCTATAACTTCGCGGGCTGGTGCGGCGCGAAGGGCTATGAACACATCTATTCTTTCGAGGCTGATCCTAAGAACTATGCCAAAGCCAAGGAGGTCCTTGCTCCGCTCGGCAAATGCGAGCTTTTCCCTTACGGCACTTCTGATTCAGATAAGAAGGTCTATTTCGCCGCGGATGCCTTTGAGACTTCCTGCATAATCAGCAGGGAAGAGGCAGAGAAGAGGAACTTCGAAGGCGTGGAGGAAATAGAGACCAGAGCTCTCGATGACGTTCTCGCGGGCAAAAGAGTCACTTTCATCAAGATGGACATCGAAGGCGCGGAGTACGAAGCACTCCAGGGCGCAAGAAAGCTCATCGCTGAAAACCGTCCCAGGATGGCGATCTCCGTCTACCATAAGTACGAAGACTTTGTCACGCTGGCTAATCTCGTTCTCGAGATGCATCCTGACTACAGGATCGCATTCAGGCACTACGCCTTTGATGAGCTCGAGACTGTTATGTACGTGGAATAAATACTCAGGGTTCGATCTTTTCGAAGGTTTTGCCTGACGTGTTTACGATCAGGAGTTCACCGGGCATGGTGTTCAGTTCCAGAACGGCGCAGGGGCACTCAAGTCCTTCGTACTTTTCGCCGGTTGCATTTGTCTCCTCAACGACTATTACGAGCTTTGAACCCTGCATTCCGAGATCCTTGATCTCGATCTTTGCGCCTGATCTCGTCTGTGTTCCACCGGAGATGACAACGTAGTAAGGTGAGTTCTCCTGCTCGAGCATGTCGATATAGTATCCCCTGGGCTTGTTGTAGCAGCCGAACTTGTCCTGGCTTATGATCCTGTATTTCCTGTCTCCGACCGTTCCTTTTTCGGGAAGGTTAGCGGATTCGTTTTTTACTGATGTGTATTCAGGCAGAACTGCTTCTGAGGCTTTTGCCTTGCAGCCCGTAAACATGCCTGCGACAAGTGTGAATGCCATTACGGCGCATGCGATCTTCTTGATAATGCTGTTCATCTTCATTTCTCCTTTGAACGATTCTGCCATATATACAGCCACGGCTCAAATAATGTTGCAGAGACTGTTTTCATGTTAGGCAACTAACTGATCGGAACAGTGATCTTCACGGGTGCGGGGCTGCTTTGAAGGCAGCCCCGTATCAGTTTGAACTTCAAATGATTTTCAATAGGGAAAACGGGGAGTAAACAACATTTATTGCTAAACACGAAAAATACACTGATTTAAGGCTTTTCGAGCATTGGTTAAACATTTTGCCAAACCTAACTGCTTCAAAAGCCGAAAAATGGGTGAATTTGCCATGGCAATTCAGCAACAAATGAAGCAAACAACAAGAGTATATTACGAACGGCGTGAAAACGCCGGTCAAACACACATTTTTAACGAGGTAGATACATGAACCACAACGTTATTTCTGATGAGTATCTGCAGAAGATGGACGCCTACTGGCGTGCAGCGAATTATCTCGCAGCTGCTCAGCTCTATCTGCTTGACAACCCTCTCATGAGAGAGCCGCTCAAGAAGGAACACATCAAGAAGAAGATCGTCGGACACTGGGGAACAGTTCCCGGACAGAACTTCATCTATGTCCACCTTAACAGGATCATCAACAAGTACGATCAGGATCTGATCCTGCTCTCAGGCCCCGGCCACGGAGGAAACTTCTTCGTTGCCAACGCATACCTGGAGGGTTCTTACAGCGAGGTCTATCCCAACATCAGCCTTGATATGGACGGCCTGCAGAAGCTCTGCAAGCAGTTCTCATTCCCGGGCGGAATCAGCAGCCACGTAGCTCCTGAAACACCCGGTTCCATCCATGAGGGCGGTGAGCTCGGTTATTCGATCGCTCACGCTTTCGGTGCGGTATTCGACAACCCTGACCTCATCGCAGCCTGCGTAGTAGGTGACGGCGAGGCAGAGACAGGCCCTCTCGCTACATCCTGGCAGTCAAACAAGTTCCTTAATCCCGTAAATGACGGTGCGGTTCTTCCTATCCTTCACCTCAACGGATTCAAGATCTCCAACCCCACGATTTTCTCAAGGCTTTCACATGAGGAGCTCGAGGCATTCTTCAAGGGCAACGGCTGGAAGGCATATTTCGTTGAGGGCGATGACCCGATGACGATGCACAGAAAGATGGCCGAGACTCTCGACACCGTTGTTGACGAGATCAAGGCCATCCAGAAGCATGCAAGAGAGACAGGCGATACGACAAGACCCGTATGGCCCATGATCGTTCTGCGCACACCCAAGGGCTGGACAGGTCCCAAGGAAGTTGACGGAAACAAGATCGAGGGCTCATTCCAGGCTCATCAGGTTCCCGTAATGATGGACAAGCCCGAGCACATGGACATCCTCAAGCAGTGGCTTGAAAGCTACAAGCCCGAGGAGCTTTTCGATAAGGAAGGAAAGCTCATCCCTGAGCTCAAGGATCTCGCTCCGAAGGGTGACAGAAGGATCGCTTCCAACCCTCACGCAAACGGCGGTAAGCTCTTAAGAGACTTAAGACTCCCTGATTTCCGTGATTACGCCGTAGACGTACCCGCTCCGGGCGCAGTCG
>JAFWQF010000002.1 GCA_017509205.1 Clostridiales bacterium | reverse complement strand
TCCTTGTCCATGCCGCGCTGTTCGTTATTGACTTCGCGGATCTCCCCGGGAGTGACGAAAGTAAGCGTTACATAAGCTTCCTTCATCGTCCTCTTCACCTGCGCAGATATAAAGTCATCGGAGCAGATTGCTTCGGCAAGCTGCGGAATGTAAGAACTCACTGACTCAAGTGATTCTTCTGAATAGTTCTCGTCTGAATATACGGTCTTTATGATCATGAGGGGTACTTGATCCTTTCATGGAACATACCTTCGTAGATCTGTCTGAAAGCGCGGATGATCTTCTCGATGTCATCGAAAGACAGTCCTGAATTGCTCAGCTGGTCGTGATCGATCTTATCCTTGACCAGGATCCTGATGAGCTCTTCAGCGCCGTCGGCGTTGGTGATCTTCTTGGATCTGACTGCGGCCTCAGTGGTATCCGCGAGCATTACGACGGCGGATTCCCTGGATGAAGGTATGTGTCCTTTGTATCTGAAGTTGTTGATGTCCGGCGGTTCGAGGCCCTTGGCCTTGGCCTCTTCGCATGCTTTGTAATAGAAGTACGCGGGAACGCTGTTTCCGTGATGCTCATCGATTATCTTGATGATGGCGGTCGGCAGATGCTCCTTCTTCGCGAGCTTTACGCCGTCCTCGGTATGAGCCGTGATGATCTTAACGCTGTCCATAACCGGGAGCGCATCGTGAGGGTTATTGCCGTCAGTCTGGTTCTCGGTGAAATACATGGGCGCTTCAAGCTTGCCGATGTCATGGTAATAAGAAGCAACCTTGCAGAGCAGAGCGTCTGCGCCGATTGCTTCAGCAGCGGAGTCCGCGAGGTTTGCGACCATCATGACGTGTGAATACGTACCTGATGCCTCCATGAACAGTCTCTTGAGCAGATGCTGTCCGGGCTGGCTCAGTGAAATAAGCTTTACAGGTGAAGCAGCGTTGCTCATGAGTTCATAGATCGGTGAAAGACCTACTGCTGCAACGAGTGATGCGATACAGCTGATGAGCGCGAAGACGCCGGAATTGATGAATTCATCACGCGTCGCGCCGAACAGGAATCCGTAACACAGCGAAGACGTTACAGCTGCGAGCGTAGGATAGAGAATGAGCGAAGCATTTGAGGAAATCCTTGCGGATTTTCCGGCGAAGATGGCGCAGAAAACGATGACCACGGTACTGATGAACAGGAGTTGGGTGTCAAAGTTATATACAGGCCACAAGAGCATGAAATTGAAGACCGAAAGGATTATTCCGTTGTGGGTTCCGAGATACGTGGAAGACACGGCGGTAAAGAACGCGACTATGCAGAACAGCGATGAGAGCCGCGACAGATATATCGATGCCGCAACAGGCACGAGGAACGTTACGACGAGCATGTAGAAAACCGGATTGTCGACCGCAATGTTCTTGATCTCGGAGTTCAGATAGAACAGTCCGCATATGGAAATAACTGCGATATAAAGCAGGACTCTGAGGAGAATGACGAGGTCGAACTTGTTGTCACGGATGAGTTCGAGATCTACAAGATTTCTGTAAATGTGGTCATCGATCTTTTCGCCGTTCTCAACGAGCCTTGAACCCTTGTCTATGGTTACGGGATCGTTCATTACCGCGTTGTACGCATTCTGCGCTGCATCAGCCGATGCCACCTCATCGTAGATGGTGTTCGGTTCGATGACCGCGTGAAGCACCGCGGACATTGAATCGGCATAACTTGAATAAGACGGTGACGTCTGCTTGAAACTGCTTATCTGAGCCGTGATCTTTGATGAAAGATCGTCCTGGCCGATCTCTTCCGTCATGAGGATCTCAACCATCGAGACTGACTTGTCGCGGATGAACGGGAATGAAGTCGAGCTCATGTCGATGAACGAAAGAAGCCTTGATGCGGGGATCTCCTTCTTCAGAGTCTGGGAAACCTTCCTGGCAAGCCTGTTTGCGCCTTCCTGTGATGAAAGCTGGGGATTGGTCACCCTCTCCCTCATAAGATCGGTCCTTACCTGGTCCGCAAGTTCAAAGAACTGTTTCGTGCGGCTGATGTTCTCTTCGGAAACGCTGGTCGACTTAACGAAAATGTCTTCCGCGTTCTCTCTTGCGATTATCGCTCTTCTTTCAGTCTCATATGTATCGGTGAACGTTCTCGGTGCATAGATGTCACTTACGGCAATGGATCCGACTTTGTAATCGTAACTTACCGGGAGCGATCCGTAATATACGATCGCCACGATGGTCAGTGCCGCGAGTGTCAGCGAGAGAATGTGGTGCAGTTCGGGTTTGCCCACTTTTTTCTTATCAGTATTCATTTGTTCTGACCTGCCTTCTCATATGCCCTTACGATCCTCTGAACGAGGCTGTTGCGGATGATGTCGCTGTCATTCATGCTCACTATGCTGATGCCTTCAACGCCGCGCAGAACGCTGATCGAATCCTTGAGTCCGCTTTCAACGCCTCTCGGAAGGTCTATCTGCGTGAAGTCACCGCAGGCAACGGCTCTGCAGTTAAGACCAATCCTAGTAAGGAACATCTTCATCTGTTCGCAGGTGGTGTTCTGCGCCTCATCGAGCACGACGAAACAGTCGTCGAGATTTCTTCCCCTCATGAAAGCAAGTGGTGAAACCTCAATGAGTCCTTTGTCATAGTATTTTTCGAAAGATTCCGTTCCAAGGAGCACTGAAAGGGCATCGTAGAGCGGTCTCATGTAGGGATCAACCTTCTCTTCGATGTCACCGGGAAGGAATCCCAGACGCTCGCCTGCTTCGATCGCAGGTCTTGTCAGGATAATCCTTGAGACTTCACGGGACTTAAGAGCCTTGACGGCCATGGCAACTCCCAGGAAAGTCTTACCCGTTCCTGCGGGGCCTGAGCATATGACGAGCTCACTCCTCTCGAGCGCATCCATGTAAACGCGCTGTCCGAGAGTCTTGGCTTTGATGGGACGTCCGGAAGGTGTTGCATAGAACACCCTGTCGCCCTGCTCAAGGAACTCCTCGAGCTTGCCTTCACTCGCAAGGAATATCAGATAATCGGGAAGTGATTCGTCGATCTCGCCTTCCTTGGCAAAATCAGACAGTGCGGAAAGTACGCTTTTAGCGCGAAGAACAGACAGGCTGTCATCTCCCGCGATGGCGACTCCGCCGCCGTCAAGTGAGATACCAACACCGAATGCCAATGCTATCTTCTTCCAGTAAACGCCTACAGCGCTGTCTGAAGCGGCCTGTATGTCCAATTTTTCCGTCATATTTGAATTATCTTTTAAAATAAGCTTTTCGTCAATCTTAAAGCGGATTGAGCTGCCTTAAGGCTTCCTCATAATATTCCGGGACCGGAGCTTCAAAATGCATGGTCTCTCCGGTACGGGGATGGACGAAAGTCACAGAGCAGCTGTGAAGTGCCTGACCCTCAAGGCCGAACTTCGGACGCCTTGCCGCATAGACGGGATCTCCGAGCACCGGATGACCGATATACCCCATGTGCACCCTGATCTGATGCGTTCTTCCCGTCTCGAGCCTGAGCAGAAGATCTGTGGCTTCCGCATATCTCTTTACAACAGTGAAATGCGTAACGGCAGATTTGCCGTCCTTAACGACAGCCATCTTCTTTCTGTCAGACGAAGATCTGCCGATTGGAGCATCAATATTGCCTTTTTCTTCAGAAATTACGCCGTATACGAGAGCGCGGTATTCCCTTACGATCTCATGCTTTGAGAGCATTTCGGCAAGCGCCAGGTGCGTCTCGTTGTTCTTGCATGCGAGCATGAGGCCTGAAGTGTCCTTGTCGATACGGTGAACGATGCCCGGCCTTATTACGCCGTTGATATCAGAAAGCTCTCCGCCGCAGTGCGCAAGAAGCGCATTTACGAGCGTGCCTTCATGATGGCCTGCCGCAGGATGCACCACCATGCCCTGAGGCTTGTTGATGACCAGAAGATCCGAATCCTCGTAAACGATGTCGAGCGGAATGTCCTGCGGGATATTGTCACTGTTTTCGGGCTCGGGGAAAGTAACTTCGACCAGATCGCCGTTATCAAGGACCATTCCTGCCTTTGAAGGAGCCTTGCCGTTGACGGTAACCATGCCCGTTGTGATGAGCCTTTTGTAGAAAGACCTGGAATAGTCTCTTCCGCAGTTTTCGGAAATGAAAACGTCGAGCCTTACTCCGGGCTCGCTGCATTTAAGTTCAGTCTTCGTCATCGTGTTCAATAAGATTGCCGGGTCTGAAAGAAATCTGTGCGGAACGGACGGGAGCCCTTTCGGGTAAAGCTTCAGGCTCTTCTTCGAAATCCTCACCTGCTTCTTCAGCAGCTTCTCCGGATTCTTCTGTTTCTTCCTGCTCTTCCTTCTCTTCAGGCTCTTCGATCTTTACAGCCTTTGCCTTCTTCGCTTTCTTATCCTTCTTGTCGGAAGGGCCCCAGAAAGCATCGAAATACTTGGCGCCGAAGATGATTATTCCCATGAGGATCGCGGTTCCCAGAACCGCGCAGATGTCAGCGAGGTTGAAGATCGGGAAAGTGTAATTGCCGAAGTCAAATCTCAGATAATCGATGACATACTTCCAGTAAACCCTGTCGATGAGGTTTCCGAACGCTCCGGAAGCAATAAGGCAGAAAGCAAAGCCCAGAAGCTTAAGATGCTTTTTGCACGCAATGCCCATCAGCACGATGACCAGAACTCCCATTACGGAGGATATTGCAGTAAGAGCCGTAATGCCCCATTCCTTGTCTGCCAGGAAGCTGAAAGCACTGCCGGTGTTGCGCACGTAGTATAAAGAGAAGAAATTGTCGATCACGGGTACGGTCGACTGATATTCCATCGTGAAATCAATAGCCCTCTTTACGATCTGATCTGCCACCACGAGGAACAGCATCAGAAAAACATACAGGACCATAAGTTCCATAGCTCTTATGGAACCGTGCTTCTTATCTTTACTCATATTCGCAAAACCTTCTTATCTCCAGACACCTTCCTGAGGCATCAGTATTAAAGACTATACCACAAACAGAGGCAGGACCCGTTGCGGGTTCATAGCGCGCAGGCATCTTGTAAACAAGCCTTGTGACCGAAGTTTCAGTCTTCATGCCGAGTACAGAATCCTCAGAACCCGTCATGCCGGCATCGGTGATATAGCCCGTTCCGCCCGGGAAGATCTTCTCATCGGCGGTGGGAACATGAGTGTGCGTTCCTGCAACACAGGATACCCTTCCGTCAAGATAACGTCCCATGACGATCTTCTCTGAAGTCGTCTCTGCATGGAAATCAAGGAATATCGATGTGCAGCGTTCCTCTTTCTTCAGCTTTTCGATGATCTCATCCGCTTTGGCAAACGGATTGTCGGCATTTACGCCCGAAAAGACCTGTCCGAGGAGATTGAAGACTCCGAGGCGCTCATTTCCCTTCTCGAAAACGAAATAATCGTATCCGGGCCATGCGGGAGTGATGTTAGCGGGCCTCGCACAGTTTTTGACCTTGGGAGCCTGAGTTATGAAATCCCTGTTTGAAAAAGCGTGATTGCCTAAAGTAAATCCGTCAGCGCCGGCTGCCATGAGTTCGTTCATGACATTCATGGAAACACCCATGCCGTGCGTGGAGTTCTCTGCGTTGACAATGAGGCAGTCTATACCGTTAGCGGCCTTAAATCCGGGCATTATGGAGCAAAAAGCACGCTTGCCCGCAGCGCCGACTATGTCACCGGTAAAACAGACCTTCACAGAAACCCTCCTTTAGTGCAATTACAATCAAAAATTATACTAAAAAATAATTAAAAACACAAAAAGACTTATCCGCTTCTTCCCGTCTGCTATTATAATGAATGACAAGATACGGAGGGACTAAAATGAAAGTTGAATTCGGTTACGGTAAATCAGTACAGGTCGTGGATATTCCCGACAAAAATCTTGATGACATTCTTTTGGCAACTGAGATTGAGCATGAGCGCCGCGGCCCTGACGCCGTAAAATATGCGCTTTTGAACCCGATCGGTTCTCCCCGTCTCAAAGACCTCGTAAAGCCCGGTCAGAAGATCTGCATCGTAACGAGCGACATCTCAAGGCCGCTCCCGAGTTTTGACGTTATCCCCTCCATCCTTGATGAGCTTTATGAAGGCGGCTGTGACCCCAAGGACATCAAAGTCGTATTCGCTCTCGGCTCACACCGCTGCCACACCGAAGAGGAAAAGAAAAAGCTCGTCGGCGAGCGTGTTTACAGCGAGGTCGAATGCATAGACAGCGATCCGAACGACTGCATCCACATGGGAACCACTTCAAGAGGAACTCCCGTAGATATCACGAGAAGCGTAGCCGAAGCTGATTTCAGGATCGGCGTCGGAAACATCGAATTCCACTATTTCGCAGGTTATTCAGGCGGCGCAAAGGCTCTTATGCCGGGCGTCTCCACTCCTTCCGCGATCCAGGCCAACCACCGCATGATGGTCGACGAAAAGGCCTGCGCGGGCAACCTCAACGGCAATCCGATCAGGGCCGACATTGAAGAATCAGAGACATTCTGCCACTTGAGCTTTATCGTTAATCCCGTTCTGGATGAGCATAAGCACATCGTTTACTGCGTTGCCGGCGACGTCACCGAGGCTCACAGGGCAGGCTGCAGATATCTCGACAAGATGTACAGAAAGCCGCTCAAGAGAAGGGCCGACATCGTCATCGTCTCACAGGGAGGCGCCCCCAAGGATGCCAACCTCTACCAGACTCAGAAGGCTCTGGACAACTCCAAGTATGCAGTAAGAGACGGCGGCACCATCATTGTCATCGGTGCCTGCAACGAAGGACTTGGCAGTGCCAAGTTTGAAGAATGGCTCACCACGGCAAACACTCCGGATGAGCTCATCGAAAGAGTCAGCAGGGATTTCCAGCTCGGCGGACACAAAGCCGCTGCCATCGCGATGGTATTAAAGCACGCAAAGATCGTTCTCATCTCCGAAATGGATGATGACTTCGTAAGGAGCATATTCCTTGAACCGCGTCACAGCGCTCAGCAGGCTTTTGACGAGGCTTACGCGAAGTACGGCGAGGATTGTTCAGTAATCTGCATGCCTTTCGGCGGCGCTACACTTCCTATACCGCCTCAGGACTGACTTCTGCCTCATCCTCACCGGATGCAGCTTTCATAATGCCGCCCTTGGTATCCTTTGATACTGCGACGGTAATAAGGCTTATGAGAAGTCCGAAATAGAACGAGAATACTCTCCAGATCAGCATCGCCGTTGAAGCGACCGTCTTTCCGAGGAATCCGAAGAGCATGACAAAGCTTGCCTCACTGCCACCGGATGCACCGGGCAAAGGCATGAACGTGTTGAAAAGGCTTATCGCCGCCGCAAGCGAAATAAACTTGGGCAGATCTGCCATCGTAAGCGGAGCTCCGAGTGACATTGCCGCAAAGAAAGGCAGCGTATAGAAAACCGTGAGCTTGACCACGTGGCAGAGACAAACCTCAAAGAAAAGCTTCTTGCTCGCAAACAGGAGTGCCGATTCATCTCGGAACTCCTTGAATGAATTGCTGACTTCACTTGAAGTCTTTTCGTAATCCTTGACGAGCTTGATCTTCGCAAGGAACCCGATGCACTTTACGATGAAGAAATCGTGGACCTTGGCAGACTTTGTCGCAAGGAAGATGCTGCCGGTTATCACGACATTTACCACAAATCCTATGACTGCAATAAAAACGCTCTGGTGGTTCGTGAAGATCGCGGGCGCATTTATGAGCATTGCGATCGTTGCATAAGAGATGATGACTATCTGATATGTAATGAATACGATGGCAAGAATGCCTGAAGCCTGGCCTGCATGTATCCCCTGATGACGGAAAACATAGACCTGTGCAAACTGTCCGCCGGTAGCTGAAGGAGTAAGATCACTGAACAGAACGCCGGTCATGTTGGTGACGAAAGTCTGTCTCAGGTGGAGCTTATAGCCGCGCGCCTTGCATATGATGTAAAGGATCAGCGCGTCGATGATGTAATAGATCAGCATTACACCTGCCATAACCGCAAGGAACAGAGGCTTTGCGGTCTTTACCGCTTCAAAAACGCTCCCTATCTCCTTACCTACCGTCAGATACAGCATAAGGCAGCCGATCGCCAGTATGATAACAAAATTCAGTATGTATTTTCCGATGCTTTTAAACTTATCCATATCCCGTTTCTGCCGTCAGTTAAATGAGAAGATCTTCTGGGAAATCTTATATCCCGCAACAGAAATCTTCCTGCCTAAAACTGTGGGAATATTCATCCATCCGCCCATAAAACTGTGTCTTATCTTCTTATATGCTGCAGGATCAGCCTGCTTCAAGTAATTCCAAAGGTCTTCCTTCTTTGAAAGATGCTCGCCCGTCCCTCCGACAAGCAGGATCGCGCTCGTTGCGCAGTACATCAGTTTAACGAAGGCCAAAAGATACTTTTCGAGACGAACCGAAAGATCCTTGGGTCTGTTTACGTAAATGTCTGTAATGAGCCTGTCAACCATTATCTGCTGGTCGATGTTCTTAAGCTGGACCTGAACGTTTACGGACTGATCGGCGCGGCCTATGCGGTAGTGGTAAAGCGCCTCGTCAAGATAGTAGATCGTTTTGGTATACGGAAGGGGCTGGAAAGCATAGATGTTATCAACATAATAAGCATGCTTGGGCAGCTCGGTCTTACTTGCCAGAAGGACCTCTCTCCTGTATATGATCGTGTGCATCATTATGAACTGGGACTGGCCCATGTGGCCGACTTCATCCCATGTGAAAGGACAGCCCTTGGGGAAAGCGCCCTTGAACCTCATCACCGTCTTCTTATCGGAGTCTTCCCTGTCGAAAACATAATTGGCGAGGAAAAGGTCGATCTTTGTGCCCTTTGATTCCTGTTCCTTAAGGATACCGATGATTTTCAGGAGAACATCAGTGTCAGCCCAGTCATCAGAGTCAATGTTCTTGAAAAAGATGCCTGTCGCTTCCTTTATTCCGGTATTTACGGCTCCGCCGTGGCCTGCGTTCTCCTGATGGATGGCGCGGACAATGCCGGGGTACTCGTTCTCGTACCTCTGGGCTATCTCAAACGTATTATCCTTCGTGGAACCGTCATCGACTATGAGGATCTCAATATCGTCCCCGCCCGGAAGCAAGGACTTAATGCACGTCTCCATGTAAGACGCGGAATTATAGCAAGGAATTGAAACCGATAAAATCTTCATAGCCATACCATTATAGTGATTTTACAAATAATCGCAAATAAATAAAAGTAATGCCGGATCTTCTCCGGCATACTTGGTTATTTAATTTGTTTTCAGTGCCTTAGCAACACGATAATCAGTCATCGTAAGCAGCATGGTTGTTTACGAACGCAATTGCAATAACGATCATACCGACAGCACCGATGAGCATTAAGATGGCGCCTGCGCCCTTGTCAACAGTCAATGTTATACCTGACTTGCCGGCAGCAGCAACTGCCTTTGTAAAATAGCTGCTCTTGGTAACGGCTTCAATCGAAGAAAAGTTCAGTACGTAATTCAGAGCTGCCAAAACAGATCCAGCGATGCCGCATACCAGATATACCGCAGGCTTTCCCTTTACCGCAAAAATGATGCCGACGATGCAGGCAGCGAGCGTCATAAGAGTAAATCTGTTGGGAGACTGGATAAGGCTCGCGGATTTGCTGAGCGAAATGTATTTGTCGTCTTCCTTGTACTTGAACTCCTTGTCTGCAGCTGTCCTGACCAGAATGGAAGCATCAAAAGTCTTAGGCAGCATGTCTTTGCTTATGGATACCCTCGCCGTAACAAACGGGATCATCATCGAGACGATTACTATAGCGGCAAAAAGAATCGCAAGGATCCTGCACATTCCGATGCCGAACATAAGCTCTCCGCTGCCTCTTCCGCTTGAAACCGGCATTGAAGAATAATCCATGCCACTGTCAAAACGCAATACCGGCGCACCGCCTGATGTTTCTTCAAAGTCTCCTTCTGCCTGAGCCTGATTGTAAGCTGACGCAAAAGGTGATTTCTGCTGTCCGTCGTCAAATGTGTATCCGCAATATACGCAATAACCTTCTGACGAATCGACTTGCTTGCCGCACTGCGGGCATAATACCTGTGCCATATAATTTCCCCTCCTTATTCCAATGGAAAATAACCTAAACCATATTATCAAACATCATTAATTTTTGCTATATGGTTCGATCATATTCACATTGAAGCAAGGATCCAGGAAAGAATGCTTACCGCAATATAAGAAACTGCCGTGAAGAAAACACCGAGGCGGAAGTGTGATTTTCCGCGGTTTACCGTAAGGATGGACATCAGCGCAGCAAAGCCCAGCGTGAGTGTTCCCCACATGGCAAGCATCCTCTTGGGCGTATAGCCGTAAATGCTGTAGTACAGCCAGAGCTTGCTCATTGCGATTACGGCAAAGATTATGCTCTCACTCATAAGGAGCGTGACAAGTATCCTTCCGGCAAGCGTGGTACGGCCTGCGTTGTTTCTTTTCTCGAAAAGATAGATCGTCAGATATACGCACATATTCACTGCCATGATACCGACGAGTTCAAAGAAGCCTTCTCGTGCGTAATAAGCCACAAGCTTGTCATCGGGTACGATTCCGGTGAAGCCGCCCGTAAAGTAAGCAGTTCTCTTGATAAAGAATAAGATGTAAAGAGCAACGAAGAAACCGGCGCTTATGCAGCTGATGACGCAGGGGACTTTCCTGCCCTTCTCAAGACCTGCTGCCATATTGGAGCCGATCCTTTTCTCTCTGGTTCCGTCGGACTTGGCACTCCTGGCCATGAGGCCGTAAAGGTAGAAGCAGACAGGAACTGCCAGTATCAGGCTGATGATTATGTTGTCTATCTTTATCCTTTCAAAATAGCCGGTGATCGATCTCCAGTAAGTAATAAACGCTGCAGCGATATCGACATCGATACGCGAAATGAAAACGAGCGATATGAAGAAGAAGATAAACATAAGGAAGATAAAGCCGATGACCAGCATAATGACGCCTGCATTATGTTTTTTCTTATCTCCTTCTCTCTTGAAAGCCGACCAGTCAGTAATGAAGTTAGGGAATCCCGCAAAGGACTTTACATAAAATCCGTGGATCAGATCCGCAGGTATAAAGCCTCCCGTCCTGTCTCCTAACAGGATATCGTTGGATACAAGAACCGAATAAACGGCACAGAGATGTACGGCAAACGCAGACAACGCTTCGCTGGGACCAAACGATGCCGTAACCGCGGCAAGCACCATCATCACATACCAGAAGACAGTCTCTCCCGTATTCTTATTTGTGAAAGCTTTTCTTCCGCATCTGACCAGTTCAGATACAAGGATAAACATCAGTGATACTACTGTTAACGCCACTGAAAAGGGTAAACCCTCAAGAGGCTCGATCAGTATCAGCCTTGCATAAACGTATGCTAAGGGGAAGGCGAGCAAAATGCCCGCCCTTTGAAAGTAAATCTTATTGTCCATTATGAATTAATCCTCTTTGTATTCGAGTATGTCACCCGGCTGACAGTCAAGTGCTTTGCATATGTCGTTCAGCGTTGAGAAGCGGACTGCCTTTGCCTTCTGGTTTTTAAGTATCGAAAGATTTGCCGGGGTGATCCCGATCTTCTGAGCGAGATCGCCGGAGGAGATCTTGCGCTTTGCCATCATAACATCAATGTTCACAATGATCATATCAATCGTCCTCCTTTACTTATATTGTAAGATCAAGCTCTTCCTTCATGGTGATCGCCTTGTCAAAGACGACCCTAACGCTCTGTACGACGAGTGCCAGGAATAGAGCCAAGACTGCGAGAATGAAAGATCCGTTCCAGATGAAACCGCCGACAAGGCAGTCAACAGCAACTGCGACAAAGGTGTAGGCGATGATGTTCATCAGCTTGATGTTCGTTCTTTCGAAAACGATATCCTTGCCCATGTTCGAAAGGAGCTTAAGGAGACTGAAAAGGATCACATAAGTACCGGCTGTTCCGAGATAGTAGACTATTGAAAGTCCGATGAGCTTGGAGCGCTCAAATGACTGTACCCAGATGTAGCAGATATACTGTGTGATTGCAAAACCGAAGATATCTCCTACCAGGACCATGGCGATGAATAAAAGTGTTGCGATCTTTGACCATCTTATGATCACGCTTTGATATTTCATGTTAGTGTACCTCCCTTGAAGATTCAAAATGCTTTCCATGAGCATAGAATAGCATTCGCATTATTGAATTGCAAGAGAAAATTATCGAATTTCGATATATTTTTTGTGAATAACAATTTAACAGTCGAACAGAGGCGTTGAGAAATAACGCTCCGCGGTGTCAGGAAGCACAGTAACGACAGTCTTTCCGGCGCCAAGGTGCCTCGCAAGTCTTAACGCACCTGCTACGTTTGTTCCGCTCGAGATACCACAGAGGATGCCTTCCTTGAGTGCAAGATCCCTGGAAGTGTTCAGAGCCTGCTCATCAGTAATGATCTCAATGCCGTTATAGATCTTTGTATCAAGGATCGGCGGAATGAGTCCGTCTCCGATTCCCATCTGTACATGCGTTCCGATGCTGCCTCCGGAAAGGATCGCAGCGTGCTCAGGCTCAACAGCCCAGATCGTCACATCTGGATTTGCCTCCCTCAACGCCCTTCCGATTCCGGTAATGGTTCCGCCGGTACCGATTCCCGATACGAAACCATCGATCTTCTTCCCTGCCTCTTCGATTATCTCCTGTGCAGTCCAATAATACTGGGCATCAAGGTTTGCGGGATTCTCAAACTGCTGAGGGATATATACCTTGGGATCCTTATTCTTCATGTCATAGGCAATATCGATGCAGTCGCGGATGGACTTGCCGATATCACCGTCATCGTGTGTCAGGACGACTTCAGCGCCGTAATGCTGAACGAGCTTCCTTCTCTCTTCACTTACGGAGTCCGGCATGATGATGACCGTCTTGTAGCCCTTAACCGCGCCAATGAGAGCAAGTCCTATGCCCTGGTTGCCGCTGGTAGGCTCAACAATGATGCTGTCCTTATCGATGAGCCCTTCCTTTTCGGCTCTCTCGATCATCTTTAAAGCTGTACGTGTCTTAATGGAACCTCCGACCTCGAGGCCTTCGAATTTAACGAGAACCTCTGCATCACCGGGCTGTGTCATGCGGTGAAGCCTAATAAGCGGGGTATTGCCTACTGCATCAAGTATCGTATCGCAAATCATTGAAATGGACTCCTAAATAAAAATCGCTCTTTATTGTACTCTGAAAGGCAAAGAATTGCACCTGTATATTATTTCAATAAAAAAGCCCCCGCAGCGATTACCGCGGGGGCAGGCATCAAAGCAAGTCAAGATAGTTTACTCTGACGACTTTGTTAGTTCTTCTAACTCTTTCATTTTACAACTTTCTTTTACAAATCTTATTATTAATCATTTAAGTTTCTGTTAACTGTCACGCCAAATAAAAAGCCCGGAGCATTGCTCCGGGCCGTAAACAGTTTATATAAGATTATTTCTTAACCTTGACTTTCCTGCCGCAGTTCTTCTTCTTGAAGATCTTCTTGTATTTCTTCACTTTGGACTTCTTGACCTTTACAGTCTTAACGGAAGAACTCTTAAGTGACTTCTTGACGCCAGCCTTGGAAAGCTTGGTGGTCTTGTTAACATAGATCGTCTTAAGACTCTTGTCGGCATAGAACGTATAAGGGCTGATCTTGGCAAGGACTGCGGAAGTGATCACGAAAGTGCTGAGTTTCGCGCATCCGCCGAAAGCAATGTTACCGATGGTCTTGAGTCTTAATCCGCCCGATACCTTTACAAGTGCCTTGCATCCGTAGCATGCCTTGCTGCCGATGACAGTTACATAAGAGCCGATGTAAAGTGATGTCATCGTGGGATTGCCTGCCATCGCGTTGTTTCCGATGGCGGTTACCCTGTAGGTAACACCCTTGATATCGACAGTGTCAGGAACCTTTACGGCTTTTGAACCGTCATCATTGATCTTATCGAGTCTTACGGTACCTGTGCCGTTTTCGGGAGCTGCCGCGGTAACAGTGTATTCGCCATTGCCTACCGTTGCCGTCTCACCTACATCAAGCGGTTTAACTTTGTCGAAAGTAACCTTTACAGTTACGTTCATGGGAGGCATCTTGAATGTGTTGCCGACGATCACGTCATCACCGACCTTGATTATCGCGTAGTAATTCTCGGCAGGTGTTGTTTCAACCGTGATCTCGTCATCTACAACGGCGGTGGTCTGTGACAGCTTCGCAGTACCATTGGAGCCGACTGTCAGTGAAATCTTATATGTGATCTTCTTGAAGGTAACCATTACGTCAACATCAGAAGCTCCCATCAGGAATGCTGAAGATGACGGATTGCCGTTAACCGTGATCTTATCAAGCTGGTAGCCGGGATCAGATACAAAGGTTACTGATATGGAATCACCCATGTTTGCAGTGGTCTTGTTAACGGTAGCTGTTCCGCCTGTTCCGGTCTTGAGATTTACCTTGTAATCCTTGAGCTTGAAGAAGACTTCAACGGTTGTCCATCTGTTTTCCATTGTGAAAGTGTTTCCGCTAATGGGATTGCCGTTGACCTTTATCACATCAAGTGTATAACCCGTAGCAGGAGTAGCTGTAACGGTGACCTTATCGCCGTAATTGGCAACTTCCTTATCTACTGATGCCGTTCCGTTTGTTACCCTGCCCACAGTGATCGTGTAATCGATCTTCTTGAACTTAACATATACTGTTACGTTCTCGGCAGGCATCGTGAAAACCTGTTCAGAGTTCTCGTCGTTAACGGTTACATACTCAATCTCATATCCGGTGTTGGGCTTGAAGGTAAGAGAAACCATGTCGCCGTATCCTGCCTTTGCAACATCGGCTGTTGCCGTACCGCCTGCAGAATACTTAACGGTGACCGTGTACTGAACCTTCTTGAATGTTACTTCAACCGTGACATCTGCAGCACTCATGTTGAACGTGTTGCCCGTCAGTGTCGTATCATTAACCTTTATTGTGTTGACGGCATAACCGGTTGCAGGTGTTGCCGTGACAGTGATCTTTTCACCGTATGTTGCAGTTGTAGCAGATACTGACACGCTTCCGTTAACCGGTTTCGCAACATTAATCTTATAAGTTAATTTCTTAAACGAAATATCAACTTCAGTATTCTGCGCGGGCATCGTAAACGTGTCTCCGCTGATCGCTTTGCCGTTAACCTTTATGGTATCCAGAGCATAACCCTTGGAAGGTGTTGCAGTGACAGTTACGGTATCACCATACTGAGCCTTTGTCGGTTTTATTGTTGCGCTGCCGCCTTCACCTATAACGGCTGAAATCGTATAGGTTGCCTTCTTGAAAGTAACCTCGACGGTCACGTCAGCGGCACTCATGCTGAATGTATTGCTTGTCAGGACCGTTCCGTTGGCAGTAATGGTATCCAGCGTATAACCGGTTGCAGGAGTAGCCGTGATCGTGATCTTATCACCGTAATTAGCATAATTCTGGGATGCAGTTGCGCTGCCGTTTACCGGTTTGCTTACAGTGATCTTGTAGGTCGCCTTCTTAAACGTAACCTCAACTTCCGCATTATGCGCGGGCATCGTAAACGTGTCTCCGCTGATTGCTTTGCCGTCAACCTTAATGGTATCCAGCATATAGCCCTTGGAAGGTGTTGCAGTGACTGTTACCGAAGCACCGTACTGAGCCTTGGCGGGATTTGCCGTTGCACTTCCGCCTTCACCTGCAGTGACTGAAACATTATAGGTAGCTTTCTTAAATGTTACTTCAACGGTTACATCCGCAGCACTCATGCTGAACGTATTGCTTGTCAGGACCGTGCCGTTGGCTGTAATGGTATCCAGTGTATAACCGGCATCAGGAGTAGCCGTGATCGTGATCTTATCGCCGTAATTAGCTGTATACTGTGATGCTGATGCACTGCCGTTTGTCGTAGGGCTTATTGTGATCTTGTAGGTTGACTTCTTAAACGAAATATCAACTTCCGTATTCTGCGCAGGCATCGTAAACGTGTCTCCGCTGATCGCTTTGCCGTTAACCTTTATGGTATCCAGCTCATATCCCTTGGAAGGTGTTGTTGTGACAGTTATGGTATCACCATACTGAGCCTTTGTCGGTTTTATTGTTGCGCTGCCGCCTTCACCTATAACAGCTGAAATCGTATAGGTTGCCTTTTTAAATGTTACTTCAACGGTTACATCTGCAGCACTCATGCTGAAAGTGTTGCTTGTCAGGACCGTGCCATTGGCTGTAATGGTATCCAGAACATAACCGGTTGCAGGAGTAGCCGTGATCGTGATCTTATCGCCGTAATTAGCATATTCCTGTGATGCAGTTGCACTTCCGTTTACCGGTTTGCTTACAGTGATCTTGTAAGAAGCCTTCTTGAATGTGACTACTACAGTAGTGTTCTGAGCGGTCATCGTAAATGTA
>JAFWQF010000090.1 GCA_017509205.1 Clostridiales bacterium | reverse complement strand
GTGAAGTGAACCCACTTTGTTGGACGGTTTAAAACGAGTATAAGGACTGATTCCTTGCCTGGCAAGGAGTCAGTCCTTTCAGTTTGACCTGAATTCTTTCATTGTTGTAGTACTCAATGTAATCTTCCATTGCCTTTTGAAGCTGCTCTAAGGTCTTAAATTCGTATTCGTGACCATAGAACATCTCGTTCTTCATCTTCCCAAAGAAGTTTTCCATCGGACTGTTATCTAAGCAGTTTCCTTTGCGTGACATGGATTGTGTTATCCCTCGATCCCGTAAAGCTTTATGGTATTGTGCCATTTGGTATTGCCATCCCTGATCCGAATGGAAGATCAGGTTGCTAAGATCAGTGAATTTGTTGAATGCCTTATTTAACATGTCTATTGTCTGTACAAAACTGGGACTTCTTGAAATGTTATAGGAAATAATCTCCCTGTTATGCATATCCAGAATAGGAGACAGGTAGAGCTTTCCGGCTGCTATATGGAATTCAGATACATCTGTAGTCCATTTCTCATTTACATGGTTTGTGCTGAAATCTCTTATGTATTTTGTTCTGTGTCTCTTGGTATCTACTCTCTTGTGTAGGAGCTTGTTATCTACTGTTCCGTTGAAATCGCCCTTATAGGACTTGTATTTAGCTTTGGGAGTAACCCCGTAAAGTTCCAACTTGGACATAAGCCTTTTAACGGCTTTGTGGTTTACTGTCCAGCCTTCGTTCTTCAGTTGCAGCGTGATTCTTCGATAGCCATAACGCTTATGGTTATTGGCATAGATGTTGGTTATGGCATCCATAAGATCCGTATTTTTGGTATCCGGATCGGTTCGGTGCTTCCAATAGTAGTAATCCGATCTGGGAAGATGCGGCAGTGAGTCGTTTGAATTAATAGTCTCAAGAATATAATCCAGCGAACACTTTAATTCTTGCCTTAACTCAGTTACTGCCTCGGTCAGTCGTTCTTTTCCTGCTTTTCTTCCCCGTGAGTTAAGGCATACAATTTTTTTAAGTATTCGGCTTCTATGGTCTTCTTCAACAGCTGCTCGCGAAGGAGTTCGTTCTCCTGCTCCAGCTCTTCGACCGTCTTCTTTTTCTTTATCACGGGTAGAATGCCTGCCTTTCTTCTTAGTAACGACATTATACCCGTTCTCTATGTAAGATTTAATCCAAGCAGTAACCATTCCGTTACAGGATAATCCTAAATCGACTGCAACAGATTTAGAAGATTCATGTCCAATTAAGACTCTATTAATAGCATTCAATTTAAACTGATTGGAATATGTCTTTTTCTTGCTGCGCCTGAGCATGTCTGTACCATGTCTATCAGCCAAATTACAAAAATGTCTAACGGTAGTTTTTGCCAAGTGATATTCATCTGCTAAATAATTTAAACTGTATCCCGCTAGATGTTTCTCATAAATCTCAAGTTTTAATTCAAAAGATAGTTTCATATATAAACCCCCGAAGTTTGTCCAACTTCAGGGGTTCACTTCAGAGATCCGGAGCTTTTTTTGAAAAAATTTCAAAAACACCCAATAATCCGTCCCGGTTATGTGTCTATAGATCAGAAGCGAATAAAACGAGTGGCTTCGAAAAGCATTTATAACCAATAGGGAGGATCATTAAGATGAAAAGATTAATTGCTGTTGTTGCAGTCATGGGAATTACCTTAGGACTTGCATCATGCGGTATGGCGCCTGGGAAGGCAGCAAAAAGAGGCTCTGACGCTAAAGCAGGTATTTCTGTAGAGGCAAATGAGGGCGATCATTACTATAAGTATTTTGTGGTAAAGAACGGCATATTCAAGAAAGACACCGAGAAATATACGAAGGAAGAGATAATAGACGGCGCTGAAGGCGAGATCGTTATCCCTGAGGGAGTTACGGGCGTCGGTAACCTTTCGGGATTGAAGAACGTCACCAAGGTCGTGATTCCTGAAGGTGTAAAAGAACTGCCTTGGGGATGCTTCCAGAATTGCGAATCATTGGAAGAGGTCGTTCTGCCTGAAGGCTTGACGACTTTTAATTGTGCAACTTTTAACGGGTGCAAGAATCTTCATAAAGTTGTTCTGCCCAAGTCTTTTAAGAATTTTAAAGGTCTTGGAGGCGATTTCTATAAATGCGGCGAGATCGCTGTATATTTCCCTGCAGAAGTCGAGCTTGAATCCTGGACATCAGACAAAGGTAACAAAGGCCTTACCAACATGCCGATCAATACCTTCAAGAACATAACTATCTATATCGTAAAAGGTTCATGGATGGACGAGCATTTTGAGGAACTTTATGACGATGCCTCATCTGCGACAAAACTCGCTAAAAAGAATGGCGAAAAGAGAAAGGACATCCCGCCCGTAGCTTACTGGGAAGGTTGATCCAAAGAGTATATAATTAAAAAGTTATCGTTTTGTTTTACACAGCATAGGGAGATCGATTATGAAACATTTAAAGATCACATCAGTTTTGTTATCAGCAGCAATGTGCGCATCCATGGTGATGTCACCTGTTCCAGTCTTTGCCGACGAAACAGAAAGCACATCTGAAACACAGAAGATCGAAGAAACTGAAAAAGAAGAAACCAAAACAAAAGAGACGGAAAAGAAAGTAACAGAGACAAAAGAAACGCAGGAGACCAAGGCTTCTGAAGAAACTAAGGAAACCGAAGAACCCGCGAAGGAGACTGAAGCAGCTGAAACTCAGGAGCCTGTAAAGGAGACAGAGTCTGAGCAGACACAGGTTCCTGAAGAAACCGTTAAAGAGGCTGAGCCTGCGGAAACGAAGGGACCTGAAGAAACAAAGGATTCGCAGCCTGAAGTTACAGAAGATAAAACTTTGTCCGGATCTGCTAAGAAAAAAGACGTAAAAGCCACCGCCGGTGGAAAGATCGGTGATATCGAATGGAGCTTTGATAAGACTAAAAAAACGATTACCATAAGCGGCTCCGGAAAAATGCCTGACTATAGTTATTCTGAGAAAGCACCATGGGATGGTTATAAGGATGACATTGAAATCGTTGTTATCGAAAAAGGGATTACTTATATCGGTAACAGTTCTTTCCGTAAACAAACCAAAATTAAGAGCATTTCCATTCCTTCCAGCGTGACAGAAATAGGCGAATATGCTTTTGAATATTGCGATGGCCTGACAGCTGTTACGATCCCCGGCAGCGTGACGCTCATTGGTCTTGATGCTTTTTCCAAGTGCAGCAACCTTAAAAGCGTTAAGCTTAATGAGGGTTTGGAAAAACTCGATTATGGTGCTTTTGCCTGTACCGCAATTACTGAAATAAGCTTGCCTAAAAGTTTAAAATACATCGTAAACTTTGCTTTTGCCGAAACTAAGCTGAAAAAGGTTGTTGTTCCCGCCAACATAAAAGGCATGGGCGGCGGAGCCTTTATGGATTGCAAAGACCTTACAAGTGTTACTTTGCCGTCAGGATTTAGCTATATCAGTTATAACATGTTTAATGGATGCACTAGACTTGAGAGCGTTAAGATTCCCGATGGAATAACAAGAATTGATGAAGGTGCTTTCCAGGACTGCAAATCACTGAAATCGTTTACGGTTCCTTACGGCGTTGAAGAAATCAAATATGATGCGTTTAAAGGAAGTTCCATAAAAACTGTTACGCTTCCCAGCACAGTTAAAATCATAGGAAAAGATGCATTTAAAAACTGTGCGAATCTTATGCGTGTCAACGTAACTTTTGAGGCGTATATGAATAACCTTGAGGCCTGGGACTTAAGTCCTGCCGCTAAAATCAATTTCCTTAAGAATAATCCGCTCAAAGTAAAGGGCAAGACAGCCAAGGTAAAGTATGCAAAGGTCAGGAAGAAGACAAGGAGCGTAAAAGTTTCTAAGGTTCTTAAGATCACCCCGAAAGCTCCGGGTTCTCTGGAATTTGTCAAGTTGTCGGGAAATAAAAAGATCACCATCAACAAGACATCAGGTAAAGTCACAGTTAAGAAAAAGCTTAAGAAGGGAACCTATAAGGTCAAGATCAAGGTTATGTCAAAAGGAAATGCGACATATAAGGCTTCTTCATGGAAGACTGTCACTTTTAAGATCAAGGTTAGGTAACAGACAACAAGAGAAAACCGGTCCCGGACTTGTTCCGGGACCTTTTATTTGGAGAGGATAACCTCTGTCTGCGTGCTATAATAAACGCGTTGAACGGAGGGTGTAATGGCGATCGAGGATCTGGGACGAAACGGCTTTAAGCTTATCCAGCCTGACAACTGTTTCAAGCTTGATACCGCGGGCGTTCTGCTCGCGTGGTTTGCCGCGTCTTTTGCCAGGAAAGGGAAGAGCTCTAAGATGCTAGAATTGGGCAGCAGCGCAGGCGGCTGTGCGATGCTCGTAGCTGCACGCAGGCCTGAAGCTTCAATCGATTGCGTTGAGGTAATGAAAGAGCCTTACGATGCGCTTCTTGAGAACATCACCCTGAACAATGCCGGAGACCGCATCAAAGCTTATAACTGCGATGTCAGGGAATTACCGCGCGAACTGAAGGACAATCTTTACGATGTCGTTTTCATGAACCCGCCGTTTTATCAGACGGACAAGTCCGTGGTCACGGATAAAGAAAATGTTCTGACCGCGAGGTTCAATGAAAAGGGAAGTCTTGAGGACTTTATCTCCTGCGCCTCCGCCAGAACGAGGATGTCTTCGGGTTATACTGTAATGTGCATGGCTCCTGCGAGACTGCCCGAATGCATGGAACTGTTCGGAAAATATAAGCTTGCACCGTCAAGGCTTATCAGCGTCCACGCATCAGCTGAAAAGGACGCGTTCCTTTTCCTGCTCGCGGGCAAGAAAGGCTCGCCCAACACTGAATTCAAAGTGCTACCGCCGCTTTATATGGACTCGGAGCGGATCAATAAGATCTATACGGAGGAACATACGGATTGCTTTATCTAGTAGGAACGCCGATCGGCAATTTGAAGGATATATCGCAGCGCGCCCTGGAAGCTCTTGAAGCTGCCGATGTCATTGCATGCGAAGACACCAGGGTAACTGGGCTTTTGCTGCAGGCACTTGAGATCTCCGGCAAGCGCCTTATCTCATATCACGAACATAACAAGGCAGCGAGCGGGGAGGGCATAATAAAGCTTCTCGAAGAAGGTCTGAATGTAGTTCAGGTCTCTGATGCGGGCATGCCTGCGATAAGTGATCCGGGAGCGGATCTCGTTAAGCTTGCAATCGAAAAGGGTATAGAGGTATCCGTGATCCCCGGTCCTTCTGCCGTAACGGCAGCTCTTGCAATCTCGGGACTTGATACGAGATATTTTCATTTCGAGGGCTTTTTACCTTCCGAAGGCGGTGACAGAAAGAAACGTATAAAAGCGCTGACTGACATTCACGAGACTATCGTCATGTATGAGGCTCCGCACCGCATCAGAAAGCTTTTCGATGAGCTTTCCGAGGCAGGTTTCGGCTCATGCAAGGTCTCGGTCTGCAGGGAACTTACTAAAAAGTACGAGCAGGCCATCCGCATGAGTGTTGATGAGCTCTGCGAATACTATCAGAAGACTGAGCCGAAGGGCGAGTTCTGCATATGCCTTGAACCCCTTCCTGCAAAGGAAACAGGTGCGTCAGGCACGGTCGAAGCGGATAAGCTCATAGAAATGCTCTGCGAAAAGGGAATGTCCACCAAGGACGTTGCATCCGTTGTGTCTTCTCTTACGGGCATGAACAAGAAGGAAGCCTATAATCAGGCGATGAAGCTCAAGGAATAAAAACAGAATCAAGCGTAAGATCGTTGATAAAACTGATTATCCTGCGTTTAACCGCGTTATCTGTCGGGAGATAATCCCTGTCGCCAACTATTATCAGCAGATCGCGCCCGGGATATATACCGTTTCTGATGTAGTTTTCGATTCTTGAACTGTTGTTGTCCATGTAATTCGGATCATCGGCCATTCCCATGAATTCGATGAAGAAGAAACGTCCGAGGGCGGGGATAAGGACAGCAAAATCAGGAAAGACCTTTCTGTAAGTGTTTAAGTGGTAAAGCACTTCGTATTTATATTCGAGGTGGAGATCATCAAGCGCACCGGCAATAAGCATCTCGCCCCTGGAATCAACGTTGTTCATATGGTTATCGTAATACCCCTTGCCCTTACCGAGTTCGTTTAATCCGGTAGCCAGTTCCGCCCACAGCTTTGCAGTGAACCTGGTGTTTTGCGGATAAACGATCATGTTTTCCGGGACGATCAACCTTCGCTTCCTGAGTTCGTGATCAAAGTATTCCATTTGTTTTGAAAGCTTTTCCCGTTCTGCCATCTGATCGGAATACTCTTTATATCTTCGCCCGCCCTGTACGCTCTCTTTACGTGTTCTTTTTCCGTCCCGGTCTTTAACCGAAATGCGGATCGTCCGTTTCCCTCCGTGCATGCCGAAATGGAAAGCCGGCATGCTGTTCAACTTGGTTTTCAGATACTGATGATTAGCCATGATGAATTCGTCGCAAAAAGTATCCATGCTTCTATCGTATAGTGCCTGATCACGGATTTTACCGACAAATACCTACAAAAACCGACAAGCCCGGAGTTGAATAAAGATGGCTGCTTTTAATAATCTAAATACCTAATGGAAAACTCGCACCTTTGCTCGCCAGGCTTGCAGCGGATGGTGAGTGCGCTGGAGAAAAAGTTGAAAATCGTCAGTTTTTCGCAATTCTGCTCAGCAATTAGCTGAAGAATGGTGAGAGGATTGGAGAGGAGGATGCGTATTGAATGATTTTCGCAACTTCACTCGCCATTTAGCAGAAGAATGGTGAGTGCAGTAGAGAGAATGGATCCGTCGGCCAACGCCACGAATCAACCCAAGGTTAATAAGCGGAGGATACGGCCGGAAAATCTTGAAAACACCGCTATAAATATTTATAATCAATAAGTTTTAGACTTTAAGTCACTATAAGGAGGCCGTTATGGCAGACAAGAAACCATTCTACATCACTACGCCCATTTACTATCCGTCGGGCAATCCGCACATCGGACATTGCTACACGACGATCGCATGCGATTGTATCGCACGAATGAAGCGAATGCAGGGATACGATGTAATGTTCCTTACCGGTACTGACGAGCACGGCCAGAAGATCGAGAAAAAGGCTCAGGAAGCGGGAGTAACCCCCAAGGCTTACGTTGATGACATCGTCGCAAACTTCAAGAAGCTCTGGGCAAGACTCGGCATTTCATACGACAGATATGTCCGTACCACTGACGACTATCACATCAAGACGGTTCAGAATATTTTCGAAAAGCTCTACAAAGACGGCTGGATCTACAAGAGCGAATACAAGGGCAAGTACTGCACACCCTGTGAGTCTTTCTGGACAGAGAGCCAGCTTGTTGACGGCAAGTGCCCCGACTGCGGAAGAGACGTTACAGACGCTTCCGAAGAAGCTTATTTTTTCAAGCTTTCACACTTCGCACCCAAGCTCAAGGAGCTCCTTCTTGATGAGGAGAAGAACTTCCTCAACCCTAAGTCCAGAGTCAACGAGATGATCCACAACTTCATCGATCCGGGACTTCAGGACCTTTGCGTTTCCAGAACGAGCTTTACATGGGGCATCCCGGTAACATTCGACGAGAAGCACATCGTATACGTCTGGATCGATGCGCTCACGAACTATATCTCCGCAATGGGATTCATGAACGACACATATAACGACTATGAGAAATACTGGCCGGCTGACATGCACGTCATGGCTAAGGAGATCGTAAGATTCCACTCTCTCATCTGGCCTTCGATCCTGATGGCATTGGGCGAACCGCTTCCCAAGAAGGTATACGGCCACGGCTGGATCACTTTCGGCGACGGCGGAAAGATGAGCAAGTCCAAGGGCAACGTCATCGATCCTTTCGTTCTCTGCGACAGATACGGCGTTGACGCACTGAGATTCCACCTCCTCCGCGAGATGGTATTCGGTTCCGACATGCCTTATTCCAACGAGATGATGTTCAACAGATATAATGCTGACCTCGCAAATGACCTCGGAAACCTTGTTTCAAGGACCGTTGCGATGGCCATCAAGTATTTCGACGGCACACTGCCTGCTGAAAAGGAGTTCACT
>JAFWQF010000089.1 GCA_017509205.1 Clostridiales bacterium | reverse complement strand
CTCTTTTCTTCAGAAGACCTTGTGGTCATGCATGAGAATGTATCGTTCTTTACCATCTCAAACTTTGACTGGAAATCAATGTACTCCTCAACGCCCGGTGCCTTGTCGATGGTAACCGATTCGTTGAACGCGTACGATCCGATCTTGGCCTTCAGGACCGGCAGGATGTACGGCAGTCCGAAACAGACCGCACAAAACCATATCACAAGAAAAAATCCCAGGAACAGCTGGTAATCGAACAGTTCCAGACCCTCTTTTATATGTTCTCCCTGCATATATCCGTAGATCATCCAGGTTGAAATGAATATGGGAAAGATCGAAGTAAAGGCAAGATAGCGGCCCAGCCATTTATGTGACTTGAAGATCGCGTGCATATAGACTCTCGATTTCTTTATGGGCAGGTTTCCGGATGCCTCGCCGGTCTGGCCGTTTACGGCTATTCCGTAGTTGATCCCTTTGTACTTAACGTTAAGAAACCAAACCGGCAGCAGCGCGTAGAGCTGGCTGAAGTTATCAGCATATGAACCCGTTGAACTTACGTCAACTTCCTGATATTCACGCGTTGTGAAATGCTTAACCGCGCCTGCCGCATACATGTCTATGCGGATCTTTATGATGTCCAGCATGTCGAGCGCGGACTGGTCATAACGCTGGGCGTAGAAACCCGGAAGATACATGTCGTTATAGGGCCTTAATTCCGAATAATCGAAAGGTTCTATCGCTTCCATCAGCAGGTTTGATATCTTTTTGCATCCGTCAAACGGTACTTTTCTGACCTGGAATTTGACGTCCCTGTCTATAAAGAAGTTCGCTACCACTCCCTTTTCGACTATCTTTCCCGAGCCTCCGACAGCAGCGTGGCAGTCAGCATCTATAAGCCAGAACGGAACATAGTAACCTGTGATCTTTGACAGAGTCGCATCGGATACGAATTCCTTCGGTATGCCCTTATTTGTCTTAGCCCAGGCCCTAAAGTTCTCGATGGCCTCTTCCTTGCTCACCTTAAAGGGAATGATGAGGTCGGGACGGAAACTCTTCGAAAGGCGTTTCTTGATCAGCGTGGGCGATCCGCAGAATCCGCAGAACGTTGCGGCAGTATTGTAATCGGTAACCAGTGCGGCACCACATGAATCGCAGATGAACTCCTGCTTGTTCTCTTCCTCTTCACCGGCTTCACTGATGTCGCGGTTCTCGAAACGTCCTGAAGGCGCAAGCGTTTCAGGCTCGTAAAGCCCGCCGCATGCACCGCAGACAAGCTTGCCTATCTTCTCGTTAAAGAAGATGTTCGCGGCACAGTTCGGACACTTGACCGACTTCGTCGATATGAAATTATCAAACTCATCATTCAGGTCAGTAAACATAAATCAATGACCGTCCGTACTTACTGCTCATTCCCGAGCTTCTCGTAATAATTTCCCTCATCCCGCTTCTGCGCGCTCAGAGTAGCAAAAAACGAGACAACGTATATGATGAAGAATATGACTATTGCCGCGATACCTATCATAGTGAAAAGGTAGCCCTTGCGCAGCACATTAGAAGCAACGATACACGCGATGAAAAGCAAGAGGAAAGTGATGAGCTTTGCGATCGAAAGCGGCCTGTGGCAATTGCCTCTGCCGTTGGTTCCGCTCGCAGCAACGTTATAGATCTTGCCGCCGTATTTGCAGCCGGCAAGCCACACGGGGGCAAGAACATACCTAAAGTTTGTGTTGTAGAACTCGGTGGAGTACCTGACATTTGAACTGCAGTCAGCGCCCGCGTTACTTTCGCAGGCTTTCAGAATGTCCTTTTTGAGGCTGACCATCCTTACGTAATCCCACGCTTCCTGAACGCCTATGGTAGGCATCTCGGCAGACATGCCCGAAAGCATCTCCGGCTCATAAGGGATGAGTTCGGAAGTATTAAAACCCGTTACCGAATTAAGAAGCGTGTCGCTGAAGAACTTCCTGCTTCCGCAGACCCTCTGGCCGCCGAAATGCCTTTCGACGATACCGGTCCTCTGCTCCCAGCGGGTCCTGGCGCTGTCGCCGCTTCCAACGGTATATCCGAACCTTCCGGTGTATGTCGTCACGGAATCGGTTTCAAAAGTCCAATATGGAACGTAAACAGGCGTGAGGTTCGATAAAACCTTACCTCTCCTGAACTTCTCGGGCGACCAGAAGGCGAACTTGTTCCACCTGTAAAACCTCTTCGTGATCGGTTCTTTCGGGATCTTGAACGGGATTATCGCATTGGGCGCGAGACCACAGTTGGCTTCTTCCGCGGAGAGCACGACAGCCGATCCGCAGAACGGGCACATGCCCGACATCTGATCCATGTCGCAGAGAAGCTGGGCGCCGCAACTCTTACAGTTCAGAAGTTTCCTGGAAACACCCCATTTTGAACCCGCCGCAGCGATCGCAGCGTTAAAGTCAGTTCCTCCGACGAGGATGCCTTCCTCAGGCCTGTGAAGCTGCTTTAATGTTCCGCAGTGCTCACAGAAAAGACCGTATCTTGCAACATCGTAAACAAGCGTTCCGCCGCAGTTTGCACACTTCATGACCGTACCCCCTTATCTATCCTTTGGTTTCCATGCCAAATAATATTTTAACATAAGGGGCGGGGCTTTTGACTGTTATGCGTTATCCCTTAAGCTCTATCGCCGCGATCTCCCTGGTCGGCCAGAACGCGCAAAGATGAAGGCGCTTGATGGTGCCTACACGCGGCATAAATGACTTTACGACGGTCGGCAGAGCAGAATGTATGACATCAGGCTCATCGATCATGATCGTCGTGTGCGGCGTCCACGCAAATTCCTGCGGGAGCCCGATGTCGCAGAAGCTGTGGAGCTTGTCGAGTTCAGCGTTTCTGTCCGGCGCGGCGAAAAGAATGCTGCCGCCCGCAAACATGCCCAGATGGCTGATGCTGACCTCAAACTTTGAGCACGCTTCAGCGGCCTTTTTCATTGCCTCGAGCGCTTCTGCTTCCTTATCTATTGGGTAAGTCGACATACTTATGTGGTAAGGGATGCCCGGAGTTTGCTTGCCCGTGAATCCCTCTTTTTGAAGGTCTTCATAGATCGCGCCGAGCGCCTTCTGCGTCTCTTCGTCCCAGTCCGCCATTAAGACTATTATCTGTTCAGCCATCCTTCATCTTTTCCTTTCTGTACGGGTTCCTGTCGCTCCCGTCAAAGCCGGGGAGCAGGTACTTGTCCGGCATGTATTTGTGCACGTTCACGTCGAGGGCATAGTTGCAGAAAACGACGCAGCAGTACGTGATCTTCGTGTTGCTGCTACCCGCACTGCCCTCGGGGATCATGGCGTAAACAAAGCCGAAATACTCGTCTGAATCCATCGCTATTATGTCATATCCCTCGGGCTCGCCGGTGACCGTGTAGATGCCTTTATAATCGTCAACGCCGATCTTCTTGAGGCGCGCGATCTCCGCCTCATAACCTGAGCCGTAGTCCAGGGTCATGTAACAGATGTACTGGGAGTCCCATGGGTTATAGTACATTATCTGGAATTCGGTCGCGGGCACCTCGATCTTTTCAGGGAAAACATCGAACATCGGCCTTGTACCCATTGAGTATTCGTTTTCCGTGCCCGCCGGCTTGACGTTGTGGATATATGTGTTGTAATCGGCCGTGTCATGGGTGACCTTGATGGGCGACAGTATGAACGAGGCACTGAAAAGCGCCACTATCAGGCCGCCCATAATGAGATAGTGTGTGCCTGCCGCCATGGCGACTATCGTGATTATCTTGACCGCTTTTACCGCTTTTCTGTGCTTGGAGATCCTCTGTAGAAGTCCCGTTACGTAAAGCGTTATCACGCACATCACGATGAAGACCGCGAATGTCGCGAACATCGCGCCCGAGCGCCTCAGGTCCGGCTCATATGAAAGCCCCTGAAGCACCATTGCAAAGAGTGATAGGAATACTCCCGCTATGCTCGCCACCTGTATGAATCTTAAAAGGTTGCTCTTTTCGTTGCCTGCATAGGCCGCCATCTTGCCGGCGACCTCTCTCGTTTCTTTATCCATCATCTCGCTTTTCCTTTCCCCGTCTATGATCTCCCTTACGTCGACATCATAGAAATCGGCAATCTCGACCAGCAATGAGATATCGGGCAGGTTGCTTCCGGTCTCCCAGCGCGAAACTGTCCTGTTGCTCACATTGAAATGCTTCGCGAGCTGTTCCTGCGTGATCCCCTTCTCATTGCGGAGAGTCTTTAAAAATTGTCCTGTCTTTTTCTGGTCCAAATTCGAGGTACCTCCTTTCGGCCGAGGTCAGGATAGGTCATCCTGCCGGAATTTAACACGACACAAAGCGAGAATTGCCGTGTTTACGGGGTCCGGACACGAAATGTCCGGCCGTTTATACAGAACATTATACATTTAACAGTGTTACACCGCGCAATGTTCACATTGTCGGTATTTGTCGGTTTTTGTATGGTTTTTAAGCACCATATCGGGATTACCAGCCAAGGCTTAAGCCACCTTGCAAAAACGGCGTAAGAAAACCCCGGAGACCAGCACTCTCCGGGGTTTTTGCTTTCATGAAAGACTTGCTTTCTTTCCTTCGCTATTTCGATTATAGCACCTTGCATGCTTTTTCAATCTGAACACATAATTCAGTAATCCGTCACCTTGACGTTGCCGAGAAGATCAGGAAACCGATGATGAGTGCGTAATAAAGGAACATGATCGCATAAAGGACCGTGGATCCGATGCCGTAGTATGTCGCGGCGCGGCTCAGGATCGAACTGATCTTGATCCTCGGTGTGTGAAGTCCGCCCTTGTCAAGGTACTCAAGAACCTTCTTTCTGTTACCCATGCCCTTGAAGATGGCGATGATGCTGCAGACCGGAAATCCTGCGAGAACGCATGCGATGATCGCACTCTTGAGGAGTTCGTTTGCTTTCGCCAAATAGACGGGGTCGGAAGCCTGGAAGCCTGGAGTCGTATAATACTGCGGCTGCTGATAGTACTGCTGTTGCTGATAGTTGTTGTTTTCCATAAGTTTTTCTCCTTATCCCTTTATCCCTGTATTTCTTCCCTAAGTCCCAGTCTTACCTGGAACATCTGATAGAAATATTCTAACGCAGCCTTAAGGTCTTTGGAATCAGCAATTACAGGCTCCATCTTTCTTAAGGCTTCAACGGCTTCCTGTCTTTTGCCGAGGTAAAGATCGTACTCGGCCTCAATATAGTATCTGACAAAATACTTTTTCGCTTCAGCCGAAGTATATGAGCAGAGCTTTTGCACATACTCACCGGCACGCTCGTAATCTTCGATGAGCATGCAGTAATTGTAGTAGATCGCTTCGGCTCCCATGTTCATTGTCTCGAATTTGTGATCCTTATTGAGGATGAATGCCGCGCGGCCGATCATGTTTGATGCGCTCGCCTTGTCGTTCAATCCCCTGTAAATATCCATAAGGGCGCTGTAGTATGTCATCGCGGACAGACCGAAATCGATAAACGTATCACTCTTGCCTGTAAAATCAAACTCGTTGAGATTTGAGATAAGCGAGAGCGACTTGTTGTAGTTTCCGTTCAGGGTATAGTAATCGCAGGCATAAAGCACAAAATCCTTCAGGTAGACCTTGCCAACATTCTCGCCGTTCCTGTGCGCATTGACGGCCTCCTCGGTTATCTGCAGAAATCTTTCGGAATAACCGTTTTTGGACAGTTCCGTCATGAACTCGGTATGGAGCTTGCCGAATTTGCTGTTCTTCTCACCGCTCATGAGGATAGGGAATATTATTGCCGTAAGCGGAATGGCTGCTCCCAGAACTATCAGGATCGCGATGCCGATATTAAGATCAAATATCCTGCATATGATCCCCGCAATCATGGCACCGCACGCGGCGATGACCAGATACAAAAGACCTATGGTCTTGAAAAAAATGGATTTGCCCATGTGTCACCCTTTATCTGTATTTGCGCTCGGGATGCTCGAAATAGTATTTCTCTTTGTCCTTATACATCTCTTCGTCGGCGATCCTCATCGCGTCGCGGATGTCCATCCCGGAATCATTATAGCAGTAACCGAAGGAGAAGCAGACATAATCCGGGTCGCTCGCCTTTTCCCTGAGCGTCTTAAGCTTCCTGTCTAAGCTTTCCCTTGAACCTTCGACTATGACCATGAACTCGTCGCCGCCCGCGCGGTAAACGTTGTCTTCGATGAACACTTCCTGAAGCACCAGTCCTGCCTTCTTGAGCAGAAGGTCTCCCGCAGCGTGGCCGTCCTCGTCGTTGACGCGCTTGAGTCCGTTGAGGTCAGCGAAAATAACCCCGTAGGGTGCCTTTACCGAGGCCTCTCCCGCAACGATCGAATCGACCATGTCATTCATCGAATTGCGGTTCCTGATACCGGTAAGAAGGTCTGTATAGCTGACGCGCTCGAGCTGCTTGACCATCTGGTAGCTCGCGATCTCGGATGTGATAAAGAACGTGGTAAGCTCCAGTGTTTCCTTGATCCTGGCGACTTCATTAACATTGATGTTGGTCGTCCAGATGAATCCGAGAAGCTGCCCTCTGTGCCTCATCGGAAAGATGACTATGCTCTTGACGTTAGACTCCGCTAGGGTCTTATACCAGGCCGGATTGATCTGCTTAACGTATTCCATGTCCTTGTCGTTCTTGATGATTATGCTGTCGCGCTCACCGATCGTATCGAGCCAGGACATCGCGATATCGTACATGCTGTCGTACTGGTTGAGCGCCCTCAGCGTACTGTTTTCAGCCCTGCTCTGCGCAAGGAGCGAAGACGTGCCGTTCTCCTGGTTTACCAAAAGGACCGAGCAGACTTCAGAGCCGCACAGACACCTGATGTCTCTTATGACCTCGTTCATGGTCTTCTTGAAATCCGTTGCTCCCCTGAGCTTGATGCAGGTCTTGAGAACATCGTCGGATGTTGTGCTTGCAGAAGCCATGCCGATGTCATCTACCGTAGCGGGTTCTGTGGAATATGTGCAGTAGCAAAGACCTTCTTCCTCATAGCCGACGGGAACAAAAGACATGTTGAACCAGAGGTCCACAACGTTCAGATGGATGTATGTGTGGATGGTCTTCTTTTCGATTGCCGCCTTATAACACTTATCCTCGAAATCGGGTGTCTTGGGCAGATATACGTCATACAGCTGACCGGGAATGAATTCCCTTTTGGGGCCCGGAGCATAAGGCGGGTTTACGGAAGTATCGATAAACTTCTGATTGCAGGCAACTATACGGACATCGCCGTAACCTCCGTCTTTCTTTTTGATTGAAACTACACAGGTCGATGAGTAGAAACCGTCAACGAATTTCTGAAAGTCCATAAGAGCCACCTTCTTATCTTCACCCTTAAGGATTTTATTATATCACTTTGTCAAGATATTTTTAGATGCGGCGATATCTCCCGCCATCGCCAAAATAAACGCATACCAGCCCAATCTGAAAAACAGCTCCACGTCAGCTTTCCTTCATGCCTTTCCAGATCACCAGGTCAAAGTCACCCTTCTCGGGAACGGAATAGATCCTGAGGAAATGCCCGTTGTCGTATGAATAGAGCGTATCCTTTTTCCCGCTCCTGT
>JAFWQF010000088.1 GCA_017509205.1 Clostridiales bacterium | reverse complement strand
GAATTGTCTGATGACAGGCAGAAGATGATCGACTGCGTACCCGCGCCTGACAAGGTCACGCTCTACACTGATTTCAATTCCGGTGCATATTTCCTGATAGACAACTACAAGATCTATTTCGATGCGAGGCCGGAGCTCTACCACAAGTACATAGCAGGCGACAAAGCCTTTACACAGGAGGCTCTGGATGCCTGGACCGGTGACATCGATTATGAGAAATTCATAGCGAAATACGGATTCGACTGGTTTGCCGTCTCGAACAACAGCAAGATGGAGCTTTATCTTGAATCCGATCCTGATTATGAGTTTGTTTTCGATAATGAGGATGACGGGATCTCCATATATAGGAGAGTGCCGTCTTAAGGCTTTTTCTTATACGTCAGAAGGAACTTAAGATGCCTCCAGCCGTCGTGCATGCTGTTTAAGTGGGACGGGCCGCTTCTGCCGTCTTTTTTCAGTGTCGTCGGGACCTGAGTGATCTTAAGGCCTTTGAGCTCGGCTTTAACGATCATCTCGGAGGCGTATTCCATCCCGGTTGTCTCAAGACCGAGCGCTAGAATTGCTTCCCTGTCATAGCCGCGCAGACCGCAGTGGAAGTCTTTTATCCTGCTGTGAAAACGTGTGCGGCCGACAAAGGAAAGAAAGGGGTTTCCGATGTATCTGTGGCTCCAGGGCATCGCGCCCTTTTCGATGCCGCCTTCAAAGCGGTTGCCTATGACGAGATCGTATCCTTCGCGGAGCTTTTCGAGGAACGGCATGAGATCATGAAGATCATAGCTGTCATCGGCATCGCCCATGATGACGTATTTTCCTTTTGCTTCCCTGCATCCCGTGATGAGCGCGCTGCCGTAGCCTCTGACGGGTGCGCTGACGACACGTGCGCCCTCGGCTTCTGCTATTTGCGCAGAGCCGTCCGTGCTCCCGTTGTCGGAGACAAGGACTTCTCCGTCAATGTTGTTTTCGCTCAGGAACGATCTTGCTTTCCGGATGCAGACGGCTAGTGTTTCAGCCTCGTTGAGGCAGGGGATCAATACAGTGAGTTCCATTATTTTCCGTAACGCACCTTTTCGTATTCCTGCCTGAGTTCAGGGAAATCCGCATCGCCGTTTGCGGTGAGGACTTTTTCGATCTGACCGGGCGTTGACGAAGCATGGACCGGAAGGCCCTTTTTCATTGCGCGGTTGGTCTTCTCATAGAACTGTTTTCGTATGCGCCGTTCATAACCCTTGCCGAAGTCACGCCTCTTTGAGAAGAATGACGTCTTTTCGGGCTTTATCTCTTCGATCGTGTCGACGATGTTTCCGTCACTCGATGTTTCTTTGTTCTTGCCGTATTTGGGTGCATTGAGGATGAGGATGCGGAGCGTGTTGAGTACCAGAAGTATAAATGTGATCAGGATCAATATGGCGATTATGATGGTGAGAACACGGAACCAGGCCTCATCCTTTATCGGACCGTCGAGCATGAACAGTTCTTCGTCTTCGCCTTTGGCACTTTCGGTTTCCTGGAAGAACGAGCTGAACAGATCGAGCAGCCAGAGGATAAACTTAATGATCGCGGGTATTATCGCGAGCAGGGCTTTCCGGAGGAGATCGGAGAGTGTGGATACCGGGATGAACTTGAGGATCACGAGAGAGACCGCAAAGACACCGATGAGAGCCAGCGCAGTTAGGTTGTTCTGCCTCTTAAGGTACTTTACGGGCCTTGAGGATCTTCTGATCGAGTGGTAGTACTTCGCGTCAAATACCGCGATCTGGCGCATTACGAGGAACAGAACCGCGATGATGATCGTGTTCATGATGAGGTTCTCGAAAAGTTCCGTACGGTGACCCATCATGACGTAGAAGATGCCGCAGATCGGGAAGATGCACGCAGGGAAAGCGATTATGTGTGAACTGCTCGGCGAGAATGTCGGATTTAAACGGTAACTGTATGAGAAGACCGTATATACCAATATGATCACGCCGAGATAGAACATGTTGGCCTTGCCGTTACCAAAGCCGGTAAACGGGATCAGTACCATCGCGAAGAAGAAGATCACCGATGATGCTATGTGCAGCAGGAAGCATGGCAGAAGCTTCGGACATTTCCTTCTGATATATGTGTGCGCCGCCGCAAGGATCAGCGTAAGATACTGCGGATATGCTGTGATCGTGATGTATTCGCTGAAGCCCTTGATCGCCATGACGACCGACAGGAGCGAGATCGTTATTATGAGCGACATCAATACTTCGGCGAAAAAGTTTTCGCGAATCTGCTGTTTCTCCGCGTCAGGGCTTTGGTTGACGAAACGGGTGGAGTTTAAGTCGCGCAAGTCTTCAGTCATAGCCGACAGCCTCCCATCTCATGTAGGAATCAGCGATCTCAGGCTCGGGATGCACCTCGGGCGTTGTACGGTAGCAGGGCATCAGCCAGAGAAGGGAATGTCTCAAAGCTTTTATTTCGGTCAGATACATGCGGAAACTGTCGCTGAACTGGGGCGAGATCACGAGGATGAAATCGCTCTGGTCAGTGGAGCTTATGTACTTTTCGAGGATCTCGGCGAAAGGAATGACGGGTGTCTTGAGGTCAATTCCCGCGAGCATCATGCCGCGCTTATCGACAGCGGAAGAGCCTGGATCGATCTCGGAGATCACGGGCATGCCTGTCAGAATATCGATGCCGTTCGTGAAGACGGATGCAGGAATGCCGAGCTTTGCGAGTTCCAGGAGGTATGTGTAGGTAAGTGCGATCGACTTTTCGAGAAGTGATGTGGAGCCTTTGGGATTATAGTTTTCGAGGTTCAAAAAGATGTGTACTTTCTGGGCACATGTCGAAGCGTTCTGGTTGACCATGAGCTCACCGGTCTTGGCGCTTGCCTTCCAGTTGATGCTCTTCATCGGATCGCCAGGACCGTATTCGCGGATGCCTGCGAGCGAGAAAGGATCCGTGAGGAGCGTGCGGCGGCACTGCAGCTCGCTCAGAGTTACGGATACCAGTATTTCCATGATGTTTGCCTTGAGGATCTCGGGAAGGACGACGAGGTGCGAGCTGTTGTCGAATTCCCTGGAGAAACGCTCCATGAGGAAGAGGTCTGACGTTGTGATGCCGACTCTCGGGAAAACATAGTAGCCTCGCTTGCTGCACTTGGCCTTAATGCGGCGGGTGTGCTTTGAGAAGGCCTTCATCGTGAGCATGTCTTCACGGTAGATGAAGTCTGACGTTGTCGCGTTCTCCATGTCGTAGAACTTGATCTCGCGGGGTGTCTCAAACTTGAGGATGATGAACGGAAGAGGGAGTTTCTTCCTGTTTTCGACCACTTCTATGAGCTCGATGTTCTCGCCGTAGTCTGCGACGTTCTTCGAGAAGTCGACTTTGAGGCTGAGATTATCGAGCGCATGCAGACGGTAATAGAGGATCTCCCCTAAAAACACTGCAAGAAGTATTCCGACGAGTACAAATATTTCCATTTAGCTTAAGTTATCTGCTGAAATCTTCAGTGGGGCAGGGAACCTGATCGAGGATCTTCGTGATAAGTTCTTCCGCCATGTCGCGCCTTGAGAAGAACTTGCCGTCCTTGGAGACTGCGCGCTGCAGACGGATCGTCAGACGGTGCGCGAGAACGGGTACTGCGAGTGCCTTGAAGTCATCGGGGATGCAGTTGCTGCGGTCGCGTACGAAGGCTCTTGCCTTGGCTGCCGCAACGAATGCGAGGAGAGCACGTGGACTTGCGCCAACGGCGATGTCTGAAGATTCCCTTGTGGCTTCAACGATCTTTGCGGCATAGTCGTAAAGAAGGTCTGACACGAAGATGTTCCTGACCTGCTCCTGCATCGAAGCGAGCTCTTCTTTGGTGGTGACCGGAGCGAGCGTGTCGAGCGGGTCTTCTGTCGCGAATCTTTTGAGGATGTCTATGCTCTCATCGTGAGTCGGATAGTTCATCTTTATCATCATGAGGAAACGGTCGAGCTGCGCCTCGGGAAGAGGGAACGTGCCTTGGGATTCGACCGGGTTCTGCGTGGCGATTACGAGGAACGGAGGTTCGAGCTTTCTGGTGTCGCCGTCAACGGTGACCTGCTTTTCCTCCATGCACTCGAGAAGGCTCGACTGCGTCCTTGCGGTAGCTCTGTTGATCTCGTCCGCGAGAAGGATGTTGGTGAAGAGCGGGCCTTTTCTGAATACGAAAGCGTTGGCCTGACGGTCGAAGAAGTTGATGCCCGTAAGGTCTGACGGGAGAAGGTCGATCGTGAACTGCACGCGCTTGAAATCAAGGTCTAAGGACTGTGCAAGAGCCTTTGCGGTCTTGGTCTTTCCGGTGCCCGGAACGTCCTCTAACAGAACGTGTCCGCCGACAAGAAGCGATATCAGCAGGAGCTCTATCTGGTCGTCTTTTCCCACGATAACCTTGTTGACGTTTTCGAGGATCTTTGCAGAAAATGAGTTCATAAATCCAACCTTTCCGGCACCCTTAATGCAGGATGTGCGCAACTTTGCAATCTTCTACAATTATACATTTTTGAAGAATGTATAATAGGGAAGAATAAATCAGTTAAGCAGGTCGAAATAATGATATATGTGATCTCGGACCTTCACGGATACCCGCTTGAAAGGTTCCAAAAACTCCTGGAACAGGCAGGTTTCGGAAAGAGCGATTTCCTTTACATACTGGGCGACGTCGTTGACCGCAACGGTGACGGCGGCGTGGCGATGCTTGACTGGCTGATGTATCAGAACAACATCCAGCTCATTCTGGGCAACCACGAGGCGGCGCTTCTTGCATGCGCTTTTGTTTTCGATGAGCTGACCGAAGACAGCGTTGAGGATCTGACTGCAGAAAAGATCGATCATCTGACGAGATATCAGACAGACGGCGGCGAAGTCACTCTTGCCGCGATGCAGGCGCTTCCGAAGGACACGCAGCAGGACATCCTCGATTACCTGCGCGACTGCCCTTACTACGAGACGGTGAGCGCAGGCGGCCGTGATTACATTCTCGTTCACGCGGGATATGAAAACTTCGATCCGAAGAAACGTATCGAGGACTATGCGCCTGATGAGCTCATGTGGAAATCACCCAAGATGGGGGACACATACTATACCAAGGTCATGACCGTTTTCGGGCACAAGCCCACCAGATCTTTCGGCAAGAAATACAAAGGTCAGATAGTTTACACTGACACCTGGATCGACATCGATGCGGGCACGGCTTACGGAGAAGAGCCGGTGCTTTTGAGACTCGATGACATGAAGGAATTCAGGTTAGAGGAAGAAGAATGACCTGTAAGATCTACATCGACATGGACGGTGTTCTTGCCGATTTTGACAAGGCGGTAAGCCTCATAGAGGAGATACAGCCTCTGACGCATTTCGAGCTCAGGTCGGAGGAAGAGGATGACCGCATGTGGGCAAGGCTCAGCGAGATACCGCATTTTTATCTGACTCTCGATCCGATGCCCGGATCCATCGAAATGTTCAACACGATCCGCGAAAAGTACGGTGAGCGCGTTGAGATACTGACCGGTATTCCCAAACCGAAACACAGCATTATCACTGCAGCCGAAGATAAGATCGAATGGGCAAGGCGCTATTTGGGTGACGTCAAAGTCAACATCGTTTTCACGGGAGAGAAGCTCAAATACTGCAAGGGACCCGGCTGTGTCCTGATAGACGATTTCCACTTCAACATCGATCCGTGGATCAGAAACGGAGGCACGGGAATCATTCACAAAAGCCCCG
>JAFWQF010000087.1 GCA_017509205.1 Clostridiales bacterium | reverse complement strand
TCAAAAGTGAAGCCGCACTTCTCGATGACCCTTTTGGACGGCGTGTTTGAAGGCCTTACGCAGATCTGGACCTTGTGAAGACCGATCTGTTCGAAGCCGTATTTTATGAGAGCCTTTGTTGCTTCCGTGGCATATCCTTTGCCCTGGAAAGCCTTGCCGATGCAGTATTCGATCTCGCCGAAATGATTGCCCCGGTCAATGAGGAAATAAGCAGCCTGGCCGATGCATTCACCGGAATCTTTTTCAATGACTGCCCAGCGGTAATAGTATCCGCTCTCGTAGCCCTTGATGTATTTGTCCAGGAGCTTTTCAGTGTCTTCGATCGTCTTGTATACAGGCTCTCCGTACATTTTCTGAATGTATTCGTCGCCTGCCCAGTTTTTGTTCACGGATTTGGCATCTTCAAGTGTGAACGGCCTTAAGATAAGTCTTTCTGTCTCTGTTTCGAGCGTTCCGCACGCATTGATCTTGTCTGTCATAAAAGTCTCCAAGGTTTGTCTTAGCTAACGGTTTTTTGTGTGAATTTTGCTTAATTATAGCAATAAATGAGCAAAACCTGCTTTCGGCGGGAAGCCTTGAAAACAAAGCGTTTACGGGCTTTCATATATATTATTTAAAAGATTTTGACTTGCTTATATCCGTCTGCGCTGATATATTACATTGGGTAAAAAAGCATTCATCGGAGGTTCTGATTTGAACAGAAAACTGATCAAGATCATGTGTGGTGTCTTAGGAGCGGCGTTGACGCTGGTCGTTCTCAATATGGATGACCGTAATCCCCAGACCGATAAGATCAACCTTCAGTGCCCTTCGCTCATATATGCGAGCATGTCCAACAGATATTCAAATGTTGAAGTCTCGCCTGACGATGAAGAAGACGAAGAGGGACGCAAGGCCGAAGAGGCTGACAGCGAGAAGGAAGCCGAAGAATTCAAGATCGGCAATCCCAATACCTTCGATCTCGATGATTACACGATCAACGTTCCCGCTAACTACGAAGAGATCGCTGCAAAAGTCCGCGGTGAGGATCCTGAAGACGATGATCAGGAGAGCTACGACGGAAAGTTCGTATGGACAAAGGACAGCGTAGTCAAGGTTTATGCAAGCCCTGACACATCTTCAAAGGTCATCGCCCAGTTTAAGAAGGGATCAAAGGCCATAAGGATCTCTGTTTCCGGCAACTGGTCTTACATCAGACTTTCCAATAACGCCAAGGGTTATGTTCTTACCAAGAGCGTTTCATCCAAAAAGGTCAATCTGCCTACTCCCACACCCAAGCCGGTAAGACATGTTTCTTCGAATAACAGTTCGAAGTCCAAGTCTTCTTCAAAATCAAGCAGCAAGAAGTCAAGCGGCGGCGGTTTCGGCAGTTTTGTCAGACGTTTTGTCGGCTGCAAGTATGTTGCAGGCGGCGCATCACCTTCAGGATTTGACTGCTCCGGCTTTACGATGTACTGCTACAGGGCATATTACGGCATAAGGCTTCCTCACGGCTCGAACATGCAGACTTCCTGCGGAAGGAAGGTCAGTTTGAGCAGCATGAAGGTCGGCGACCTGATCTTCCTTGATCACGATCATAACGGCAAGTCAGACCACGTCGGCATCTATGTCGGCGGCGGCCAGATGGTCCATGCATCAGGCGTTAAGTGGGGCGTATGCTGTGTCAGCGTCAAGAACGTCAAAGACATCATGATGGTCAGAAGGATCCGCTGATCTGTTTCCTGGCGGCAACAGCCTTCTTTTCCTTAATATCCGCATAGATCCATAAAGCTAATGATGCTGTCAGCCAGACTGCGCGGTAAATGTTTGCCGCAGCATTTCCGGGGAACGGGTCAAACAGGGAATTCCAGTCGTATACAGCTCCGATCGAATCCATGAATGTGTGATATACCGCACAGGCAATTATGCTCTTTGTGGCCTTATAGAGCGCAGCCAGTGCAAATGCCCAGATGAAGATGGTGATACCGAATCCGATGATGCTGTCGTCGTAATGGTTTGAGGTAGGGTCGGTCCAAAGCGGCAGATGCCATACAAACCAGATCGCGGCAGTCACAAGGGTTGATAACGGGAACGGCATCCTTTTATCCAGTTCAGGCTGAAGAAGACCGCGCCAGCCGGTTTCCTCGGCGATGCCTACGAAAGGCAGCATAACAGCGAATCCCACGAAAAACATGTACCACTCAGCGCCATTTGGCTTTCCGCAGAGCAGTGTGTAGACCAGGGCGAAAAGGCAGAAGCCTGCGGTAATGACCGTTGTCTTAAGCTTGTCTTCCGTGTGAAAGATGTCACTGAACAGCTTTTTAAGGCCTTTCTTCTCCCTGAACAGATATATGACCAGCACCGATAAAAACGGCGCAGGGGTTGAAAAGACTATGCCTATCACCGCATAAACGACATACCAGGGAGTGATCACGCCGGTCTGCTGATGTGCGATCGAATACGGCAGAAGCCATACGTTGAGCGTGGCGTAGCAGAATGCCGATAACGCTGCTATTAATATCAGGTACCAGCGCAGTCTGCTTGCTTTCTTTATACTCTGAAGATCCATTTATAATCCGCCTTTCAGGTTTATATACCTGTTAGACGGACTTTTCCGGAATTCGTTACAAAGATTTTGAGATCAGCTGAAAACGGGCATTACTGCTCAATGTCGTCCCAGTTGTCGCAGCCGCCTTCGACCTTGGTCAGCTTGTCTGTTTCGTTGCCTGAGACGATATAACCGTTATCCATCGAGTAATCGTAGAACATGAAGGACAGTTCGCCGTTGTTTCCAAGGATGACCTTGTCCAGTTCGTATTTTTCAAGAAGCTGGTCGAAAATGGAGAACTTCATGAAGCTTAAAGGCAGGTTCCAGTACTCTTCATCCCTGTAGAGCACCGCAAAACCGTCGTAATCCTCGACTGACATCCTGCTGATGATCATTTCCTTGAGCTTGTAGTAGGCCAGCATGAGCCAGTATTCGCGCTTGGCGTAGACTCTTTCGAAAAGGGCGACCGCGTTGTCTGCGCACCCGGGGTCATCTGCGTCAGGAGTGAAGACAGTTGATACGGACCAGTTTGCCCATTCGATCTCTGCTTCAAAATCACCATTATTGTTGATGTTCTCGTCGTCGAGCATCATGCCGTTGCTTAATTCGTAGGCTTTCATAAATGCGTTCTCCTGATCGTGAGGTTACATATAAAAGTATAATTGTAAGGCTCCTTGAAAACCATATGAAAACCGACAATTACCGACAAAATTGATCTTTTCGCTGATTTTTCGGAATGCCGCAGTTTTCACTCAATTAAATTCAAGTTCGTTTCAGGTTGGGGGCACATAATGAAGTCAGTTTACGACAACTTCATTTCATAATACCCTTCCTACAGATGCCCGGGCCTTTGTCCGGGTTTTCTAATGCCTTTTTGGCGTTGTAACAATGTTAAAGCCCTGGGCATGTTATAATATCTTCATTCGGAATGTTCCCCGGACGGGGAAAAGGGTGGTTTTGATCGATATGTTTGGTAAAAAGGAAATCTACACCGGGAAAGACGATGACAGGCTCGCTCGTCTGCTGTCCGCGCTTAAGGAAGCCGGCATCAAATACGAGTTCGGCCGCAGCGATTCCCATTTGCCTGATGTAAGGACCGGCGCTGCTGCCGGCAGATACGGCGAGAATAGCGGAAGCGGACTTGTTACGATCCTGGTTAAGTCAAAGGATTACAAAGCTGCCCTAAAGAAAGTCGGGGAGACTCAGTATGAATAAAGCATTCAAAGACAGTGAAACGATAACCATCTATTTCGGAGACAGCATCCGCAAGCTCCTCCGCAAGAATCTGCGCAAAAAGAACACGTATTTCGTTGAATACCTGATCGTTGACATTGAAGGAGACGTGCTTACGGTCATACCGAACTCAAGGCCCAAGGAAGACGAAATGCCTTACGAGGTCACGGCTCTACGCATCAGCGCGTCCGACAAGCATATCCTGCCTGTGGGCGAACTCGATAAGATGCGCGATTTCAGCAAGAACGATGTGATCGAATATGCCGAGGCGCACGGTTTTAACCCCAAGGAATTCAAGGAAGCCTTAAAGCCTTTCCGCAAGGGCGGCAAGAAGGACGACTGATCAGAAAAGATCCCTCATGGATTCTGCTTTTAAGACCTTTTCGCCGAGGTGGTTTGCCCATCGCTCGGTATAGAGCCTGTGGTATTTGATGTTTTTCTTTAAGCGGAGCTTTTCAAAGCACGGCAGGCCGGCCCAAAGCATTGACGGGATGGCCATTGCAAACATGTACATGGGGCCCAGGATGAGCGACTGGATCGAGTGCCCGTATTCGTGGACAACGAGTCTTTCGCCGACTTCTTCCTTTGAGCAGTGCCCGCAGGCGCAGGGCTCTGACGCCACAAAGAGAAACAGCCCCATCGAAAGGCTCGATCTTAGATTCCATTCGGTAACGACCGCTCCGTGAAACATATAGTGCTTTCTGCGGATGTTGATCAGAAAGACGATAAAGCCCACCAGCGTTTGGATTATTCCCCAGGTGCACTGGGCAATGATGAATAAAACCGTTCTCATTACTCTATGTCTTCCTGGATATTGATGATCCGCGTGTATCTGTCCAAAGCGTAATCACCGTCGTGGGATTCGCCGGGGAAGTAGGCGCTCATGTCAGAAGAACCCGTAACTCTTATAAGTCCGCATCTGATGAGAAGGTCCGTGAGTTCCTTGCGGTCGGAGGCAGGGCATATCAGGCCCGCGGTCTGCAGGTAGCATCTGCCTTCATAGAGGACCTTGGAGATGTTTTTCCTGGGCAGGGGCTTTACCAGGACGTTGCACATCATGGGGGAGAGCTCGAGTTTGCTGTCACTCTTGAGGATGAGGCTGGTACCCTTTCCGCGGATCACGTCGTCTGATACCTCTTCTTCGCCCAGATATCGCTTCAGACGCGCCGTGTAAGCCACGAGGGTATCTCTTGCCCTGATGCCGATCTCCTGCGAGGAATTGGCATCTACGGCCTTCTGGAGGTATGGCATGAAGTTCTCCGCGAAAGACCTGACCTTGGTCATGTCATCCGTATCCAGGTATATGACCTGACAGCTGCTGCAAAGGAGCTGCTTTGTTGCGGCGATGTGTTTTGCGAGTCCTTCAAGTTTTTCGTCCAACGACTCAACGTCATCAGGGTCTGAAACATAGCAGAATCCGAGTTTCTGGCCCCATTCGATCAGCTTGACGCCCGCGGGTGCAAGGCCCCTTACGGCTTCGATCGCCATGTCAGAACCCCATACGCTTATTGCATTGCAAAGTCCTGCCATCCGTCTCATTCCCTGAATGTCCGTGGACGCGGTATCGAAAACATAGATATAGTCCTTCAGCGAAGGCTGGTATTCGATGAACTGCATTATCAGCTTGAGCGACAGGCCGTTGTCTGCCGAAGGGAGTTTGAGGATGTTTATGTTGCCTGCCAAAAGGCCTTCCGCGAGCGAATAGGCGGGCAGGAAATCCATATTTCCCGCGGCTATATGGAAGATGACACCGAGAGGAACTTTCTTTACCCTGATCCTCGAAAAGCCCTCGAGTTTATTTGTTGTGTATTCTTCGGTGTTTCCGAGCTCTGTCTTTACCTTCATCCAGAGGTGTTCTTTGGAAAGAAGGGTTGCAGCCTGCATCTTGTAGCTTTCGACGGTGTCTTCGGGGAAGGACGTGAGGAGATGGTCGAACTTTCCCGCGAGAGTGTCTTCACGAAGCCTGTCGACCGCGTCGATAATTATCTCAGGTGCCAAAGGCTCGCGCTGAAGTATGTGCGGGATCTTCACCTCAAGCTCGTCGAGGAGGCGGTTCTGCTCGATGCTCTCATATATCTTTCCGTCAAAGAGGATCATACCTTCACCCCCTCAAGGATATCCGCAGCGCCTGCCGCGCAGGTTTTGATGTCTTCCGGTGCCACGCGTCCGATGATCTCAAGATACGGTGATTTAACGCCGCAGGGGCACTCTGAGCCGTCGTGAAGAACGCCAAGATCATCGGTCATGACTGAGAGGATAGGAGTGGCTTTTGTAAGCGGTGAGATGAGGTTTACGAGGCCTGTCACGCCGTTCGGGACTGGTTCCAATGTATCCGGATCCCTTATGATCACGTTGCTGTAAACGGGCACATGGAAATGGTGGTGGCTGCAGTCGCAGTAAAGGATCGGATGCTCGACCGCACCGAAGAATTCGGTGATGTTTTCCTCATCGATCCCGAGAGTCTTTTTCGCGAGCCTGTAGAAAGTTTCCTTATCTGCGGCTTCCTGATAGAACTGCTTCCAGCCGCCGCCGAGCATTATCTTTGAGCCCTTCGGGAGCTTGAAAAGGATGTTCCTTTCTTCTAGCACGCGGAACAGGAAGAACGTATATGAAGGGAAGCCCATGAACCTAACGGGTGCCTTGCCTTTTTCGTATTTGCGCAGAGCCTCGACTATGCTGTCAAAGTCAGGCTTGAGGCCGCCTTCGGGAGTAGGTTTCAGGATGAATTTCCTGCTAAGCGCAGGGGCCAGAAACGTAGTGAGATAGGCGGTCCTGGCAGCGGCAACTTTATTTGTCCTTGTTGGCTTAAATCCCATGATTATGTATCTGCAGGGTCTCATGGAAATTACGCCGTGGTATTTCGTGACCCTCAGAGACATGCGCATGGCTGCCATGAGGGCGGAGAATTCAAATCCTATAACACTTTTGTGGCCGCCTGACGTTCCTGAGGAAGTCGCCGTGACGAAATGCGGTCCCGATTTGAAGTCATGCTGTTTGAAGAGCATCGTGGGCAGAATGGGGAGATCCGCAGGTGTTTTGATGTCGTCTGAAGAATGGATGTTAAGGCCGTTGCAGATCTTTTTGTAGTCGTCGCAATGGGTGATGAGATGGCCGAAATTTTCTTTGCAGGCATCAAGAAACAGCCCTGACTTTCCGCTGTCATAGGGGTCTTTTGTTGCAAAGAGCCTGTGCCGTAACTTCATCTTCCGTCCCTTTGATCCTGCATGCTTTCCGACCGGACAAGAAGATTATAACATTCAGGTCAACGGCTGCTCAGATCCTTCCGTATTTGGCCATTTTTTCTTTGACCTTCTGTTTCTGTTCTTCCGTGGGTTCTGAAACATTGTGGGACGAGCCGTTTACTTTGATATCGAGCCAGTACTTCTTATGCAGAGGGTAAGAACTGAGATCCTCTTTGCACATTTTATACTCATCAAAGATCTCATCAAGCTTTTCCTCAGACATCTTACTGAACTCGGCAGTGCTCCTGATAAAACTGCCGACGTTAAATCTTGCCTGAAGATCGTCGTTTTCGAGAGTGCCCAGATCAGGGTACTTCGTCAGGACTTCTTTTATCACATAGAAATCGTAGTCCGTATCCATCCTGTAGTAGGTTTTTGCGAATTCCCCCCAGTCGGAATCGTAGACGGGCACTGAGATGCTCGCGACGCTGCATTCGATCCCGCCTATCTTTGCGGGGTAGATGACGTAATCCCTGTATTGGTAGTTTTCATCGCGGGGATCATCTTCCACCGTGGCATCAGGATCGATGGACTGCGCATATTCCACGAGTTCATCGTATGTATGATGTTTTTTTGTATAGCCTTCCTTCGGTTCGTATCTGCAGGCTGAAAGCGCGAGCGGTATTACGCAGAGCGAAACGGCGCAGATCCTTTTAAATGCAGTTTTCATTCCCATTTTTCTATCCCTTTTCAGACACCTTTATCAGATGGCGTCATATTCCATTGTTGTTAAGTAAAAGCATCTTACGCTGCTTTCTCCGCTGAACTGTGAGTCTTTAGCATAGTAGACGGGTGCCGCAACACCGAGCTTTCCATCATGCGTGACATAAGGTGTAACCGTGTCATAGTTTATGGTCTTGACCGTCTTTTTCTCATCGTAGCCTTCGCGTGAGCAGTATTTCTTTAAGACATCTTTTGTTTTGCTGAAGAGATCATCATCTTTCATGCCGAAACGCTTTGTGACCTCTTTGTCTTTGATCTCCTTGAGCGTATTGAGATCGTAATTGAATGCCTCATTGGTGAAGTAGTCCGTGCTTACATCACTTGCGTGGATCACTATCGAAAGCATGTTGTCCTTGACGCCCCAGGCGATCCTGGTCGACCAGCCGTCAACATAGTTATCCATCTTTTTCATCGGGTATTTCTTCTGGATATGCTTTTTGAGAGCATTGGTGATATCCGCTGCTTCCTTGCCGTCTACGGTGACCTTTGGATATACGCTGTTGAGTTCGTTGGTGCCGTCTGAATAAGACATTACCGTGATGACTTCAACGCTGGCCTGATGGTTAACCTTTGATGTTTCTGTCGTCTCGGACTCGGTGGTTGTTTCCTCTGTCGTTTCTTCAGTTGTGGTCTCTGTTGTGGTTTCCGAAGTTGTTTCAGTCGTTGTTTCCGCGGTAGTGGAAGCAGCCGTAGTCTCAGATTCGCTTGCCGGTGTCTTCTGGCTGGTAACGCAGCCTGTTGCCAAAAGTGATAAGCAAAGTGCTGATGTTAAGATCGTCTTTTTCATATATGTTCGCTCCTTAAGATTTTTCTTTTTGAGTTATTGAGCGGATTATAGCACTTCAAATATATTAGTTAACAAGTGAAATATGGGGTAATATTGCCGAAGTTTTGAGATGCGCGAAATATAAAATTCCTTTGCTTGTAAAGCCTTCGAAACGTGATATATAATGGCCTTACAATCAAATAGCAGCTTCGCGGTGAGACTTGATCTTTGGATTTAATTTTTTTCCGTACCTGACGCCTCACGTAACAGCTCAGGATGAGAAGGTCCTGAATTTCAGTTCCTTCAATATGCAGTATTTGCAGCGGCGAACAGACTCTGGCAGCAATGCCTTTGTCTGTGTGGCCGCTTTTTGATTCCCCGGATTTTTTACCAAGGAGGATTCAAAACATGGCAAAGAACACTGATTTACCCTGGTGGGATGACAGAAGAAAATTCACGTGTCCCGCCCCGGAATTGAAAAAAGTACCGGAGGACAACCTCCCTGTACTCCATTCACCGAAAACGATCTACAGATATCTGGATAACAGGCTCTACGGGTGTGAAGCCTATAAAAAGGCCATTTCCACAGCTCTCTGGTCTTCGATCAACCTGGAGACAAAAACGAATTTCCTTGTCATCGGTCCCTCGGGGTGCGGCAAGACCGAGCTCGCAAGGATCCTCAATAAAGTATATCCGAACATGGTCATCTTCGATGCGACCTCAGTCACGCCGATATCTTTCAAAGGCTGTGTTACCATCTCACAGTGTCTTCTTGAAGTCGACACTTCAAACGCGGCAAATCCGCCGTGGATCTTTATCGATGAGATCGATAAGGCTGTCGGAAAAGGCGATGACGTCGGCTTCATGATAATGAACGAGCTCCTCAAGATGATGGAGGGTGGCCAGCTTTACGTTGACGACGGTCATAATTCGAAAAAACTTGTTGATACCTCGAGGGTGAATTTCGTGTTTATGGGAACCTTCGCCAGTATAAAGAAAGACCAGAAGAACAGCATCGGTTTTGATCAGGACATAAAGCCTGTATCTTCAACAAGTCCCATAACCCGTGAGATGATCTGCGGATCAGATCTGCTCAGTAACGAGTTTATCGGCAGAATCAACGGAGGAATACTTGAAGTAGAGCCCATGGATGAGGTCAAAGCCGCAATGATGCTCGCTGATGTGCGCTACAGTCCCATTGCACGTCTTGCCGAAAAGTATCAGATAGACATTCATGTTACGGAAGAAAAGTGCAGAGAGCTTGTCAGGCTTACTGCAAAATACGGCGTCAGAGGCATCTATTCAGAGCTTCAGAGCCTGATAAACGAGGCGATCTTTGAAGACTGCAAGGTCACGGCAATAACCATTTCATAAAAGGAGGCATCTTATGTTTACACTCGGATTTGAACTGGACAGCAACGGACAGCTGGCGCACATTGGGCTGAACTCCAGCGATACTACGGGTTATGAAACGCCCGCAACCCTGAAAGATGCACTGAAAGATCTTTCCGTGCAGAATCCCTGTATTGTGTTTTCCCATTTATGCGATGATGAGAATTTCAAGTCAAGCCTCACCCAATGGGAGATAGGAACGATCGCGGAAGCCTGTGATCTTCTCAAGGAACTCTGGCAGTACGACATGATCGAAAATCCTGATAAAAATGATATCCGCGCCAGGATGAACCCGATCCAGCTCCTTGAAAACGCGCTGAACATAATCTACAAACAGCAGCAGTTTATCGATGCCTATACGGGCAAAAAGTGGAATGTTTCACCGTACGATAAAAAATATCAAAAGTGATTCTTGATAAAAGCAATCTGCAGATATACAATCTGCCTGCTATGTTGGAACGCATCAAGAAAGACCCTGTATTATTCATCTCCGGGATACTCGCAATAGTGTCCTGTTTCTTCGTGCACCCCGATGAGAAATACATCGGATACATCGATTTCAGAGTCTTAGCGATCCTGTTCTGCATGATGCTCGTAGTCTCTGAACTCGTTATCCTCGGCGTTTTCGACAAGCTCACGAACAAGCTTCTTTCGAAGGTCCATTCATCGCGCCTCGTTTCGCTGATACTCGTATGGCTCTCATTCTTCCTCGGAATGATCCTCACGAACGATGTTACTCTTGTAACTCTCGTACCCTTCGCGATCGCGCTGATGAAGTCGTTTGATGACAGGAAGACACTGACTTTCACCCTTATCCTCATGACAGTTGCGACCAACCTCGGAAGCATGCAGACGCCGATCGGCAATCCGCAGAACATCTATCTTTTCACGCACTACAACATGGAGATAGGGCACTTCACGCTTCTGATGCTGCCTTATTCACTGTGCTCATTGATACTCGTCACCATTGCTGTCTTCGTGCTCTGCAGGGACATGAAGATCACTCATGAGGAACCTAAGGAACAAAAGAGCATTTCCGCTGTCAAAGTTGCAATCTGCATCGTGCTGTTCGTTTTGAGCCTTCTGGTTGTACTTAGAGTCATCCACTTCCTGATCGCATTCGGCGTTCTCGTTGCGGTAATGCTCGTCATGGACAGGAAGGCATTCAAGGGCGTAGATTACACGCTCCTCATAACGTTCGTGTTCTTCTTCGTTTTCGTCGGAAACATGGGCAGGATAGAGTTCGTTTACAACGCGATCTCGGGCATCGTCGAAAAGTCACCGGTGCTCACCGCTGTCGCTTCCTCACAGGTAATAAGCAACGTTCCGGCAGCGCTCCTTCTGTCCGCATTTACGGAGAACGGAAAGGCTCTCATAATCGGAACGAATTTAGGCGGCCTGGGAACGCTCATTGCGAGCATGGCGAGTCTCATCACATATAAGTTCCACGCCGCTCTTCCCAAGGCAAAGGAAAAGTCGGTCAGCTACGTCGGAGCTTTCACCGTCATCAACATTATCTTCCTTGCAGTGCTTCTGGGAGTTTACTTTATCATTCAGGCTGTATCAGCTTCAGTTTGATCTCCACAAATCCGTGCGAGAACATCTCTTCCAGCTTTTCGGGCGGGAGATCTATTTTCCCGAGTTTAGTGCAGCTGTTCTCGTTTATGCTTCCCCAATAGTAGAAGGCAAGCCTGTTTCCGTTTTCGAGGACTATGTCACCGACCGTAAAAGGTTCTGAAGTGTACTTACTGCCAATATGCGTCTCCAGGTTTCCGCTCTGCTTATATTTGTCTCTTCTTGTCATCTTAATGGTACGTCCGTAAAAGGCGGCCACTTTGAGCTCTTCAACTGATGAATTGTTTTCCCAGGTAACGGGAACTTTTTCTCCGTTAACCGTCATTTCGAGCTTAGCGCCGGGTTTTACTTGCGGATAGTAATCCAGATAATACTTGATGATGTTGCTTACCCTTACGGTCTTGCCGTCAACATCAGCAGTAAGGAAGACCATAAATGTGCCTTTGTCACCGTTCTTCCACTGGTCCTGAGTTACAAATGTCTGTGTGCGTTCCGCGTAGTAATCGCGTTTCTCATTGCCGTCGCGTATTACGTTCCAGCGGAGATTTTTGAAACCCTGGTGTATGTCGCGTTTTACCGTATAGTCTTCGTTAAGAGTAAGTTTGAATGTTTCATCGGCAGGTCCGAGCAGGGTTTTCAGTTCTGCATCGATCTTTACCGGATATACGAAATCTTTGCCGTATTCTTTTTTCCATTTTTCGACGAGACCTTCGTGGATGTTTATATTTGCAAATAAGTATCCCTTTTCGTAATTGATCCTGTTAAAGCTCTCACAGTATTTCTTGTAGCTCTCATAATCCGGGTTGATTACTTGCTGATAAAAGCGGCCGCCTTTCTTAACTGTGCGGCTCTCAGATCTTACACTTAATTCTTCCAGGCCTTTGATTTTAGCTACTGCATCTATATCATCAGGTTCTGTGTTAACGGGAACGGTGATATGCGTATATGGAACCCTGAGCTTTGTTAATTCGGATATCTTTAATTCTTTGGAAAAACAAATGTCGATCCATTTGATCTCAACACTCTGGACCGTTTCGCCGGAGCCTGCGTTATACAGCTTGACGTTGCAATATTCATATCCGTAACTATAGACAGAATATTTTGGCTTTGATTCATATAAAGTGATCTGGATAAGAGGTTTATCCCTGTGGATCAGGCTGCCCGTGTGCTCGGAAATATAGCTGTTCATTGCGAAAGCAATGCTGTCAGCCTGCGCCAGTTCCGTCACGCCCCAAAAAGCTATTTTGAGCTGTCCGGTCTTTCTGTCGTAGTTCTTTATGTAGGTTTTTATGTTTTCGCATCCAGAATTATCAGCAAGGAGACGGGTTAATGAATCAACTTCTTCCTTGTCGGCCTTCTCCTTCTCATAGTCTTCTCCGAACCTGAAAAAGAGGATCTGGATACGTTCTTTGTGGCCGTCTTCATAGACATAGTATTTGTCAACGACCAGCGGGATGCCGAAGAATCCGGCTCCGTGACCTCCTATATAGCGCGATCCCGCATTTTCGTTGGAATTGCCGGGATAGGCGGGTGCAGGATCAATATGGTAATCGGTATAAGAGAGTATGGGAATGATGGGATAAGTCGTTATGCCGTTCGAGGTTTTGGCGGACCTGAAAGGGACCACGAAAAAGAGCAGGAAAATAAAGACCGCTCCGGCGATTATCGCTCCGATGACCCCCTTTTTCATTGCTCCTGGTTCTCCCGCATATATGTGCCTTCGAATAAAACCTTCAGACAGACTCATTATAACACGGTGAAAACCATTGAAGTTTTCCGCCAAAAAAGTGCTTGAAAACAATTTTTAATCCATTTATCGTAGTTTTTGTCAGTACTGAAATGAACTTACCGGTAAGTATTCATCATACGGAGGAATACGAGACCAATGAACAAAAAAGAACTGAAAGACCTGATTGCAAAGACCCAGCTCAACATATGCCAGATCGTGGTCTTGAAGGGCGGCAGGGAAGTCTTTGCCGGCGAATGGAACGGCTATAAAAGGGATGACTGCACGCACATAATGTCAGCCACCAAGAGCATTGTTTCGCTTCTGAACGGCATCGCGATCGACAGGGGACTCATCAAGAGCATCGATGACAAAGTCCTGGATTATTTCCCGGACTATCAGATCAAACGCGGTGAGAAGACGATTCAGGATGTCACGATAAGGCATCTTCTGACAATGAGAGCACCATATAAATGCAAGGGCGATCCCTGGTCAAAAGTGTGCGCCAGCGAAGACTGGACCAAGTCATCGCTCGATCTTTTAGGCGGCAGAAAAGGCCTGACGGATGAGTTTAACTATCAGACGGTATGCCTGCACATTTTAAGCGGGATCCTGTATCAGGCAAGCGGCATGAAGACCGTGGATTTCGCGAACGAGTATCTGTTTAAGCCTCTGGCTATCCGTGAGCATAAGAACTTCTATGCGAAGTCCGCGGAAGAGCACAAGGCATTCACCATCGAAAAGACACCGAAGGGGCACGTGTGGTTTGCGGACCCTGACGGACTGGGCACGCCGGGCTACGGACTCTGCATGAGTGCGGAGGACATGGCAAAGATCGGCCAGATGTGCCTGAACTGCGGTGAATATAACGGACAGCGCATAGTGTCAGAGTCCTGGATACATGACATGACCGTTCCGAGGGAAGTCACGGGACCATATTTCCGCGGCATGCAGTACGGGTATCTGTGGTGGATTATCCATTCCGAAAAGAACGTCTACGCGGCGATCGGAAACAGCGGAAACGTGATCTACGTAAACCCTGAAACAGACACGGCCGTTGCTGTTGCTTCATATTTCAAGCCGACGGTCTTTGACAGGATCGATTTCATTGAGGACACACTTCTCCCCGCGCTTTCATAAATGCGGTAAAATATCAGCGGAATAAAAAAAGGGAGACAGATCATGAAAAAGATATTATCGGCTGTGCTCTGTTTTGCACTGATCTTTACGTCGGGCTGTTCAAAGCTCTTGTACAACAAATACGACCCGGACCTTTCGATCGGCGAACAGATAAAGACCAGGCACTATAATGGCCATCCGAGTGATTTCGGCAAGGGCGAGCTTTTCGAGGAGATCATGGATGCGACGGACAAAAAGGAAACGGGACGCATTAAAGATCTCTTCTCCGACTATGCTCTGGAGCAGAATGAGAAGCTGGAGGATCAAATAAACAGATATTTCAAATTGTTCCCTGAGGTCAAAGAGAAGAAAAACACATGCTGCAGCGT